>JAZSPB010000011.1:0-16919 GCA_045537235.1 Eubacteriales bacterium
GGGCGCAGGAGGGCGCTTTTTTGAAAAAAAGCTCCGCAAAAAAATTTTGACCCGGGCCCCCTTTGGGTTTGTGCGAACATAGCGGTACCCCATAGGGTGCAGTATGTTTGCTCAAACATCAGCAAGGGCGCGGAACAAAAGTTTTTGCGGAGCTTTTTTCAAAAAGCGACCTCCCGCGCCCGCAGGCGCCCTCTATACAAATCATAATTATAAAATAAGACCGCGAATTTGTCAAGAGTTTTTTGAGGGTGGGTTTACAAGAGGGCAAAAATATGATACAATAAAAACACCTTGATAAGGAGATCGAAAACGGTGAAAAATGAGAATTTAAAAAAGAATTTACGCGGATTGACTTATGCGGCTGTTTGCTTGGCACTGGCACTGGTTCTGCCTATGATCACGGGCAATATTCCCGATATCGGCAATATGCTTTGTCCGATGCATATTCCCGTGCTTTTGTGCGGATTTTTGTGCGGAGGACTGTGGGGGGCTGCTGTGGGAGCGGTGGCACCGATTTTGCGGTCACTGATCTTTGGACGTCCGTATTTGTATCCTGCGGCACTTGCTATGATGTTTGAGCTGGCGGTTTACGGACTTTTGGCGGGGCTTCTTTATCGGGGATTTCCCAAAAAAACGGGTTATGTGTATGTGTCGCTGGTATGTGCTATGATCGGTGGGCGCGCAGTCGGCGGACTGGCTCAGCTTGTCCTTTTAGGTCTTAGCGGCAAGGGGATGACGGCGGCTTACTTTTTTACCGAGTACTTTGTCAATGCGTGGCCGGGGATATTGGTTCAGCTTGTGCTGATCCCTCTTGCGGTGATCGCGCTCAGGCGCTCTCGGTTGATGTTGAATGAATGAGGATACGGTATGACGGAAAAATATTTTGATTTTGACGGTTATCGGTTGGCTTTTGATGCCGAGGTTCTGTCTTGTGAGGCTTGTGACGACGGATTTGCGGCGGTACTTTCGGCAACGGCTTTTTGTCCCGAGGGCGGTGGTCAGCGGTCGGATATCGGACGGTTGGGGGAAGCGACGGTGTCGGATGTGCGTATTCGGGACGGTGTGATTGTGCATATGATCGACTTGCCTCTTGCGGTTGGGGCGACCGTTCACGGCGAGGTGGACAGAGATAGGCGGATACGGCATTTGCAGAACCACACGGGAGAGCATATCGTATCCGGTTTGATCCATTCGCGTTACGGCTTCAACAATGTTGGGTTTCACTTGGGAAGTGAGGATGTGACCTTGGATATGGACGGCGTGATCGATGAGGTCATGCTCCGGGATATTGAGCGAGCTGCCAACGAGGTCGTGGCGACCAATCTTGAGGTGAAAGCGGAATATCCTGCGCCCGAGGTGCTGGGGACACTTTGTTACCGTGCCAAGCTGGATTTGACCGAAAATGTACGCATTGTCACCATCGAAGGTGTGGATGCTTGCGCTTGCTGTGCGCCTCATGTATCGAGAACGGGTGAGATCGGTATGATCAAGCTTTTGTTCGCCATTCGTTATAAGGGAGGCACACGAATCCATATGAAATGCGGCTTTGACGCATTGGAGGCATTCAATGCCGAATACGGTCGTGCTACTGCTGTTTCCAATCGTATTTCTTTGCCTCGTGAGCGGATCGTCGAGGGAGTAGACAAGCTTTGGAACGATTTGGCGGCAGCGGAGTATCGCATAGTCGGTCTTAAAAGGGAGCTGATCGCGCTCAAGGCTGCGGCGGCACAAAAGACCGATGGACATTTGCTTTTTATGGAAAAAGAAATGGATGCCAATGACCTTCGGTTGCTGGTAAGCGCGGCCGAGGAAAAGGCCGGGGGCATTTGCGCCGCTTTTTCGGAGGATGGGCGCGGTGCATATTCGTTTGTTGCCGCATATCACGGCGAGGATTTTGCCTCGTGGCGTTCCCGTTTTTGTGAGGCACTGAGCGCGCGTGGCGGCGGAAAAGCTCCTTTTCTGCAAGGTAAGGCTGAATGTACGGAGGAGACCATTCGTGCGTATTTCGGTGTGTGAGCTATTCCATGGCTTCCAAGGCGGCAAGATAGCTTTCGGGGCGATGCGCATCTACGGGTGAGAAGACACCGCGTTCACCGATGGTGATGATATTTCCCACATGGTGATATCCCAAAACGGCGGGTGGCAGGTGTGTTACCAGATCGTCCCGGTTTTGGATGAGATACAGCTCTTGAAACCGTTCTCGAACGACCTTGGGAACGCTTCCGAACAGGACACGCGGCGCTCCGTAGGCAAAGGAGCGAATATGTTTTCGAATATCGGGGCGACGGTACCATGCCGCTTCATGGCAAAGTACCGCCAGTGCACCGCCGTGGCTGTAGCCAACGATAACGATACGGCGGGTGTCGGGGGCTTCTATGTAAGGGGCAACATGAGGCAGAACGCTCTTAAAGACGCGCAGAAAGCCCGCGTGGCAGTACCAAACGGGGTGCATATCGCCATAAGGGCGGATGCGGAAATTGAGATTGTTGCGCCAATCCTCGCTTCCGCGGCTATGCTCAAAGTAGATGAAAAGGGTACCGTCATTTTGCTCAACATCAAAGTTCGCGGCATTTTCGGCGGTCTGATAGGTTCTTGAAAGACATTCCGAAAACAGTTCTCGGAGAATTTTATAGGACATGGGGACTCCTTTCGGGATTGACGAAAATGAAGAAACGTGATATAATAAATTTCAACGGTGTTTGGGAAAAGTCGGAGCTTTGTGCGACTTCGGATCGGTTGCGAATGATCCATACCGTAATGCCGTCCTATTTCAAAAAAGGGGAAACGTATGTCGGATAACGAGAATTATCAATATCTGAATCAAATAAACAGCCCCGAAGACGTTCGTGCAATGGATGAAAAGGATCTCCCCCGATTGGCGGAAGAGATTCGTTCGTTTTTGGTGGAGAATGTCACCGAAACGGGTGGGCATTTGGCTTCTAACTTGGGCGTGGTGGAGCTTTCCATTGCTTTGCATCGCGTTTTTTCCACACCGCATGATCATATTATTTTCGATGTGGGGCACCAGAGCTATGTGCATAAGATCTTGACGGGTAGACGAGAGCGTTTTGATACCTTGCGCCGTCCCGGTGGACTTTCCGGCTTCACCAAACGGTCGGAAAGCGAGCACGATTGCTTTGGGGCGGGACACAGCTCAACATCCCTTTCCGCGGCACTCGGTATTGCGCGTGCCGATGCGATGAACGGCTCGGATGCCTATACGGTGGCGGTCGTTGGTGACGGTGCCTTTACGGGAGGAATGATCCATGAGGCACTCAATAACTGTGACCGTAAGCTGCGTCTTATCGTGGTCATCAACGAGAACGAAATGTCCATCTCCAAGAACATCGGACATTTTGCCGAGTCGCTTTCCAAGATCCGATCGGGCGAGGGATATTTTCTGACCAAGCAGGCTACGGTAAAGGTTCTCAATGCGATTCCTTTCGTTGGTAAATATATATGCAGAGCCATCAAAAAGGTGAAGCGTTTGTTCAAAAATGTGCTTTACGGAAGCAATTATTTTGAGAAGATGGGGCTGTATTATCTCGGTCCCGTGGACGGCAACGATATGGAGGCGGTAGAAGGGATCCTTCGCTTGGCGTTGGAGCAGCAAGACAGTGTGGTGATCCATATCAAGACGCAAAAGGGAAAAGGGTATGAGCCTGCCGAGCAGGAGCCTGACCGTTATCATTCCTGTGCACCGGGCGGAGCGGTTTGCGGTAACCGTTGCTTTTCCTCCTGTTTTGGGGACAAGCTGGTGTCTATGGCCGAAAAAAATGAGGACATTTGCGCGATCACTGCCGCTATGTGTGACGGTACGGGGTTGGACAACTTTAGTCGGATCTATCCTCGCAGATTCTTCGATGTGGGAATTGCAGAGGAGCACGCCGTTACCTATGCGGCGGGGCTTTCAGTTGGTGGAAAACGTCCCGTGGTGGCGATCTATTCGACCTTTCTTCAGCGAGCTTATGACAATATTATACATGACGTGGCGCTTCAAAACCTGCCCGTTTGTCTTTGCATTGACCGTGCGGGCTTGAATGCCTCGGACGGACCTACACATCATGGTATTTTTGACGTGGCATTTCTTTCGGGGATCCCGAATATGACGATCTACACCCCTGCTACCTACGGCGCGTTGGAGACGGCGATGGAGCAGGCACTTTCCCTGAATGCGCCCACAGCGATTCGATATCCCCGAGGGGGGGAGGACAAGGCGGTCGTCGAACGGTTCTACGGTGGAAAAAAACCGGAGGACGTAGGACTTCGTCGCGATTTTTCCGATGGAGAGGCTTTGGATGCTGTCGTGATCACCCACGGAAGAATTGTCAGCGAGGCGATGCGAGCGCAGATGCAGTTGGCGGAAAAGGGCAAGCGGGTAGGTATCCTTCTTTCCGAGTGTATCAAGCCATATGACCGCTTGGCGACACTTGTACGCGAGGCATTGGCGGGAATGGACTGCCCCGTGGTGACACTGGAAGAAGAGATTCGCGCGGGGGGCTTTGGAATGTTGCTTTTGGACAAGCTGGCGGCATTTCCCGAGTTTGCCAATCGAAAGAGTGCCGTGATCGCACTTGACGACAATTTTGCCGAACAAAAGACAAATGAACGCATTTACAAAACCGCTCAAGTGAGCGCGGAGGATGTGGTTTCGGCGGTGGAGAGTCTTTTGTGATCGGCGGGGGTTGTGGGCGGAGGCTATGATTTATATATTGTTTTAGAAACCAAAAACAAAGATTAAAAAAAGACTGCACTTTTTTCGGTGGCAGTTTTTTGTTAAAGTGCAATTTTTAGGTTGTTTTGTAATTTTTCTGCAATTTCGTCATGGGATAGACCCAAGGAAAAGGAAAGCTCGCCACAGATGGCGCTGATTGCTGCGGTGAGAACTTCGCGGTCGGCACAGGACAGTTTTTTGTTTTGACCCGACAGTTCATCGCGCTTGAGACAGATGCATTTTACGAGGGGAGCCAGGGCATTGGGGTCACTCTCTTGAAGGGTCTCTCGAAAGGCGAGTGTTCGCAACTTTCTGTCATCGATCCAGTCGGTGGCGCTATGTGGCTCGGTGAGGAGGGCTTCTGCTTCTTTGCCGGTCAGGACGGGACGCAGTTTGGACAGAAGGGTGGCATTGTCGTGGGGGATGTAAATGATCGAGCCGGTGTCTTTCGTGGGGCGCAGGATGAAGTAGAGCTTGCGCTCGCCGCCGTTGGGGAAGACCATCTCCGAAATTTCATCTACAAGGCAAATGCCGTTGGTTCCGTAGACCAGGTAGTCGCCTTTTTTGATGTTCTTGATTTCCATTTCAATGTCACCTTGCTTTCTTTTTTGGAATGAAAAATTTTATCTTATTAATATTATACCAAAAAATTCTTGAATTTTCAAAGGGCAATTTTAACAAAACAACGGGCTTTTTATCTGTGTTTCATGGACTTTTTTTTGTTGAGACGTTGCATTTGCGCGGAAAATATGATAAAATATAAAATAGATTTTGTTTTGGAGGACTACGATGAGCAAATACCTTTACGAAGCGAATATATTGCTTCCCGATTTTGATAAAAACGATGGCGAGAAATGGGCGGTCATCGCTTGCGATCAGCATACCAGCGAGCCGGAATACTGGAAGGCTGCCGAAAAGCTCGCCGGGGACGCGCCGTCTACCTTGGCACTGATCTTGCCGGAGGTGTATTTGGACGAGACAGAGAGACGTGTTCCCGCCATTAATGCACGGATGACCGAATATGTTCGAGACGTGCTTCAAGAGCATGAGGCGAGTATGATCTTATTAGAGCGTACTCTTGCCAACGGCTCGGTGCGTCGCGGCATCGTGGGATGCATTGATTTGGAATGCTATGAGTATACCAAGGGAGCGGAGTCATTGATTCGCGCAACCGAGGGAACGGTACTTGAGCGCATTCCGCCCCGTGTGGCGGTTCGCAGAGGGGCGTCTATTGAGCTACCCCATGTTATGGTGCTGATCGACGATCCCCAAAAAACGGTGATTGAGCCTGTTGCGGCGGTTGCTGATGAATTGGCGAAGTCCTATGATTTTGATCTGATGTTGGGCGGCGGTCATGTCAAGGGATATTTCGTTGACAAGGCGCGACAAGAGGCGGTGAACAAGGCTCTTGAGGCATTGATCGCGCCCGAGGCGATGGCAGCGCGTTATGACGGTGAATTTGCCCCTCTTCTGTTCGCTGTGGGAGACGGAAATCATTCGCTGGCATCGGCAAAGGCGGCTTACGAGGAGGTCAAAGCGGCACTGGGAGAGGCAGCCAAGGATCATCCCGCACGGTATGCTTTGGTGGAGGTGGTCAACCTTCACGATGAGGCGTTGAATTTTGAACCCATCTACCGAGTGATGTTTGGGGTCTCTCCTGCGGCAGTCGTGGAGGCGCTTCGCGAGTATGCGGGAAACTTGGAAGGATTCGAAAAGCCTCAGTCGGTGGAATATGTTCACGCGGGAGGTGAGGGCAGTGTTATTTTCCGCCGTCCCACGCAGCAGTTGACTGTCGGTACTCTTCAGACCTTTATTGACAGCTACCTTTCTTCTCACGAGGAGGCATCGGTGGACTATATCCACGGTACAGCGGCCACCGAAGCTCTTGCACGGCGCGAGGGAGCGATCGGCTTCTTGTTTGACGGTATGGGCAAGGATCAGCTTTTCAAGACGGTCATGTGCGACGGTGCGCTTCCGAGAAAAACCTTCTCCATGGGACATGCCGAGGACAAGAGATATTATTTGGAGTGTCGTAAGATCAAGTGATTTTTGCGCCTGCGGGCGCAGGAGGTCGCTTTTTGAAAAAAGCTCCGCAAAAACTTTTGACCTGCGCCCTTTTGGTAGTTTGGGCGAACATAGCAATACCCCATGGGGTGCAGTATGTTCGCTCAAGCTTCAGTAAGGGCGCGGATCAAAAGTTTTTTGCGGAGCTTTTTTTCAAAAAAGCGACCTCCCACGCCCGCAGGCGTGAAAATCAAAGTCGGTCGCAGAGGAGAACCTCTTTGATATTTAGTTCGTTGTCTACTACCAGCAGGTCGGCATCGTAGCCCACGGCGATCTTTCCCTTGGGAAGACCGAGATATTGAGCGGGGGTTTCGGTGGCCATTTTGATAGCATCGGAACGGGGGATGCCGAAGGATACGGCACAACGTACGCAATCGGCAAGGGTCGAGGTGCTTCCTGCGAGGGCACCGCTTTCGGTTCTGGCTACACTGTCTTTGACAATAACGGGTTGACCGCCCAGCTCGTACATCCCGTCGGGAAGACCCGTCGCACGCATGGAGTCGCTAATGAGCACCAAGCGGTCGGGACCGAACATTCGGTAAAGGGCATGGATGACTGCGGGGTGGATATGTTTTCCGTCGCAAATGACTTGGGCGTAAGCATTCTCCATCATTGCCGCACCGATGACGGCGGGCTCACGGTGATGAAGAGGCGGCATGGCATTGAAAATGTGGGTGACACCGTTTGCGCCTGCGCGGAAAGCTGCTGTGGCGGTTTCAAAGTCCGCGGCGGTATGACCGAGGACGATGGGAAAGGGCGCGTTTTTGATATAGTCGATGGCGCCGTCCAACTCGGGAGCCAGTGTCAAGAGCGCGACATTTTTCAGGTCGCCAAAATCTGCTGCTGCGGGTACCTTGGCTAAGTCAGCTCTTTGGGCGCCGCAGTATTTAGGGGCGATGTAGGGACCTTCCAGATGGAATCCGGCGATGTGTGCCCCCCCGGTCGGCATGACGGATTGACAAACAACCGCACGGATCTCTTCCACCGAGGCGGTCATGGTTGTGGGACACCAAGTAGTTGTGCCTTGGGATGCTAAATAGTTTGACATTTCGGGCAGTTTGTCGCCGTCCATAGTGTCATATCCCATGCAACCGTGGGAATGGATATCTACAAAGCCGGGGATGATCTCGGCTCCTTTCATATCACGTCCTGCCTCGTCGGTTTTGGCTAATGAGATGATCTTTCCCGTTTGGCAATCGATGGTGATATCGATCAGCCGACCGCTCACAAGGGCGTTTTTGAGGACGAGATTATCCATAGTAGGCTTCTTCATCGCAAAGGACAATCACATCAGGATGGAGCTTTAAGAGCGATGCGGGGAGTGCGGTGGTGATGCTGTCGTCAATCAGACCCTTGAGCGCCTCATGCTTGCTTTTTCCGTTAGCGACCAGAAGGATCTTTTTGGCGTTGCGAATGACTCCCATGCCCATGGTGACTGCGTGACGAGGCATCATTTCGGGGGAGGGGAACAGCACAGAGTTGGCTTCCACCGTGCTTTCGGTGAGGGCGGTGACGTGGGTTCCGACGGTCAGCTTGTCTGCCGGCTCGTTGAAGCCGATATGCCCGTTACGACCGATGCCGAGAAGCTGAAGGTCAATGCCGCCTGCCTCGGTGATCTGCTCGTCGTATTGACGGCACATATCCTCGGCTGCGGAAAGCTCGATGTTGCCCGCAGGAATATGGCAATTTTCGGGGCAGATATTGACCTTGTCCCAAAGATGCTCATGCATGAAAGCGGCATAGCTGTTGGGGTCGGAGGGCTCGATGGGAAGGTACTCATCGAGATTGAAGGTCTTGATTTGGGAGAAGTCGAGGGCACCTGCGCTGTGCATCAGGCAAAGACGCTCGTAGATGCCGATGGGGGAGTTACCGGTGGCAAGTCCCAGCACCGAGTCAGGCTTTACTTTGATTTGTCCTGCCAGGATCTCGGCGCCCTTGGCCGAAATTTCTTCATAATTTTTGCATACGATGATTTCCATTGGATTACCTCTTTTTCTTTCTTTTTTTATTTTTATTTTTATTTTTATTTTTGGTTATGTCACAATAAATAGTTGATTTTTTCAAGTTTTGATTTATCGGTGCGTTTGAGATGGCTACGCAGAGATATAACCGTTCCTCGGAACCCGTAGGGGCGCGCATTGCGCGTCCGTCTCGAGCCAACGATGACCGTTCATTTTCGGACGACCGAAGGTCGCCCACTACGGAGGTTGTACGTTACAATCGCCCCCCAATTTGTCCGAATTTCTTTCCAAAATTCAGTCATTTGAAGTGACAGAGCCTTATTTTTTAAAGTTGATTCTGATATTTTTGAACATCTACTACCGTTCCCGTTCGGCGGGATTTTTCGGCGGCGAAGACGGCAACATGGTTTTGTGCCGAGATCATGGCCGAGCAGATGGATTTGGTGACGGTGCCGTCGGCAATCAGGTCACAGAAAGATTTGATGGTACGGCTGTCGCCACCGCCGTGACCGCCTGTGATATTTTCGTCCATGGCGATGTCATAGCAGGATTCTTCGACCGTTTCCCGGGTGCCAAAGTCGTAGATGCGGAAGATGCCGTTAGAAGGATCGCCCGAGATCTCGCCTTTGGTTCCCATAACGCGAATGCTTCGACCGCCTTGGTTGAAGGCGCTCATGGTGAAGGTGACAAGCACATCGTCCTCGAATTCAATGTTGACTGTCTGGTGGTCGACCACATCGTTGTCCATGGCATAGACACAACGCCCGTAGTCGCTTTCGCGAAGTGCCTTTTCTACTACTTCATCCGGGGGATTGACAGTGGTATTGGTAGCGGCGGTGCGGAACCAAGAGTTGGTTTTGTTATCGTAGTAGAGTCTGATGGCATTGTAGAAGCAGGTGTCGGCATGGGGGCAACCGTCGATACAACGGTCGGGTGCACCCTCGGGGCGGTTGGCGGCGCAGAAGTGAGACAGTGTGCCGAAGGACTGGATGCGGCGGAAATCCTTGCCGATCAGCCATTGGAGAATGTCAAGATCATGGCAGGACTTGGCCAAAAGCATGGGGGCGCTGTCTGCCTCATTGTGCCAATTGCCGCGTACAAAGCTGTGGCTTTGGTGGACATTGCCTACGCCCTCGGTATGTATGATGTTCATAACCTTGCCGATGCGTCCGTTGTCAAGCAGTGTTTTGAGGGCGGTATAGAAGGGTGCGTAGCGAAGAACGTGGCACACGATGACGTGAACACCCTTTTTCTCGGCGGCGCGTGCAATGGCCATGCATTCCTCGGGGGTGGTTGCCATGGGCTTTTCGAGAAGCAGGTGGTATCCCAGCTCAATGGCTTTCATGGCGGGTTCATAGTGCATTTGATCCTGCATGGAAATGATGGCGCAGTCGGCCATTTTGGGGCGCGCCAAAAGCTCCTTCCAATCGAGGGCACAGTTTTCTTCGGGAATATTATATTTCTCGCGAAAAGCGTTTCGGCGTTCATCGATTGGCTCTGCTACACCGACGATCTCCATGCGATCGGGATTGGTGGCGGCATATTTGGAATAGGCATTTCCGCGCTGTCCCGCACCGAGTACGATAAAACTTACTTTTTTCATAATATCATCCTTCCTTTTGTGCCGAGAATTTTTTTAAATTTAGTTGACACAAAAATCCTTTTGTGATATCATTATATAAGATATAAAAATCAAAGTAAATAGACTTTTGGGTATAATTTCTTTGATTTTGCATAATTGCGAGGGGAAAATGGAAGTTAGGCAATATCCTTTGTGTAAAATTCAACCGATCCTTAGGATCACAGCATTTTGTTCGGCATATGTGGACATTAGACCCGTCGGTTTTTTTTACGATGGAGAGATGCACGATTTTTGGGAATGTGCCTTTGTGATCAAGGGAAGAGCGGGTATTACGGCCGGTGAATCGGTCTATCGGCTGGGGGAGGGACAGATGATCTTTCATCCTCCCATGGAATTTCACCGCATTTGGAATGATGGTGATGAGCCATTGCGATTTGTTATCGTTTCCTTTACGGCAGATCATTTGCATATGGATACCCACCATGTATGCACTTTCCCGTCTTCGGATACCATTGTGGAGTTGGTTCGCGAGCTTCGCAAGCTGTTTGTGACCGACGGTATCCTTTTGTCGCGCATGGTGGATGAGTCGTGTGCGGCGGCTGTGCAGAGTGTGGTCAATCGTTTGGAAAATTATCTTCTGGGGCTTTTGAGCCGTGAGGAGGCATATCCCGCTGCCGAGCAGGACAAGCGAGCGGATCTCTATTCAGCGGCTGTGGCGGTGATGCATCGATATCTGGCAAAGCGCCTTTCCGCTAAGGAGATCGCCGCTCATTGCGGTATGAGTGTATCGACCATGCAGAAGCTGTTCCTTCGATACACGGGGCGAGGCATGATGAATTTTTATGAAAGTCTTCGAATGCGCCATGCCAAACAGCTTTTGGAGAGTGGGCGCAGTGTCAAAGAGGTTGCCTTTTTAATGGGATTCAGCGATCAAAACTATTTCAGTACCGTTTACCGCCGAAATTTCGGCATTCCGCCGTCGGCCGTTAAGGGGAAGGGGATTGAGATCGTTTCGAACAGAGAACAGGGATAAAGGAGAATTGAAAAATGGATATCAAACAGTTTTATGCAGATCCCAACGAAAAGCCGCTCGACCGTTTGGTGAATGACGGTGGTTTTTGCGGTATTTTCCGTACGATGGCATGCATCGGAGATAGTCTTTCCTCGGGTGAGCTTCAATCGTACAACGAAGAAACGCAAAAGGCAGGGTACCATGATTATTTTGAGTATTCTTGGGGTCAATATTTGGCGCGCATGGCCGGAATGAAGGTCTACAACTTTTCTCGCGGCGGTATGACGGCCAAGTGGTATATGGAGAGCTTTGCCGAGGAAAAGGGCTTTTGGGATCCTGCTTTGGCTTGTCAGGGCTATATTATTGCGCTGGGAGTCAATGACATCCACAATCAGAAGATGGAGTTGGGATGTGTGGAGGACGGTGACCTTGAGGATTGGCGCAATAACAAGCCGACTTTTGCAGGCTATTATATGCAGATCATCAGCCGTGTGCGTGAGATCTCGCCCAAGTCCCGAATCTTCCTGATGACTATGCCGCGCGGAAGAAAGGATGAACAGCTTTCCGCAGCACACGCAGACTTGCTTCACAAGATTGCAGAGGTCTTTCCCTTTACCTATGTGATCGACTTCAACCGCTATGCGCCGGTCTACGATGAGGAATTCCGTCGCAATTTCTATCTTGACGGGCACATGAGTGCGAACGGTTACCTATTAACTGCCAAGATGGTGGCTTCGTATATCGATTATATTATTCGGAATAACCCCGACGATTTCCGCCAGGTGGGATTTATAGGAACCCCCTATTATAATCCCAAGTATAAGTGGTAAAAAGATCCCTCTAAAAAGCTTCGCAAAAACCTTTGATCTACGCTCAAGCTAAATACGCGAACATTCTTTCCCAAAGAGTCGCTATGTTCGCCCCCCAATAAGAGCGTGCGAGAAAAGTTTTTTGCGGAGCTTTTTTTCAAAAAAGCGACCTCCCCCGCCCGCAGGCGGTCAAAAAAGGGAAATTAGCTCCTTCGGATGCTCAAGAATGACATCGGCACCGGCGGCGGTCAGCTCTTCACGATTTCCATAACCCCAAAGCACTCCCACGGAGGCGAGTCCGGTCTTCTTAGCACCGATGATATCGTGTTTTCGGTCACCGATCATGATGGCTTGATTGCGGTCGGTGATATCCATTGTGGAGAGTGCATATTCGATCACGTCCCACTTCTCGGAGCGCGTCTCGTCAAAGCCGGCTCCCGCGACATAGGTAAAATAAGGTGCGAGACCGAAGTGCTCGATGATGCGGCGAGCGAAGGGCTCGGGCTTTGAGGTAGCCACGATCAGTGTTTTGCCCGCTGTTTTGAGCGTTTCCAAGACCTCACGGATACCGTCATAGGGGACGTTTTCAAAAATGCCTCGGTCACGAAAATACTCTCGGTAGCATTCGACGGCGCGATTGGCGTCGTCGTGCGAAAAACCGTAGAAATTCATGAAGGACTGCACAAGCGGTGGCCCGATGAAGGAATAGAGCGTGGTCTTATCGGATACATGAATGCCGAATTTTTCAAGTGCGTAGACCACCGAATTGGTGATACCCTCTCCGGGGTCGGTCAGTGTGCCGTCGAGGTCAAAAAGCAGGTATGGATAGTTTTTCATAAAAGACCTCACGGATTGAGTTTGGGAAGAATTTCGGAAAGGGAGAATCCGCGATGAGAGAGGATGCGTTCATAGTCCTCCACATAATCGACCTCTGCCCAGAATTTTCCCTCGGTGCTTTCCACATAGACGGCGGATTCGTGGGACAGCTCGTACAGCACATTTTCCCACCATACGCTATGCTTTTGTTCGTCGATCATGGACAATAGCTTTTGGCGGAATTGGGGAAGGTAGGTGTGGGACAGGCGAGCCACGCCGATGTATTCGCCCGTGATGTCGTTGCCGCACAGCTCCTTTCCGTATTTGAGAAGGATGCCGTTTTCATAGCAGAATTTGTAATCGGCTTCCTCTTTACGCGTTTCGTCGGCAAACAGAAGCGGAGTGCGCTCGGGGGCGGCACCCAAGATGTGGGGCAACAGCTCCCGGTCAAGGTAGACATCCCCGTTCATGATGAGAAGATCGTCATCCGTGAGAAATTCTCGCGAGAACCACGCGGAGGCGATGCTGTTGGTTACGTCGAAAAAGGGATTCTCGAAGAAACGGATACCGTATCCGTCAAGCTCTTGACGAATGATCTCTTTGCGGTAGCCGAGGACAACACCGATCTCGGTGATACCGAAGCTTTGCAACAGCTCTACGGTGTAGCGGATGAGTGAGGTGCCGCCAATATTGACGGTACACTTGGGATTGCCGCCCAAATAGCGGCTGATGCGTGTTCCGCGACCTGCGGCAAGAATCAGTGCTTTCATTGGATCAGCCCCTTTCTTATGCAGTCGGCAAAGGCGGTCACCAAGGTTTCATTGTCTGCTGTGGTAAGGGCGCCCAAATGCCCTACGCGGAAGACCGAGTCACGAAGCTCGCCGCCGTTGGGACAGATCCAGATCCCGTATTGATCTTTGAGTATTTCAAAAATGCGGTGTGCCGAGGTTTGACAGGTGACGCGAAGTGCAGTGACCGCATTGGACGGTGTTTCGGGGAAGGGGACGAAGGGCAGCTCAGAGGCGGCGATCCGTGCACGAAAATCCTCCGCGAGGGCGCGGATCTTGGCGCGTTCTGCTTCGATGCCGAGTTCGGTGATGTCCGAAAATCTGCGGTGAAGTTGGATCAGAAGTCCCACTGCGGGGGTGAAGGGAGTCTGCCCACGCTCCATATTTCGAAGGGCATCTTTCAGATCAAGATAGAGACTTTGCACTTGATTTTCCGAGATGCGGTCAAGGGCGCGTTGGCTCATGACCATCATAGAAAGTCCCGGTGCCAAGGCCAATGCTTTTTGTGAGCTGGTGATTAAGGCATCGATGTCGGAACGGCTCATATCGATCTCATCGGCAAGAAAGGCGCTGATGGCATCGACAATGAGGAGCAGTCCCTCTCGGTGACAGAAATCGGCTATGAGGTCGAGGTTGTAAAGAACACCCGTGGAAGTCTCATGCAGATTGACCAAAAGCGCGGTGTATCCTTTGCCTGCATATGGTGCCAAATGCTCGGCATGAAGCGCGAGACCGACGGGGAGAAGGATGTCGGTGTGGTTGAGTCCGTAAATGTCGCAAAGTTGCGAAAAGCGTGCGCCAAAGCTTCCGCCGTTGACCACAAGAATTCGGTCACGCGCGGTAAGTAGATTGGCGACAGAAGCTTCCATGGCAAAGGTACCCGAGCCCGTCAGAAAAACAGCGCGAGCATCATGGGGCGCGTGGACAAGTTGCTTCAGCATTGTCTCGTTCTCTGCCATGAGTGCGGAGAATTCTGCGGTGCGGAAATAGGGGATCGGATCGCTTCCCATGGCACGGATGTGCTCGGGAACGGTCACGGGACCTACGGTAAAATTAAGCATGGTTTGAGACATTATCGGTGATCCTTTCGGATAAAATTCATTCTGATCTTATTATACCTCGGATAAGGCAAAAAATCAAGGGGTTTGTCTTATTTTAGGTGCGCGGCGATCTCTTCGTTGATTGCTTCGCGGAAGGAAAGCATTTGCTCGCAGGAGTTGGGAATGGTGGTGTCGGTCATGCGCTCACCGAAGAAGGTGTCGCAGAGCTTTTCAGTGCTCTCTCTGCCCGCAAGACTTTCCAGAAGCATGAGGGCGCGATAGTCGCAGATCGCTTCGCACATCAGCTTTTCGCGGAGCGAGGGATAGACCTCTCGGTGCTCTCCGGGGTAGACCAAATAGGAGGCTCCCGGCTTTTGCTTGAAGCAGCAAGGATCGACCTTGGGGTCACTGAGACCGTGGCTCAAGAGATCGTAGTAGTAGTTATAACCCCAGTGCAGGAAGCCGAGGGCATGGTAACGATAGAGCTGGGCGCCGAGGATTCTTGTGCGGTAAGGCTTGGTGGTGATCAGACGGTTGGTGCAGTTTTCCAACTTGCAGCTATTGTAATAACCGCCCGTGTAGTACAGCAGCATCGGGGCATTGGCTTGGGCAAAGTCGTTGGCATAGCAGATCGAGGCGACGGGGAGTCTGACCAATCCCTTTTGATAATATTCTACATGGGAAAGCGCGTCCATGACGGGGCGGTCGCCCACGAGAGAGTGGAAGTAGTTTGCGGCCGAGGCATAGCTTTCTTCGCAATAAGCATGAGGCTCATCAGAAACGTGGTAAATAATTTTATCATCGATGCCGCGACATTGGGTATAGGCTAGGAAGGCCTCCATGTAAGCACGGAGAAATTCGCGGTATTCGTCGCTGTCGGCCTTGGTATCCCAGCCGAAGATGCGGCGTTCGGTACCGTTTTCCTCGGCATAGATTGCGGGGGCATGGGTGGCGCCCCATTGGCTGTACATATGGGTGTGTTCAAACAGCTCTATGCCGGCATCAAGAGATACGGTGATGTAGCGGTCAAGCAGGCTCATGTCGAATTCGTAATGACCGTTTTTCAGCATGACCTTGACAAGCTGGGCATTTTTTCTCACCTCTCCGACCATGGTGTCAAGCGGCGGTGTGAAGGTGGGCAAAAGAAGGGTATTCATGCCGTGACGGGCGGCATTGCGGACAAATTTCTCAAAGACTTCAAAATACTCGTCGGAGTAAAGCTCCAAATCGTAGATGTCAGCAAGGCAGTCATTATGAAACCAGTTGGTATAGATCAACTCGGATTTCGGCAGAAGTGCGTCGATGAGGGTCAAGGTAAAGTCGTGCGAGGTCTGTACCTCTCCGTTTCCGAGTGAGATCACCGACAGGCGCAAGGTATAGTCGCCCGCTTCCAGTTCGGCACCGTCCTCATTGAAGGTGAACCAGACCGACTTGGTGCTGTCACAACTGGCATTGAGAAGTGCACGGTTTTCCGCATCGTAATAATGGGGCTTGTTCTCCTTGGTCTTAACAACGGTCGGCGCGGCATGGCGTGGAACCAACATGTCGGGATACAGTCCGGGACCTCTTGCCTCGTTATGTACGTCAGGTTTGGCGGGAGTGACATGGATCACGGGTACATTTTTTACTTCATAGGCCGCTATCGGAGCCTGCTTGTCCAATACCTCAGCACGGACACTTACCAACTGAAATTGTGTTTCGGCATCGGTGCGGTAAGCGAGCTGAATCGAAAACGGTTCGTTTCTCATAACCGATGCGTGTGAATATTCCCGCTGCGGTGCGGTGTCATCAAAAAAAATCTTCTGTTGGGAGGAGCAAAGCCAAGAATAGATCATGATATATCCTTCTTTCCATATAGAATATAAATCTTGCCAATCGGCACTACCTTTATTATAGCGAATTTTCCCCATAAAGTAAATAGTTTTTTGAAAATTCAGCTTTGCCTCGACGGGCGCCTGCGGGCGCTGGGAGGTCACTTTTTGAAAAAAGCTCCGCAAAAACTTTTCTAATGTGCCCTTGCGAAATTTGAGCGAACATACTGCCCCCATTGGGGTTTTGCTATGTTCGCACAAACTTCCAAAAGGGCACATTAGAAAAGTTTTTTGCGGAGCTTTTTTTCAAAAAAGCGACCTC
>JAZSPB010000024.1:0-12136 GCA_045537235.1 Eubacteriales bacterium
CCTCCTCTAGCGATCCAACGTAAAACGAGGGACAGAGAAAACGTGAATCGGGCTGTGCAGCAATCGGCTGTGCTAAAGAGGTCGTTTCTTCGGTTCCTTCTTTGGACCAGCAAAGAAGGAACACCACCCAGCGAAGGTTTAGCACACAACATCATCTCCATATTCCATATTCCCAACCACCGCCCAACCACTCCCCCCTCCTTCATTCCATCACCATCATCCCCCTTGAAGTACTCGAATCCCACTCAAGAACATACACCGTCCTCACCCTACCCTCGACAAGCGAAAACTCGCACCGCGAAGCGGTAGGATCAATCACCCACCAAATGACCGCATCCTCGGAAATATCCGTGTGCTGTCCCAAGGAAAGCACCTGCTCCCCATCATCACTGATGCGGTACAGACTCCCGTCGGACACCGATATTTCAGTCAAACGGCTCGTTCGGATCGCCAATGGGATCCCCTCGGGGGCGACAAGTCGAGACCCTGCTTCCGCAGAGGGAGGAATATCGTTGACGGCAATTTTCTCTTGGGAAAGGATCGTGCCGCCGTAAGATACGACCGCCTGCGGCTCCGTTCTTGTCACAGCAAAGATCGCAACGGCAAGTGCAAAACACGCGGCCACCGTCGCAAGCGACCGAAGCCACCGTCTCTGCGAGAACGCCCCACCTATCTTGCGTACCTCGCGACACTCACAACCGTCAAGGATCCTTGCCTTCAGCTCGGACGGCACTTTGATATTTCGATATGT
Organism: Eubacteriales bacterium; assembly: GCA_045537235.1. Taxonomy (GTDB): domain Bacteria; phylum Bacillota; class Clostridia; order Oscillospirales; family CAG-272; genus RGIG8775. The sequence continues at coordinate 752 of JAZSPB010000024.1, forward strand.
TTGGATCTGTTGATCATCGAACATGGTTCCCCTCCTTTTCTATGGTTTTTTTCAGCATTTGTCTGCCTCTGGAAAGACGCATTTTGACTGCCGATTCGGAAAGTCCGAGAATGGACGCGCATTTGTCCACCGAATAGCCCTCCAAATAATAGAGCCCGATCACACTTTTGTACTTATCGGGAAGCGCGGCCACGGTGGCGAGAACCCCGCTCCACGGCGCCGCTTCGTCCTCTGCGGACAGCTCTTCGATCTCGTCAAATGTCACATAGTGCCGAATCCTCCGCCTTCGCAACAGATCACGGCAACGGTTCACCGTCACTCGGATCAGCCACGCGCGCTCATGGTCGCTGTCGGAGAACCGAGGGGCGCCTTCCGCATATTTGATAAAGGCATCGTGCACAGCATCCTCGGCATCCTCGCGCCTTGCCATATGCGAAAGAGCGATTCGGTACATCATGTCGGCATATTGGTCATATGCAGTCTCAAGTCGTTTTTTTCCGTCATCGGACAATCTCAACTTTATCCCTCCCGTTAATCCAAACGAACGACGGCGCATAAAGGTCACATGGTTTGGGGGTGAAATTTTTTCATGTTTTGGGGATACCTGCATAAAGCTTCGCCGTCGGCATAAAACCGCCATGGTTAATCTTTGCCGCAACGGAGGGAAATTATTCGAACGCCGCCAAGAAAACCAAGGCATAGCTCCCTCCGTCTCCGAATATACTTTATACAAATAAAGATTCGAGGTAAGACTTATGAAACGATCGATCGGACTTTGGCAACTGATGGGCTATGCGGTGACCTCGCTGGCGGGGACTCTTCTTCATTTTTTATATGATTGGACGGGCGAATTTGTGTTGATCGCGCCGTTTTCGGGGGTGAATGAATCCACATGGGAGCACATGAAGCTGCTCTTTTGGCCGATGTTCTTTTTTGCCGTCGTGCAGTCCTTTTTCTTCCGTGACAGAGAGGAATTTTGGTGTGTTAAGGTCAGGGGGACACTTTTGGGGATTTTGCTGATTCCCGTATTGTTTTACACCTACAACGGTGTGCTCGGTCAGTCTCCCGACTGGATCAACATCGCGATCTTTTTCATTGCGGGAGCTATCGCATATATTTACGAAACGCGCCAATTTAACAATGGAACAACGCCTTGCCGCTCTCCGAAGCTTGCCTTCGGTATCCTCTGCGTTGTGGGGGGGCTTTTTGTTCTGTTCACTTTTGCCACACCGCAGCTTGCTGTATTTCGGGATCCCGTGACATCTGTGTATGGACTGGGATAAAAGGCATTGAAAAAAGGACAGAGACGAAAAAATCTCTGTCCTCCTTTTTGTAGAAGTGTTCTTTGAACACCGTGGGCGAACACCGCTCACCTCTACCCCAATGCCACATCCAATGCCATCATGAGCGAAAACCCCACCGCGAACATCACATTCCCAACATAAGAATGCCCCGAGGAGGTCACCTCGGGAATCAGCTCCTCCACCACCACATACAGCATCGCCCCCGCAGCAAAGCTGAGAAGAAAGGGCAAAGCAGGTACAATGATCCCCGCCGCCAAAACGGTCAGCGCCGCGCCGATCGGCTCCACGATCCCCGACAGAACACCGCGATAAAATGCCCGTCCGCGGGAAACTCCCCGACTGTATTGCGGCATGGATATGATCGCCCCTTCGGGAAAATTTTGAATGGCAATGCCGAAAGACAACGCCAGTGCGCCGGGAAGCGTGATTCCCTGCTCTCCCGCCAAAAGCCCCGCGAACACTGCCCCCACCGCCATGCCCTCGGGAAGGTTGTGGAGTGTGACCGCCGCCACCAGCATGGACGAGCCGCCGTTCTTTTCCCCCGCGGTGTACAGCCCCGGGATCAAAATATCGAGGATCAGCAAAAACAGCATTCCGCCAAACAAACCCAGCGCGGCGGGGAGAAACGAAAGCCGTCCCATTCGCTCCGATCGCGCAATGGCGGGGATCAGCAGACTCCACACCGAGGCGGCCACCATGATGCCCGCGGCAAAACCGGAAAGCGCACTTTGCACCCGTCGGTTCATGTCGCCGTGCATAAAGAAGACGCAGGCGGCACCAAAGGACGTTCCCAAAAGCGGGAGCAAAATGCCGAAAATAATATCTATCATAAAAAAGACCTATCCTTTCAGTTGGACGGGTCAAAAAAGATCCCGCCCTACTTTAAGTATAGGCGGGATCGGATAGGTTTGACATTGCGGGAGGCACAGTCGGAAGCATTGGGCATCCGCGCTTTGTCCGTTTTCAACGGGCGGTCGATGCCGAAAGACCTCGCACCTCCTTTGGACACTCAGTTACCGGGGGCGGTGAAGCCGTTCGCTCTCAAAAGCGACTCTGCCTTTTCCAGTGCGTCTACCTTGAATACCATCAGTGCCTTGTTCTCCTGCTTGGCGCTGAACGCGTACATATACTCGATGGAAATGTTCTCCCCTGCCAACAGGTCAAGGACATGGGTCAGCGAGCCGGGGGTGTCGTCGATGGCAACCGCCAGCACATCGGTGCTCTTGGCTACGATCCCTGCCTCACGGAGAGCATCGATCGCCGCCTCGGGCTTATCCGCGATCAAACGCAGAACGCCGAAGTTGGAGGTATCGGCCAGCGACAGGGCGCTGAGGTTGACATGATGGTCAGCCAAAAGGTTGATGACTGCCGACAGTTTGCCGGGCTTATTCTCCAAAAATACAGAAAGCTGTTTTACAAGCATGACAGTTCCTCCTTATGAAAGTTTACGCTTATCGATCACGCGCTTGGCCTTGCCTTCGCTTCGAGTGATCGACTTGGGATTGACAAGATGCACCTTGGCACCGATGCCCAGCATGGAGCGGAGCTGATCGGTAAGTTTCTTCTCGACCGTCTCAATGGACTTAACATCATCGGCAAACAGTGCCTCGCTCATCTCGACCATAACGTCAAAGGTGTCATTGTTGTTGACGCGATCGACGATGATCTGGTAGTTGGGGGTGATGCCCGCTTCCGTACCGAACTTGATCAGTACCTCTTCCACCTGAGACGGGAAAACATTGACGCCGCGGATGATCAGCATATCGTCGCTTCGTCCCGTGGGCTTCGCCATACGGATGTGGGTACGTCCGCACTTACAGGGCTCGGCATTGAGCGAGCAGATGTCACGGGTGCGGTAACGGATGAGGGGGAAGCCCTCCTTGGTGATGGTGGTAAAGACCAGCTCACCCTTCTCGCCGTAAGGAAGCACCTCCAGCGTCTCGGGATCGATGATCTCGGGGATGAACATATCCTCCCAAACGTGCATTCCGCACTGATACTCGCACTCACCGCTGACACCGGGACCCATGATCTCGGAAAGTCCGTAGATATCGTAGGCTTTGAGTCCCAGCTTATCCTCAATGGCGCGGCGCATATCCTCTGTCCAAGGCTCGGCACCGAAGATACCTGCGCGCAGAGAAAGCTGATCCTTGACGCCCATTTCCTCTACCGTCTCGCCAAGATACAGCGCGTAAGAGGGGGTACAGAACAGCACCGTGGTTCCAAAGTCGATCATGGTCTGGATCTGAAGTTGAGTGTTACCCGCCGAGGTGGGGATGACGGTCGCACCGATCTTCTCCGCACCGCCGTGTGCACCAAGACCGCCCGTGAACAGACCGTAGCCGTAAGACACCTGCGCGAAGGAATCCTTGCCCTCGCCCACGGCGATCATCATTCTTGCCACGCCGTCAGCCCAGTCCTCCAAATCCTTGCGGGTGTAGCCGACAACGATCTTCTTGCCCGTAGTACCCGAGGACGCATGAACGCGCACGATGTTTTCCATCGGCTCGGCAAACAGCCCGTAAGGATAGTAGTCGCGAAGATCCTGCTTGTAGGAAAAAGGCAACTTGTGGAGATCGTCAACGCCCTTGATATCCGATGGCTTGAGTCCCAACTCATCCATGCGGCGGCGGAACAGCTCCACGCGCTCATACATACGGTTTACCTGCCAGCAGAGGCGCTCGTCCTGCAACTTGCGCAACTCCTCGCGAGGCATACATTCGATTTCTTTTTGATAAAATGCCATGGGGATCAGTCCTTTCTTTTTTATAATTTGCCGTGGGGGCGCCTGCGGGCGCGGGGGGAGGTCGCTTTTTTGAAAAAAAGCTCCGCAAAAAACTTTTGTTCCGCGCCCTTGCTGAAGCTTGAGCGAACATACTGCACCCTATGGGGGATTGCTATGTTCGCACAAACTACCAAAAGGGCGCGGAACAAAAGTTTTTGCGGAGCTTTTTTCAAAAAGCGACCTCCCCGCGCCCGCAGGCGCCCCACGAGCTTAGTGATTATATCCCAAATCAAATGCTTTGAGATTGACTTCAAGGAATTTTTCGGGCACAGTCTTCTTGATGGACTCGACCCATTTTTCGTAGGGAATATCAGTATTCTTGGCGGCAAGTCCGATGAGAACGACGTTGACCGCTTTGATATTTCCTGCCTCTTTTGCCAAGGAAAGTGCGTCCACCAGCGTCACGTCAGCGGCGGCTGTCAGCTTGGCTCCGATCTCCTCGGGATACTTGGCAGCGCCCGTGATGACGGGCATGGGGGACATCTCTTGGGTGTTGGCGATCATCTTTCCGCCCACCTTGAGGTACGGCAAGGCGCGATAGGCCTCCAGCATCTCAAACGCAAGGATCAAGTCCGCCTCGCCGCGGTCGATGATGGGCGACCAAACCTTCTCGCCGTATTTCACATAGGTCACGACGCTTCCGCCGCGCTGACTCATGCCGTGAACCTCGGAAACCTTAACATCATAGCCCTCACCGATGACGGTGTTGCCCAATATGCGGCTGGCCAACAGAGTTCCCTGCCCGCCTACGCCGACGATCATAATTTTCTTTGTTTGTGCCATGGTCACGTCCTCCTTACGAATGTTTCTCAATGGCGCCGAAGGGGCACACATTTACACACAGTCCACAGCCGTTGCACTGGTTGGGGTCGATATGTACGCCCTTCTCGTCCGAGGTAATGGCGGGGCATCCCAGCTTCATGCACATCTTACAGTTGCGGCACTTGTCCGTGACCTCGCAGTGACCGCTGTATTTGACGGTCTTCAAGAGAGCGCAGGGGCGCTGTGCGATGATAACCGAAGGCTCGTCACGCTCCACCTCGGTCTTGACGACCTTTTCGAAATTCTTTACGTCAAAGGGATCGGCAATGACAACATGATCCACACCGATCGCATGGCAAAGTGCCTCAAGATCGACCTGCTTGGTCGCCTCGCCGCGAATGGTGCGTCCCGTGGTGGGATTGTCCTGGTGACCCGTCATACCCGTGATGGAGTTGTCCAAGATAATAACCGTATTGGCCCCCTTATTGTATACGATATCCACAAGACCCGTAATACCCGAGTGCATAAAGGTGGAATCTCCGATCACAGAGACCAGCTTCTTGTTAAACTCACTGCCGCGAGCCTTTGCCATACCGAGCGCCGCACTGACCGAGGCTCCCATACAGATGGTGGTATCCACCGATGCCAAGGGTGCTACGGCACCGAGGGTATAGCAGCCGATATCGCCGCTGACCGTCAGTCCCAGCTTCTTGAGAACGTAGAAGGTACCTCTGTGAGGACAGCCCGCGCAGAGAACGGGAGGACGGTTGGGAATGCTCTCCTGTGCCGCCGAGAAGGGGGCAGGCTCCTCTCCAAATACCGCCTTGGCGATCATCGCGGGGGTATACTCGCCCAAAAGCGTGAAGACCTCCTTGCCGATAACAGGCAGACCGAGCGCACGGCAGTGCTCCTCGATCACGGGGTCAAGCTCCTCGATCACATAAACGCGCTCCAGCCCCTCGGCAAAGTCGCGGATCAGCTTTTCGGGAAGCGGCCAGACCATGCCCAGCTTCAGGTAGTTCACTCTGTCGCCCAGTGCCTCGTGTGCGTACATATGGGAGATTCCCGACGTGATCACACCGACCTTTGCGCCGTTGTCTTCCACGGTATTGACCGCACAGTTCTCTGCGTATTCGCAAAGAGCGGCGGTTCTCTTCTCCACCTCAACGTGGCGCTTGACCGCGTTGGCAGGCATCATAACATACTTACCGATGTTCTTTTCGTAGTCCTTCAGCTCGTCGCCCTTGCGCTCACCGATCTCCACAAGGCTCTGGGAGTGGGAAACACGGGTGGACAGACGCAAAAACATGGGTGTGTCAAACTGCTCCGACAGCTCATATGCCAGCTTGGTAAATTCCTTGCACTCCGACGAATCCGACGGCTCCAGCATGGGGATCTTCGCCGCCTTGGCATAGTGACGGGAATCCTGCTCGTTCTGAGAGGAATGCATTCCCGGGTCATCCGCCACGCAGAAGACAAGACCGCCGTTTACACCCGTATAGCTGACCGTGAAAACCGGGTCGGCCATCACGTTCAAGCCAACGTGCTTCATGCAAGACATACTTCTCGCACCGCCGATAGAGGCTCCGATGGCAACCTCGGCCGCCACCTTCTCGTTGGGTGCCCACTCGGCATAGATCTCGTCATACTTGACGATGTTCTCCGTGATCTCGGTGCTGGGCGTACCGGGATAGGAAGCGACAACTCTAACGCCCGCCTCATAAGCTCCCTGCGCCACCGCAGCATTTCCAAGCATTAATTTTTTCATGACTTTCTCCTTATATTAAATAATAGACACGCCGCCCACGGGCGGGGGACATTTCGCAGAAATGTCTGTCGCTCTTTTGAAAAAAACTCCGCAAAAACTTTTGATCCGCGCCCTTGGTATAGTTAGCGCATACATAATGCACTGTTCGGCGGGTCGCTATGTTCGCTCAAACTACCGCAAGGGCGCGGATCAAAAGTTTTTTGCGGAGCTTTTTTTCAAAAAAGCGACCACCCCGCGCCCGCAGGCGCATTACTTGATCTCGTTCTGCTGAGCCACAACGCTCTCGCCGCAATAAATGGAGCGAAGCTTGGGCTTTTCGATCTTACCTGTGGGATTTCGAGGCACCTCGGCAAAGATGATCTTACGCGGGCGCTTGTAGCGAGGAAGATCAAGACAGAAGTCATTAACATCCTCCTCGGTGAGCGTCATGCCTTCCTTAACTTGGATGATCGCCGTTGCGATCTCGCCCAAACGAGCATCGGGAAGACCGATGACAGCCACATCGCTGATGCTGTCGTTCTTACGCAAGAAATCTTCGATCTGGACGGGATACAGGTTCTCTCCGCCCGAAATAATAACGTCTTTTTTACGGTCGACCAAGAAGATGAAGCCGTCCTCATCTTCCTGTGCCATATCGCCCGTGAACAGCCAATCGCCCTTGAGCACTTCGGCGGTGGCCTTTTCGTCCTTATAGTACGCAGTCATGACACCGGGGCCCTTGACAGCCAGCTCACCGACCTCGCCGCGAGCAACCGTCTCGCCGTTCTCGTCCACGATCTTGGTCTGCCAGCCAAAGCCCGCCTTGCCGATGGCACCCACCTTGTGCTCATTTTCAACACCGAGGTGAACACAGCCGGGACCGATGGACTCGGAAAGACCGTAGTTGGTATCATACGCATGGTTGGGGAAGACCTGTTTCCAGCGACGGATGAGGCTGGGGGGGACGGGCTGTGCGCCGATGTGCATCAAGCGCCAGCGCGAGAGGTCATAGTCCGACAGCTTGAGATCGCCGCGTTCCAGGGCATCCAAAATATCCTGCGCCCACGGCACCAGCAGCCACACGATGGAGCATTTTTCCTCCGACGCGGTCTTGAGAATCCATTCGGGCTTGATGCCCTTGAGAATGACCGCCTTGCCGCCCACAAGGAAACTACCGAACCAGTGCATCTTCGCGCCCGTATGGTACAGCGGAGGGATGCAGAGGAACACATCGTCCTTGGTCTGGGAATGGTGATTCTGCTCGACCATAGCCGAGTGAACCAAGCTGCGGTGCTTATGTATGATGGCTTTGGGGAAGCCCGTGGTACCCGAGGAGAAGTAGATGGCGGCATCATCGTCGTCGGTGAGCTTGATCTGGGGGCTCTTGGAGGAGCAGTAGGAGACCAAGCTGTCGTAACTTTCGGCAAAGGTGGGACAGTCCTCACCGACGTAAAGCCAAGTTTTGATGCGCTTTACGCGATGGCAGATCTGCTCCACGCGCCCCGTAAACTCGGGACCGAAGACGATAAAATCCGAATCCGAAAGATCAAGGCAATATTTGATCTCGTCGGCGGCATAGCGGTAGTTGAGCGGCACCGCCATGGCACCCGTTTTGAGGATACCGAAATAGATGGGCAGCCACTCGATGCAGTTCATCAGAAGGATCGCCACCTTGTCGCCCTTTTTGACACCGCGAGTGAGCAAAAGGTTGGCGAAGCGGTTGGCCTTTTTGTTGAACTCGCCCCAAGTGATCTCGCGGCGGTAAGCCTCGTTGGGGTTGGACTCGATCAGACTGTACTCGCGCCACGTCATGCGGCTTTGGTTTTCCAGTTGGGGATTGATCTCCACAAGACTGACGTCATTGGGATAAAAATCCGCATTTTTTTGAAGGATCTCGGTGATTGGCATGATTTTTCCTTTCATCAAAGCAAATGCGCCGAGGCGACATCCGCTCAAGTATTTCAAAATGATGGCACTTCCCCGCTCGACGGAGATGACCGTGATCGCGGTCAGTTACTCACCCAAGGATTCCTTGGATTTGACCGTAACTTCCTTTTGATAGCAGGCGAACATCTCGTCCACATCCTGCTTTTTGGGCTTGGGCGTAAAGAGGCTGACCACGGGAACGATCACAAGACCGCCCAGCATGGCGATGACGCCGCTGTTGATGGGGGACTGAAGAATGGTCGGGAAGGAGCTGCGGAACAGCATATTGGCAACCATCAGACCCGCGCCGAACACAAAGCTTGCCCAGCAAGCGACCTTGGTAACCTTCTTGGAGTACAGACCGTAGAGGAAGGGTGCCAAGAACGCACCGGCAAGGGCGCCCCAAGAAATGCCCATCATATCGGCAATGTAGCCCAATTTATCCTTATTGATCGCGATGACAGCGGAGATGGCGATGAACACCACGATCAGAACACGCATAATCAGAACCTGCTTTTTCTCGGTCATTTTCTTGACCAAATGCCCCTTGATCATATCCAACGTCAAGGTAGAGCTGGAGGCCAAGACCAGAGAGGAAAGCGTAGACATAGAGGCGGAAAGCACCAGCACGATGACCACTGCAATTACGATAGTGGGAAGATTCTCCAGCATTTTGGGGATGATGGAATCGTATCCGCCTGCGGGCATATCGCCCGAAACATTCAGTTTATCCGAGAACAAACGACCGAAGCCGCCGAGGAAGTAGCAACCGCCCGCCACGACAACCGCGAAGATGGTCGAGATGATGGTTCCCTTGTTGATATCCTTTTCGCTCTTGATGGCATAGAATTTCTGCACCATTTGAGGAAGACCCCAAGTACCCAAGGAGGTCAGGATGACGACAAACAGCAGATTCAAGGGATCGGGACCGAAGAAGGAATTGAAGGCACCGGGAGCATTTTCGCCAACCTGCACCGCCGCCAGACCGTTCAGCGCCTCTATGAAGCCGCCGTTGGAATTGAGAACCGCCGCCACGACGAGGACGATGCCGAACAGCATGATAAGACCTTGGATAAAGTCATTGATCGCCGTAGCCATATAGCCGCCCGCGATGACATAGATACCTGTCAGCACCGCCATAACGATGACACAAACATTGTAGCTGATCCCGGGGAATGCCGTTTCAAACAGACGGGAAAGTCCATTATAGAGCGACGCGGTATAGGGGATCAAGAAGATAAACACCAGTATCGATGCTGCGATCTTCAGCGCGGGGCTTCCGAAGCGCTTGCCGAAGAACTCGGGCATGGTTGCCGACTCGAGATGTTGACTCATCAGTCTTGTGCGGCGACCGAGAATGACCCACGCAAGCAAGGAGCCGAGAAGTGCGTTACCGATACCGATCCAAGTGGAGGCGATACCGAATTTCCATCCAAACTGACCCGCATAGCCGACAAAAATGACAGCCGAAAAGTAGGAGGTACCGTAAGCGAAAGCGGTCAACCAGGGACCGACCGCGCGACCGCCGAGAACGAACCCCGACACATCGGTGGAATGACGGCGACAGAGCAAGCCCACCGCGATCATTACGCCAAAGAAGACAACCAACATTCCGATTTTCAACACCATATCCATGACAAATGCCACCTTTCTTTGGGGCAAAAAAACGCCCCTGTAATTTTTTACAGAGGACGAATCAAGATCCGTGTTACCACCTCAATTTACCGCGCCTCACAGCAACGGCCTCATCAGGTACAAAATACCTCAGCGCGATCACGGGCGCACCCGTCACAGCCTACTTGGGTACCTCCGCCGGCATGGGGGATCCTTTGGGTGTGCAGCTCTCGGAATGTATTTCATCGAGGATCGCGGTTGCCTCGCACCAAACGGCAACTCTCTGGACACTTTCGCACGATTACTTCTTTCCGGTCACGGCCTTTTATTGGTTTATGGGAACATTGTAGCAGATTCGGGTGCTTTTGTCAATAGAATTTGTGATTTTTTTTGCGTTTTTTGGAGATTTTTGAGGGGGGACGGAACGCGACGCACTGCAATGGCTCTCGGCTCGTGCCGTCCTGTCCTCTTTTGAGATTCCGTTTTACAGATCCAAGCGCTTGACTCGCTTTTTCATTTTTCGCAGGTCGCCCATCATGCGGAAGGCATCGCGCAAGAGGCTGACCTTGGATTCTCGGTGGTTGATGACCTTCACTGCCAGCTCACCGATGGACAGCTTCATTCGCGTGGCGATCATCAGCGCTTCGAAATCAAAGGCAAAGCCATTTACCTCGCAGTAGGAAAAGATCCGTTTTGCCGCCTCGCCGCGGAAGGCTTTACAGCCGCATTGGAAGTCGGACAGCTTCACGCCGCCGACGAAGGAAAGCAAGCGGATATATGCTTTGGAGGCGAGTTTGCGCATGAAGGTATAGCCCTCATACCCGTCCGTCGAAATATTGCGGGAGCCGACGACGATGTCGAGGGTAGGGGTGTTGGTCAGTTCCTTGACAAAGCGCTCGATCACTTCGGTACCGAATGCCAAGTCGGAGTCGGTGAACATGACCACATCGCCGTCTGCGGCAAGCATCGCCTCGCGCACGGCGCTTCCCTTTCCGCGGTTATCCGGATAGCCGATCACGCGAACGTGGGGCAGGTTTAAGGTGCGGACGATCTCCGCCGAGCCGTCGGTACTGCCGTCGTCGGAAAACAGGATTTCATATTCGGGAAAATGGGTCGCCATGTAGGCGGACACCGTTTTCGCGGTGTCGGCTATGATGGAGGATTCGTTGTACATGGGAATGCAAAGGGATATTTTCATGATGGGGTCCTCTCGTGGTTTTTTGGGAAATTGGTTTTTTTGGGGGGCT
>JAZSPB010000158.1:0-30137 GCA_045537235.1 Eubacteriales bacterium
TGGCTCACAGAACGACATGGCTACGATCCGACTTAAAAAAATAATGTTTTGTGCCGGGCGTTTGTTGGGTGGTGTTCCTTCTTTGCCGGTCCAAAGAAGGAACCGAAGAAACGACCTTTTACACAGCCGATTGCTGCACAGCCCGATTCACGTTTTCACTGTCGTTCGCTTTTACGCAGACTCGTCAGAAGAGAGGTGCCTTGCTTTACTTGGGGCTATAGACATGAAGATTTTCATAAATCGTTCGTCCTTTTTGCCGTTTGCCCTTTATGCCTTAATTGGATGGGATATCTTAATGGGCTTATTTCATTTTGGGGAATTCTTAATGCCATAATATGGCTGTAACTCTCATGCAATTAACTCAAAAGCATATTGCCTTGGCATCAAGCGGTTAATATCAAATCATTTTCTTATAGCCGCAAGCAAAGCAGGGTTGTCCTCTTCCGGCGAGGCTGCGTAAAAACGAGTGACAGTGAAAATGTAAATCGAGCCGTGCTGCAATCGGATGCCTAGAGAGGCCGTTTCTTGGGAAAGTGCGAAGCACCTCCTGCTTCTCTTGGGCAGGCAAAGAAGTAACACCCACAAATTAACGCTTTCCACGAATTCTCATCCTCACAATCCCAAGCCCCGCCCATCGCGAAACTCCGCGGGAGTAATCCCCTCCGCCGCACGAAAAAGCGAAGAAAAATAACTGGAACTGGAATACCCCACGCGAAGCGCAATCCGGCTTACAGAAAGCGAGGGAGAGCCGAGGAGAAGAGATTTTGCCGTTTCAATGCGCAGATGCGTAATATACTCAATCGGACGCATATGGGTATAGTCCTTAAAGAGACGGCAAAAATGCCCTTCGGAAACCCCCGCAATGGCGGCGAGTTGGGAAAGCTCGACCGTCTCTGTATAGTGCTCGGCAATATACTGAACCGCGGCGGCAATATCACAAGACGGAACACTTGGCGGTACCGAGACAAGTCCGGGGCGCTCCACCAGATCCAAGAGCAAGGAATAAAGTTCAGCCCCCGTTTCCCGCCGCCAGTTCGGCGTGTTTTGACGGGCATGGATACGGCGATAGTGCTCCGGGAATCCCGTGCCGTCCCGAATGTCGGCAGGCATATCAAAGCAAGGACGGGTAGCCGTGCCACCGTAAGTGATCCACTGCGTCTCCCAGATCTCGCCATCGGCGCGATATTCGTGGGGGGTAAAGGGAGGGAGAATAAACACCTGTCCCTCCTCCACCGTGTGCTCCTCCTCGCGAATGCGAACGGTTCCGCGACCGCGAACGGTATAAAGAAGCTGATAATCCGGCACCCCCGCAGGTCGGTGAATTTGGGATTGAAACGCAATTCTTCCTACCGTCGCCACATACAGCGGAAGGCGCCGTTCGCTATCGGTTATGTTCTTCGGATATCCCGAGATGATCATAGTGCCTCCTTTGGCAAAATATTGATGTGCCAAATCAAAATCTTTATAGTTCATGCCGTCGATTCTGTGCTACAATAAAATCAAAGACGGCATTGATTACCGATTTCAGTATAACCGATTCTGCAATTCTTGTCAACCGTTTTTGACCGAAAATACGCCAAAAAGGAGAAACACATGAAAAAATATCAAAATCCCGCACTTGTGCACGAGGGAATGTGCGCCCAGCGTGCCTATTATATCCCCTGTCCCACCGAGGAGAGAGCACTGGAGGATGTGGTGACCCGCGTGACCGAGGTCTCCCGCTCCGAGCAATTCACCTTGCTCAACGGCACCTGGGAATTCGGTTTTTTCAAAAACCCCTACGAGGCTGACGAAAACGCACTCAACACTACCATCGAGGTACCCTCCTGCTGGCAGTCGTTGGGCTACGATCAGCTCCAGTACACCAACACCAACTACCCCATCCCCTTTGACCCGCCCTATGTTCCCGCCGAAAATCCCGTGGGAATCTACCGCCGTACCTTTGAGGCACACACGGGCGAGCGCACCTATCTTGTATTCGAAGGTGTCAGCTCATATTTTGAGGTCAAGGTCAACGGCGTATATGTGGGAATGTCCAAAGGCTCCCATCTGCAATCGGAATTTGACCTGACCGACGCTGTACGCGACGGCGAAAATACGCTGGTCGTTACGGTCTATAAGTGGTCGGACGGCACCTATCTTGAAGACCAAGACTTCCTTCGCTTCAGCGGTATCTTCCGCGATGTATATCTGCTTCGCCGCCCCACAGAGCACCTCACCGACTTCTTTATCCATACTACCCCCTTGGGCGGTGTTGTGGTGGATGTATCCTTCCGCAGTGCCATTTTACCCGTAAAAATGACGCTTCTCGACCCCGACGGCAACCGACTTGACGGCATGAATGTGGAGTCTCCCCGTCTTTGGACGGCCGAAACGCCCATTCTTTATACCCTTCTGATCGAATGCAACGGCGAGTACATAGCCAAGCGCTTCGGTTTCTGCTTCCCCGCCGCCGAGGGATCGGTGCTGACTGTCAACGGTGCTCCCATCAAGCTCAAAGGTGTCAATCGACACGACTCTCACCCCGACAAAGGCTGGGCGGTCTCCCGCGAGGATATGCTGAAGGATCTGGTGATCATGAAACAGCATAACATCAACTGCATCCGCACCTCTCATTATCCCAACCACCCCGCATTCCTTGAAATGTGCGACACCTTCGGCTTTTGGGTAGTGGACGAGTGTGACTTGGAGACCCACGGCACCGAAGCCGCCTACGGATACAGCCAAAAACGAGCTGCTGACATTATTTCGGGCAATCCCGTTTGGCGCGACGCCTATCTTGACCGCATGAAACGCATGGTTGAGCGCGACAAAAACAGCCCTTCGATCATCATTTGGTCACTGGGCAACGAAGCGGCCTTCGGAGAAAACCACATTTCCATGGCCACTTACGCCAAGGCTCGCGACCCTCGCCGTCTGATCCATTATGAGGGCACCTTCTTCAGTATGAGACGCCCCCACGGTTATATGCCTCATCCCGACGCCACACCGCACCCCTGTGTGGAACTGGTCAGCCGTATGTACCCCGATGTAGCGGCAGTCATTGCACAGGGTGAGTACAAGCCGGATGACCGTCCCTATTTTATGTGCGAGTATGCACACGCCATGGGCATAGGGCCGGGCGGACTTGAGGATTACTGGGAAGCCATCTACAAATACCCCCGTCTCTGCGGCGGTTGTGTTTGGGAATGGTGCGACCACAGTGCTCGCGTAAACGGCAATCTGCTCTATGGCGGTGACTTTGGCGAATTCCCTCATGACGGCAACTTCTGCATGGACGGCTTGGTCTACCCCGACCGTGAGCCTCACACGGGTCTGAAAAATCTCAAGCAGGTCATTCGTCCCGTCCGCATCGAAGCGGTGGACATGGCATCCGGCATCGTTCGCGTCTGCAATATGCTGGACTTTATCTCCACCGACCGCTACGAGTTCCGTTGGCGCGTGACCTCGGGCGACAGCATATTGGACTCGGGTAGCTTCACCTGTGACATTCCCGCCCACGGCAAAGCAACGGTGGCGATCGGTTATCGTCTGCCCGAGTGCGCTGAATATGCTTGTTATCTGGATATTGATATTTGCGAAAAGAATGCCACCCTTTGGGGCGAGGCAGGTGCCGTCTGCGGCTTTGAGCAGTTGGCTCTTCCCGTGGCGGTTTGCAAGGAGAACATCGAGCCCGCTTCCGAAGCAGTCAAGCTCACCGAAGAAGGCTCCACGGTCACCGCGGCTTGCGGCAACAAGGTCTACACCTTCAATCTTGCCGACGGCTTGCTTCACGGCATTGAAAAGGACGGGCATCAGCTCCTTCGCCGCCCCGCCGACCTTACCCTTTGGCGCGCCCCCACCGACAATGACCGAAGAATCAAGGAGGATTGGAAGGCTGAACATATTCACCACGTCGGTCTTGTCGTTCGCAACACCGAAACGGCAGTCGATGAAACCTGTGCAAGCCTCACGGTACACGGCACCGTCGCCGCCCCCTCTCGCCGTCCCCTCTACGAGATCGATGTGATCTACACGGTAGACGCAAACGGACTTTCGGTCAAGGTCGATGCCAAGCTCGCCAATGAACCTGAGGAAGGGTGGAATCTCTGGATCCCTCGCCTGAAAAGAGAGCTGTTCCTCCCCCGATTCGCCTTCCGCTATGTGCTGGACAGCAGCTTTGAGACACTGGACTACTTCGGCATGGGTCCCGAGGAAAACTACTGCGACATGACCGACCACGTTCGCATGGCACTCCACCACAGCAATGTGACCGCCGAGTACGAGCCTTATCTCCGTCCCCAAGAATGCGGCAACCATACCGCCGTCACCCAAGTCAAGCTGACCGACGGCAACGGTACTTCTTTCCGTATCGATGCCGATCTTCCCATCGAAATGTCGGCTCTCCACTACTCCATCGAACAGCTTGATCGCATAGAACATCACCACGAGCTAAAAGACGAAAAAGAAACCCATCTCCTGATCAACGCTCGCGTCGGCGGCATCGGCTCCAATAGCTGCGGCCCTCGCTTAGACACCCAATATCGCCTCGACGACACCGAACTGTCCATGGCATATCGACTGTCCGTGAAGTAAGCGGCGTTCGGGAGGGCGCCTGCGGGCGCGGGAGGTCGCTTTTTGAAAAAAGCTCCGCAAAAACTTTTCTATTGCGCCCTTATTGTAATTTGAGCGAACATGGTGCACCTCACGGAATGCAGTATGTTCGCTCAAACTTTATCAAGGGCGCATTAGAAAAGTTTTTTGCGGAGCTTTTTTTCAAAAAAGCGACCTCCCCCGCGCCCGCAGGCGCCCTCCCGAACGTCCGCTTACTTCCCGGACAGCCAAACCAAGAGCACGGAGATATCGGCGGGGGAGACACCGCTGATTCGGGAGGCTTGACCGAGGGTAGTGGGGCGAATGCGTGACAGTTTTTGGGTGGCTTCGATACGAAGACCGCGGATAGCGGAATAATCGATGTCGGGGGGGAGAAGACGAGCCTCCAGCTTGGCGGTACGTTCGACCTCCGCGACTTGGCGTTTGATGTAGCCCTCATATTTGACAGCTACTTCTACGGCCTCGCGTTCCCGTCTTGTGAGGGCGGGGCGATCGGGGTCGAGGGCTGACAGTGCCTCATAAGTGACAGTGGGGCGACGGATCAGCTCGGCCAGAGAAATGCCGGTTTTTACGGGAGGCATTCCAAGTGATTCAAGGAACGGATTGACGACGGTAGGGGAAACAAAGACCTTTTCCAACCGTGCCGCCTCCGCTTCCTGCGTTTGCTTTTTGGTAAGGAAACGGGCATATCGCTCCTCACTGACGAGACCGACACGGTAACCGATCGGTGTCAGCCGCAGGTCGGCATTATCCTGACGCAAAAGCAAACGATATTCCGAACGGGAGGTCATCATGCGGTAAGGCTCATTGGTGCCTTTGATGACCAAATCGTCGATAAGTGTTCCGATGTAGCTTGACGCACGGGGCAAGATCATGGGCTCCTCTCCGCGCACTTTGAGTGCCGCGTTGATGCCGGCTACCAGTCCTTGTGCCGCCGCTTCCTCGTATCCCGAGGTGCCGTTGAACTGACCGGCGCCGTAAAGTCCGGAGATCGCCTTAAATTCCAAGGTTGCACAGAGCTCGGTGGGATCTACGCAATCGTATTCGATGGCATAGGCATAGCGCATGATCTCGGCCTTTCCAAACCCCGTAAGGGAACGAAGCATACGGTGCTGAACATCGGTGGGAAGTGAAGTGGAAAAGCCTTGAATGTACATTTCTTCGGTGTCCTCGCCCATGGGCTCCACGAAAAGCTGATGACGCTCCTTGTCAGCAAAACGAACCAGCTTATCCTCAATGGAAGGACAGTACCGAGGACCCGTCCCGTGGATCTGACCCGAATACATAGCCGAGCGATGAATATTGGAGCGAATGATCTCATGGGTTTCGGCATTGGTATATACAATGTGACAGGGGATCTGATGCAGACCGTCAAAATAATCCTCGCCATGATCGGAGGAATAAGGAGTGATGGGCGTCTCACCGGGCTGTTCGTCCAGCACCGAAAAATCGATCGAGCTGCGCTTGACACGCGCAGGGGTTCCCGTTTTAAAACGGGCAAGTGTGACACCCTCACGGCGAAGCGCATCGGAAAGTCCGCGTGCCGCCAGCAGACCGTCCGGACCGCTCGCGTAATTCTTGTCGCCCACAAAGACCCGTCCGTCAAGGTAGGTTCCCGTGGCAAGGATGGCACACTCACAGGACCACACCTCTCCAAGGCTTGTCACCACCGCCGTGACCGCCTTCTTTCCGTCCCGTTCTTCGGTCAGAATGTCCACGATCTCCGCTTGGATCAAGCGAAGATTTTCGGTTTTTTCAAGCGTTTGCTTCATGATCGACTGATAGCGTCTTCGGTCGGCTTGAATACGTTTGGAATGCACCGCCGCTCCTTTTCCGAGATTGAGGGTACGGGATTGAAGCGTCACCTTATCGGCCGCCCGCCCCATCTCACCGCCCAGCGCATCGATCTCATAGACCAAATGCCCCTTGGCGGTACCTCCGATGGAGGGATTGCACGGCAGGTTGGCAACCGCATCGAGCGATAGGGTAAACAGAATGGTATCCAACCCCATCCGAGCAGTGGCAAGTGCGGCTTCGATCCCTGCGTGACCGGCACCGATAACAGCAATTTTCACAGAATGATTCATAGTTCTTCCTTAATATGATACGAGTTTGATTTTTTTGAGTAGGAACAAAAGATAAAAGCGGGCGATGCGTTTTTGTCGGGCGGACTCCTTCTTTAGCGATCCAAGAGCCCCCTCCCAAACTAACGGTACGTCCCCGATCTCATTTCCGCATCCCCTTTTTACCCCTCATTTTTGCGCCAACAGATCATCAACAACCGCTCTCGCAAGAGCAAGCCCCGCGGCAGCAGGCGCAAAAACAGCACTGGCCGGCGGTGTACGTCCGTCGATACGCTCGGAAGGGATCGCAGGAACCATCGGCGGCTCCTTGGAATACACCACCTTGAGCGAGGAGATCCCCTCACGGCGGCAAAGATTTCGCATGACCTTGGCAAGGGGACAGACCGAGGTCTGATAGATATCCGCCACCTCAAAAGCAGTGGGATCCATCTTGTTCCCCGCCCCCATAGAGCAGATAATGGGAACCCCGACCGCGCGTGCGCGTTTGACCAGCTCCAGCTTACCCGCCACGGTGTCAATGGCATCCACTACATAGTCATACCGCGTAAAATCAAATTGGTCAGCGGTTTCCGGGAGATAGAAAATAGGATATACGTTCACAGTAGCCAAAGGGTTGATGTCGGACACACGTCGCGCCATAACATCTACCTTTTTCTGCCCCACCGTAGAATGGAGGGCAATGATCTGGCGGTTGATATTGGACGGTGCCACCTCGTCGCAGTCGATCAGATCCAATGTCCCCACACCGCAACGAGCCAAGGCTTCAACTACATAGCCGCCCACGCCGCCAATGCCGAAAACGGCTACATGGGCTGAGGCAAGACGCTTCAAGGCATCGGTACCCAAAAGCTGTTCGATCCTGGAAAATTCCTCTGTCATCGGTCGTTCTGTCCTCCCTCAAAATTCATGATCTTATCCACACGCCGTCCCAGCACGATAGCCAGCGCCCCCGCCGCCACCAGTTTGACGGCATCGAATGGCAAAAAAGGCAACACACCCACGCAAATGGCCGCAAGAAAAGAAACGTCGGCGGTCATAGCATACCAAAGTACGCCTAAAATATAACACATGAAAAGTCCCAAAAGCATACCGCACACCATTCGCCAAACCGTGCGTTTTTTTCCGTAAAAAGAACAGATCACAGCAGCCATGGGAACATATCCGAAAAGATATCCACCGGTAGGACCGGAAAGAACGTGCGCCCCACCGGAAAATCCGGCAAATACAGGCATTCCCACTGCCCCTAAAGCGACATAAAGCAAGATCGCCATGAGCGCGTGACGTTTATCGGTAAGCAACGAGATCAAGCAAACGCCAAAAAGCCCAAGTGAAACGGGTAGCGGTCCTATGGGAAACGAAAGCGGCGAAAAAATACACAAGATAGCCGCCAAAAGCGCTATAAAAACGGTATCTCGCATTCTCATTTGCGCGAAAGCTCCTTGACATCTCCGCGGAAGTCACATCCCAGCAATTCAGCGACAGTAGTACCTACCATGGCAAAGCCGTCACGGGTGCCAACAAAAACGGGCGCGATTCTCTTCCCCACCACAAGCAACGGTACATATTCTCTGGTGTGGTCGGTCGAAGCGGTAAACGCCGGGTCACAGCCGTGATCCGCAGTAATGATCACCGCGTCCTCCTCTCCGAGCAACGGTAAAAAACCACCGAGCCAGCGGTCAAATTCGGTAAGTGCCGCAGCATAGCCGTCCACATCGCGTCGATGACCGAAGAGAGAATCAAAATCCACCAAATTGGCGAAGCAAAGTCCGCAAAAGTCCCGCGCCGCCATCTCCGAGAGCTTTTGCATCCCCTCCGCGTTGGAGTGGGTATAGTGAGACTCGGTAAGTCCGCGACCTGCAAAAATATCCCCGATCTTACCGATGCCGATGACCTCTTTGCCTTCGTTCTTGAGCGCGTCAAGAAGGGTGTCGCGAGGCGGCTCCACCGAAAAATCGCGCCGCCGCGCCGTACGGATAAAATTGGGTGCCTCCCCCACAAAGGGACGGGCAATGACCCTTCCCACCGCGTGCTCGCCCACAAGAACAGAACGGGCCGCGCGGCAATACTCATAAAGCGTCTCTACGGGAACCACATCCTCGTGCGCCGCGATCTGAAACACACTGTCCGCCGAGGTATAAACGATCAGCTTACCCGTCCGAAGATGCTCCTCGCCATACGCGGCGATCACCTCGGTACCCGAATAAGGAAGATTGCAAAGCACACCGCGTCCCGTTGCCTCGGTAAAGGCAGCAAGGATCTTTTCGGGGAACCCGTTGGGATAGGTGGGAAGAGGGCGGGACGAAACAACACCCGCCAGCTCCCAATGACCTATAGTGGTATCCTTCCCCGCCGAAAGCTCGCGAAGACGACCGTGCGCACCGCGAGGAGAATCGACAGCACCGAGAAATGCCAAGCCCTCAATATTGCCGATTCCCAACGATCGGAGAGTCGGAACAGAAAGCTTTGTCGAGCCGGCAAGACTGCGGAGCGTGTGTGCTCCCACATCACCAAAAAACTCAGCATCCGGTGCCTGTCCCGCACCGAGGCTGTCCAGTACGATCAAAAAAACCCGTTTCAAAAAGATCTGTTTCATATTTACCTCTTGGTTTCAAAGTCAAAAACACGCATTGCGCGGTCAAATTTGAAAATACTCTTTTAAAAAGCAATTCCTCCGCGCTCGAACGCATATTTCAATCCATGGCGCGAGCGGTATCCAGCGCGATCTCGATCATCTGAACAAAGGAACGCTCGCGCTCCTCGGCAGTCAGACCGGTATGCTCCAAAAGATGATCGGAAACCGTGCAGATCGCCAATGCGCGCTTGCCGAAACGGGCGGCGTTCATGTACAGCGCAGCCGCCTCCATCTCGACGGCAAGTACACCCATTCGGTTCCAACGGGTAGCATCCTCGGGCGTATCGTCATAAAAAGTATCAGCCGAAAGAATGTTGCCGACGTGAATGCGCGCGTCGGTCGTTTCCGCAACCTTCACAGCAGTGCGCAAAAGATCAAAATCGGCAATGGGGGCGATGGTGCCCGCCATGTGGAACTGATGGCCGAAATTGGAATTGGTGCAGCAGCCCATACCGAACACGATATCACGAAGCGCCACGTCCTCGCGAAGCGCGCCCGCCGAGCCGATACGAATAATATTGTCCACGTCAAAGCCGTTATACAATTCGTGGGAATAGATGCCGATGGAGGGCATACCCATGCCGCTTGCCATAACCGAAACGCGGATTCCCTTCCACGTTCCCGTGTAGCCCTGCACGCCGCGGACGTTGTTGAACAGCTCTGCGTTCTCAAGGAAATTCTCGGCGATAAATTTGGAGCGCAAGGGGTCGCCCGGCATCAAAACCGTTTTCGCCACCTTGTCTCTCGTAGCCTTAATATGAAGCGTGGGCGCTGAAATTCCTGACATTTTCTTTCTCCTTTGCGTGAAATGTTTGGTTAAAACCCGATCTGTCGGTTGGGTTGAAGATTTCAAATCTTTTCCAATAACCGCTTTGCCATCTCGGCGGCGGCTTGAAGCTCGGGGGCATCGCGGCCTTCGAGGTCAGCAAGAAGCCTCTTGGCGGCGGCTTGGTATTGGCCCTCGTTCACGGCCTTGGGTGTGCCAACGAAGCGCGCGTAATTTTCGCGATAGATCCTATCAAGCGTCTCTTCGCCAAGTCCCAAGCCCTTAACGGGGACTACACGGTAGGCGGGCAGCATAAACTCGCCCTGCTCGGCAGTTGTCATTCGAACCATCAGGTTGAGCTCGGCATTGAAAGTCTTGGTGTTATTGCTGTCGGTGCCAAAAAAGATGCGATCTGCGTATTTTTCAAAAAAGGCTTTCCATCCGTCAATGTCCTTGGAAAATCCGAGGAACATCTCCCAGCCCGGAGTCAGGTCAAAGCACACGTTCGGATAAGTCTCCATCACGCGCTCGGCCTCCTCTCGGAAGTTGGAGAGGAAAAAGAAATGAGCAAAGGTCACACGCAAGCGAGGGTGCTTATCCAACATACGAAACGTCTCGTCATAGATCTCCTGCTTGGAAAGAAAGCCGCCCGTAAAGAAGCCCCAGCCCCGTTCCTTTTCGGACTCGGTCAATTCACGGGGAATCCAAAACTCCTCGGGATCGTTGACGTGAATCACGGCGGGAATACCGTTGTCCTCAAGATAGGTAAACATCTTGTCGTAGCGAGCATCGTCAATGCCGTAGCCCAGACGTTTTCTCGTGTTGGGTGCGTACATCATCTTGATACCGTCACAGCCCATTTCGATCAGTGCTTTAGCCTGTGTCTCAAAGGGGATCGTCTCGTAAAAATCCTCGTTGTGGATCATGCCGAAGACGGCTATTTCCGCGGCGTGATAATGCTTTTTCCAGTAAAGCAGCCAAAGGTTATAAACGATGGAGCGATAGGTCAGCGATTGCAGAGCGATGCGCTCGGTTCTCATACCCACCAAAGTATCCAGCATCCGTCGACCTTTATCAAAATCCAGTTCTGTCATGTGAACGTGAAGATCGTATACGTGTTTCATGGAATTTCTCCTTAACTTTTTCGATTTACCTTAAAGTCCGATCAATTGATCTTAAACTGCGTTCCGTCCTTGGTGTCGATGAGGGTGATGCCACGGGCGGCAAGCTCGTTACGGATGCGATCTGCCTCAGCGTAATTCTTTGCCTTCTTTGCCTCGGCGCGCGCCTCGATTGCCGCCATGATCTCAGCAACAAGGGCATCATCCGCGCCGTTTTCGGCTTTTTCCTCGCCCTTCTTCTTTGCCGCCTCGACGAGATTGAGGGTCAGCACGCGATCAAGCTCCTCAATGAGTGCCAGCTTGGTTGCGTTATTGACGTTCAGCTTGAGCACGTCATATAGAGCGGTAACGGCAAGAGAGGTATTGAGATCGTTATCCAGCGCCTCGCAGAAGGAAGCGCGCGCCGCGTCAAACGCCGCCTTATCCACCTCGCCCTCGGCATCTCCAAGAAGCGTGGCAATGCGGGCGATCAGCTTATTGTACGCCGCCGCCGCGTTATCGAGATTCTCCCAAGAGAACACCAAATTCTTGCGGTAGTGAGACTGCAAGCAGAAGAAGCGGTACGCCATGGGGTCATACCCCTTTTCCTCAAGAAGCGAAACCGTCAAAAACTCGCCCTTGGATTTGCTCATCTTGCCGCCCGTAGTATTGAGGTGGTGGACGTGCATCCAATGGTTACACCACTTATGACCGAGGAACGCCTCGCTTTGGGCAATTTCGTTGGTATGGTGGGGGAAGGCGTTATCGATACCGCCGCAATGGATATCCAGATACTCGCCGCAATGCTTGAGGGAAATACCCGAGCATTCGATATGCCAGCCCGGGTAACCGATGCCCCAAGGGCTGTCCCATTTGAGCTCCTGATCGTCGAACTTGGACTTGGTGAACCACAGAACGAAGTCTGCCTTGTTTCTCTTATTGCCGTCCTCCTCAACACCCTCGCGAACTCCAACCTCAAGGTCTTCCTCCTCAAAATTGTTGAAAACATAATATTGCTCCAGCTTGGAGGTGTCAAAATAAATATTGCCGCCCGCCTCATATGCGTAGCCCTTTTCCAGAAGACCTTCCACAAGAGCGATAAATTCGGGAATGCAACCCGTTGCAGGCTCTACTACATCGGGTGTCTTGATGTTGAGCTTCTTGCAGTCGGCAAAGAAAGCATCGGTATAAAACTGTGCGATCTCCATGACCGTCTTTTTCTCGCGCTTGGCTCCCTTGAGCATCTTGTCCTCGCCCGTGTCACCGTCCGACGAAAGATGCCCCACGTCGGTGATATTCATGACGCGAAGCACATCAAGCCCCGTAAAACGCAAATACTTCTCCAGCACGTCCTCCATAATGTAGGTGCGCAAGTTGCCGATGTGGGCAAAGTGATACACCGTGGGACCGCAGGTATACATTTTGATCTTCCCCGGCTCGTTGGGGATCAACTCGTCTTTTTTTCTGGTAAGTGAATTGTACAGTTGCATAATACTGTTCCTTTCTATCCTCTTGATTTCCAAATATTTTTATTGGTTTTCGTCTGTCTCTTGCTCGCGCTTCATTTGCGCGATCTCGTCCTGCAACAGCTTGATCTGATGGGACAGACGGCACAACTCCTGCGACACGGGGTCGGGAATATGCACTTGATCCATATAATCGGGCTTCTTGCCGCCTCTGCGAACTACGCGAGCGGGAATACCCACAGCCGTGCTGTTTTCGGGAATCTCTTCCAACACCACCGCTCCCGAGGCGACCTTTGTCCCCGAGCCGATCTTGAAGGGTCCGAGAACCTTGGCGCCCGAGCCAACCATCACGTTATCCCCAAGTGTGGGGTGACGCTTGCCCGTATCCTTTCCCGTACCGCCGAGGGTCACACCCTGATAGAGGGTACAGTTATCACCGATCTCGGTGGTCTCTCCGATCACGACACCCATGCCGTGGTCAATAAACAGTCCGCGACCGATCTTGGCACCGGGGTGTATCTCAATACCCGTTAGGAAACGAGCCACTTGACTGACCAGACGCGCGGAAAAATAGTGCTTTCCCACATACAGCTTGTGAGAAACACGGTAAGCAAGCAAAGCATGAACGCCCGAGTAAAGGAACAATATCTCTACATTGCTCTTGGCCGCGGGGTCACGGGCTTTGACGGCTTCAATATCGGTTTTGATCTCCTCGCGGATGGCATCCACGGTACCCGCCGCGCGGCTCATGGCTCTCGACATTCCTCGCAGAGCTTTGGATGCCAGCCCCGACAACGTATCAAGATCCCAATTCATAGCATTTCCTCCTATAAAAAACAAATCAAACAAAAAACGCCCTGCCAAAAGACAGAGGCGTATAAAACGCGGTTCCACTCCGATTCGGCAGTTTCCTGCCCTCAACGCCGATAACGAGGCGACCGTCCACCGCTACCAATCTCGCGGCGGCATCTCACGGGTGCACATTGTCGAGGTCACGCGCACCGTCTCACACCGACCGACGGCTCTCTTGGCGCGTTCTTCCCGTTTTTTCCCGATCCCTGACCGTTTGGGGGATTTTTCTCTTTTTATTATTATACACACTTTTTCTTCATTTGTAAATAGATTTCAAAAAAAATTTTGCTCTCTTGAATGGACGGCACGGTGGAAGTTGCTGCGCACCGCCCCAATGACCTCCCTCCCCTTGATTTTACATAAACTTTACACAAACATGATATTCAATTTGATTTTTCCGTGGTAAGATATAAAATGGGCAAAGTTGGAAAAACTGCCACACCGCCCTCTCATTCTAAAAGAAGGGAAACCAAAAATCATGACTATTTTTGATGCGCTTACTCTCATCGGCGGTCTTTGTCTGTTCCTCTTTGGTATGAATATCATGGGACAAGCCTTGGAGCGCCGCGCCGGCAACAAGCTTCACGATTTCCTCGGCAAGCTGACCACCAAGAAATGGCTCGGCTTCCTCACGGGTCTCGGCGTGACCGCTGTCATCCAAAGCTCCTCGGCCACCACCGTCATGGTAGTAGGCTTTGTTAACTCGGGGCTTATGAACCTCAGCCAGGCCATCAATGTTATCATGGGAGCCAACGTCGGCACCACTGTCACCGCGTGGATCCTGAGCCTTTCCGGCATCGGAGGCGGCGGCTGGATGGAATTCCTCAAGCCCACCTCCTTCACCCCCGTTCTTGCGCTGATCGGTATTATTTTCTATATGTTCTGCAACAGCAGTAAGAAAAAGGACACCGGTCTGATCCTCCTCGGCTTTGCTACACTGATGTTTGGTATGGACACCATGTCGGACGCAGTTGCGGAATTGGGAAAATCCGCTTGGTTTGAACAACTGTTTATCGCCTTTAAGAATCCCATCTTAGCGATGCTGGCCGGCGCAATTCTTACCGCTATTATTCAGTCCAGCTCTGCTTCCGTCGGTATTCTTCAGGCACTCTCTCTGACCGGTGTCATTTCTTACGGCGCGGTCATCCCCATCGTCATGGGACAAGGCATCGGCACTTGTATCACCGCAATGCTTTCCTCCGTGGGGGCAAATAAAAATGCAAAACGTGCCGCTGTAACCCACTTGGCATTCAACGTAATCGGTACATCGGTATATCTGACCGCCTTCGTTTTAATTCGCTCCATTTTGAAACCTGCATTTTTTGATACCATTGCTTCCCCTCTGGGAATCGCTATTGTACAAACCGTATTCAAAATGCTCTGCGTTTTGTTGTTGCTCCCCATGTCGGGGCTGTTGGAAAAACTTTCCCACATCATCGTTCGCGATGCCAAGCAGCCCGAGAAGGTCACCGAGCTTGATGACCGTCTCTTGGAGACACCCTCCATCGCACTGGAGCGCTGCCACGACCTCACCGTCACCATGGCCGACATCTCCATCAAAGGTTTGAAGGGCGGACTTCAGTCGCTGTTTGATCTGACACCCGACCTCGCCAAGACCGTTCGCGAATGCGAGGACAAGGGTGACTATTATGAAGATATCCTCGGCACTTATCTTGTCAAGCTGAGCGGACGTCCTTTGGGTGACCGCGAGAGCGGAGAGGCCTCTATGATCCTGCGTTTGATCGGTGATTTTGAACGCATCTCCGACCACGGTGTGGGTGTTCTGGAATCCGCCGAGGAGCTCAAGCAAAAGGAAATGTCGCTGTCCACCCCTGCCTATGCCGAGCTTCGTGTTATGGCCGCTGCTGTGGATGAGATCATGGATCTTTCCTACCGCGCCTTCGCGGAGAACGATTTGACCGCCGCCGCGCGTGTTGAGCCTCTTGAGCAGGTCATCGACGGACTTAAGGATCAGCTCCGCGCCCGTCACATTCTCCGACTCCAGCAAGGCGCCTGCACCATTGAAGCGGGCTTCATTTGGTCGGATATCTTGACCGACCTCGAGCGCGCCGCTGACCACTGCTCCAACATCGCCGCCAGTGTCATCGACATGGCTCACCACAACATGAATCTTCACGAGTCGCTTCGTGCCGTTCGTTCGGGTAACGATACCGAGTACGAGCAACAGTTCAAGGCTTACTCCGAGCAGTTTAGCTTGGCTTGATCGCCGCCTGCGGGCGGAAAGGTCGCTTTTTTGGAAAAAAGCTCCGCAAAAAACTTTTGATCCGCGCCCTTTTTATAGTTTGTGCGAACATAGCGAGACGCCATGGGGTGCAGTATGTTCGCTCAAACATCAGCAAGGGCGCGGATCAAATGTTTTTGTTTTCGAAGAAGGTGCCGCTTTTCTTTGAAAGACGACCACTTTTGCCTAAAGGTGCAAAATGACCAAAAAACATTTTAAAAGCCTATACTAAATGGCTAAAAGTGAAAAAATTGTCAAACACTATTGCAATGTGTAAAAAAATGTGCTATAATACCCCTTGCTGAACGAAGCCCGCAGAACGCTCGCGCGAACTGTGGACAGACGGCACTCCGGAGAATCCCGTATATTGGGTACCGAAGGGGCAAGGGGAAGCGTGCTTCTCTAATCTCTCAGGTAAAAGGATGGAGCAGATATAAAGCATTTTTATGTGCTTTGTTTCTTCCGGAGGACTTGTTTCGTTCAAGTCCCTTTTTTATTTTCATTTTTCATCAGGAGGAATTATGGAAGCACTCACCAACATCATTGCATTTATCAACAGCAACATCCTCTGGGGTATCCCCATGGTCGTTGCCATACTCGGAACGGGCATTTGGCTGACCGTTCGCACGCGCGCCCTTCAGGTCCGCAAGTTCGGTACGTCTATCACGACCACCATCGTCCCCACCGTCAAATCGATCGCCAAGCCGCAAAAGAAAAAGAACGGCGAAAAGACGATCTCGCAGTTTGAAGCCTTCTCCGCCGCCATTTCGGGAACCGTCGGCACGGGTAACATCGTGGGCGTGGTCACCGCCATTCTTTCGGGTGGTCCCGGTGCTGTGTTCTGGATGTGGGTCTCGGCCTTCTTCGGTCTGGTCACCAACTATTCCGAAAACGTGCTCGGTCTGTTCTTCCGAAAGAAGGACAAACAGGGCAATGTCTCGGGCGGTCCCATGTACTATATTTCCGAGGGCCTTGGACTTAAATGGCTGGCTCTCATCTTCGCCTTCTGCTGTTCCCTCGCGGCTGTCGGCATGGGCATGGTACAGGCCAATTCGATCTCGGGTACGCTCAAAAACACCTTCTCCGGCAACAATGAGCATACCGCCACGATCATCAGCATCGTAGCCGGCATCGCAGTTGTCATCCTTGCTGCGCTGATCATCATCGGCGGCATCAAACGAATCGGCAAAGTCGCATCCACGATCGTTCCTTTTATGGCACTGCTGTTTATCATCTCGGCCATTATTGTTATCTGCATCAACATCGCTTCCCTCCCCGCCGCCTTTGGACTGATCTTCTCCTCGGCCTTCAACTTTGAAGCCGTTTCGGGCGGATTTCTGGGCTATATGATCATGAAAGCCATGCGCTACGGATTCGCTCGCGGCGTATTCTCCAATGAAGCGGGACTCGGCTCCTCCGTCATTGCCCACTCGGCATCCGACACCAAAGAGCCTGTCAAGCAGGGACTTTGGGGCATCTTTGAGGTGTTCCTCGATACCTTTGTCATTTGTACACTCACAGCACTGTCGCTGTTGACAGTTACCATCTCAACGGGCAAATATGATTTCACCGACATCAATGCCAACAGTGGTTTAACGGGTAACGGCTTGGCTCCCTTCGCTTTCACAGAGACCTTCGGCACCGTGGGCGCTGTCCTCTTTGCTATCATTCTCCCTCTTTTCGCATTCACTACCATCATGGCTTGGTCGTACTATGGCGAAAAAGCCGTTGCATTCCTGTTTGGTGAAAAACGCGGAAAGGCAGCAGCTACTGTGTTCAAGATTCTTTATGTCGGCTTGCTTTTTGTAGGAGCCATTGCTAAATCCTCGCTGGTTTGGGAGCTTGACGATATGTTCAATGCCGCCATGGCACTGCCCAACCTGATCGCATTGATCGCGATGAGCGGCTTGGTAGTCAAGATTTCCAAAAACTACTTCGACCGCAAAAAAGGACTCGACATCGAACCCATGCTCTCGGCATATCCCGAACGAAATAAAGAGTTGGCATCCAAGCTGAAGGCCGACGAAGATGAATAAACACATTAAAAAATTGCAGCACTACGAAACGGTGGTGCTGCAATTTTAGAATTAGCATATACCCCCCATAGAAAGCCGTTTGAGGTGAAATAAAAACCAAGATATTTTGTTTTCCCTTCTTGACAATCCCCCCAAACTCTGCTATAATAAAGAACGCATACCGTTTCGGGGTGTGGCGCAGTTGGTAGCGCGCGACGTTTGGGAGCACGTTACCGTTTCCCCTTTTTCGGGAATTCAAAAAGCTCGAAAACCCTTGTAAACACTGGGTTCTTTGGAATCTAAAATCTTGTCTAACCGTTCCAAAAATGTGTTTTGACCACAATTTTGACCAGAATTGAAAAACTCAATACTTTTACCTTTCGGGGCGTGGCGCAGTTGATAGCGCGGGTGGTTTGGGACCATCAGGCCGCAGGTTTGAGTCCTGTCGCTCCGACCAAAAAACAGCCATTTTCGAGGAGAGTTTTCCTTGAAAATGGCTGTTTTTTTGTTGGCTGTGCCCAAATTGTCATTTTTTCACTGATTTTGACCACAATTTGACCAGAATTGATTTTTTCTATTTTTTACACATCTTCAACTTTTGGGGCTTTTGATTCTAAAATCAATATTCTTGTATAGGTTCGAACGTTTTTCCTTGTTGTATTGTGCTCTAACCTTTTTTCTTTCTTGGTTAAATAAGATAAAGCCTATCAGCCTATAATTGAACCACTCTATGATATTTCTATCTTTGGGCCAACCATTATCCCTGATGTCTATCATTGTCATCAACAAGAACGCCGGATGAACATTGGGATATCGGCTCATAACATATTTAAGATCCATTTTTCTTCCCCTTTCTTTAATATTTTCCAAAAGAAAAAGCCGATGTTGAATCGGCTCTACATAATTTGCATCTGTGCTTTTTCTTCTGCAATCTCCGCTTTGACCCGTTCGATCAATTCTACGAGTTTGACTTCGCACTCTTCTTTTGTCGTGGCATAAACATTGTATTTGTGTCTCTTACCATCTGCATGAGTAGGTGAATAACTCCCCTCCCATAGGTGATCATTTATCTGGTACATTCCGCCAGTTCCGCTACGCCTTATTTTACCCCTGTAGGGTTCAAATTTGGGCTTTGGAGGTGTTTTCCTTGTTTTCTCGGGTGTTTGCTCGGATTCGCGGAAATGCGACGGACGGGGCTCATTTCGCCCCATCCTTTGCTCAATTTTCTCGGCCGAGCGAATCTGCATTTCATTTGTCACGTGGCTATAAATATCTAACGTTGTGGCGGATGAAATATGACCTATTGTTGCAGACAGTGTTTTGACATCCATTCCGTGTGCTAATGCCATTGTTGCAAAGGTATGTCTCAGATCGTGAAATCTCACCCTTTTGCAATCGGCATGCTCCAAAATCTTTTGCATTCGCCCGTAAACGCTGTGTGGATCGCGCGGCAAATCCTTTTTTACAGGCGACGGAAACAGCCACTTGGAATCAACCATATTGCGGTACTCAAGAAGCATATTAACTACCGAGCGAGGCAAAACAATTGTTCGGATTGAAGTCTTAGTTTTGGGCTTCGATATAATCAATTTTCCCCTGGCTTTTGAAACTTGCCGCTGAATATGTAGTTCTCCAGTTTTTTCGTTGAGATCATCCCATTGAAGGCCAAGCAATTCTCCACGCCTCATTCCTGTGGCTATATCTAACATAAATAGCGGATAAAATCCTTCTTCTTTAGCTTGAATCAAGAATCGCTGTAATTCTTCACTGTCGAGAACTTGCATCTCTCGTGCCTTTTTGGGGGGTAATTTGCATCCTATTGCGGGATTTTTATATATAAGTCCTTCAGACACGGCCTTATCCAATGCACTTCTGCAACTGGCATGACAGCCTCTGACAACTCGGTCGGAAAGTTCCGATCCTTTTGTATCAGTACGTTGAAGCCTGCCTCCCTTTTTTAATCGTGTATAGAACTGTTGCAAATCATTCTGTGTTAACTTATCAAGCTGAATATGCCCGATACTTGGAATGATATATTTATATATCCGCAGTTCATAATTATCTTGCGTTGTTTCTCTGATGCCTGGCTTTGAATAGTTCTGATACCACAAATCTATCCACTCACCGAAGGTCATGCTTGATTTCGCTCGTGTCGGAAGTTTTCCGGTAATCTGAACACAGGATTCCTTTAGTTCTTTTAATTTCTTAATGCATTCATCCTTGGATTTTGCAAGAACGCTTTTGGTTATTGCAGTTCCATTGTCGCGGTATCCGACGATATATCTTCCTTCCCATCGCCCGTCCCCTCTGAGTCTAACGGTTCCTTCTCCGTTCTTTCTTCGTCCTGCCATGGTTTCAATTCCTTTCCAAATATTTCTTCTAAAAAATTCCCCACTATAACAGATGCATTCTTTTGCATGTCAGTTGTTACATGGGTATAAGTGTCAAGTGTAAATGATGCATTGGTATGACCAAGAATCTTTGAAAGGGATTTGGCATCCACGCCGCTGGTTAACGCATGAGTTGCAAACGTGTGTCGCAAATCATGAAACCGCACGTTGGGAAGTCCTTCCCTCACCAAAATATCTTTGAGCTTGTGATATGCTGCACTGGGTGACATTGGTTCTTCGGGCTTGGTTAAGTGAGGGAAAATCCATTCGCTTACGGCAAATGCAGATTTCCTTCTTGCGAGAAGCATATTGTGCGTGCTTGCTGGTAATACCACAGTTCGCGAACCTGCCGCTGTCTTTGTAGAGCCGATTTCGCGAACACCTTCAATTGTTTTTCCGGCTGATCGAGAAATCTTCAACGTTCCATTTTTCTCATTAAAATCAGACCACTTGAGAGCGCATATTTCGCCCCGCCGAAGACCGGTGGTCAGTTCTGTATAAAAGAAATCATACCAGAGAGGTTCTTTCTCTATAGCATCCATCAATCCTTTAAATTCTTCTTCTCCCAAGATGGTTTTTTCTTTGTAGTTCTTCTTTGGAATAACTGTGCCTCGAGTGGGATTAAAAGCGACAAGATGTTCCGCGACCGCAGCATCCATTACTTGATGAAAAAACATATGCACGGATCTTACAACCGTGTCAGATAGTTCATTTCCGTTCTTGGGATGTGTTTTTTCTCGCCCTGTTTTCTTGATTGAGTTATACGCGCGTTGAACATCGGCTGTTGTTATCAGTTTAACTTGTTTGTCCCCCAACTTGGCAGATAATAACCTTGCAAACTGTCTATAACTTCTTATTGTGGAAGGGCGAAGCGTGGAGGCCGCATATTCCGAAAACCATTTGTCAATCCAATCGCGAAGAGTCATGTTGCTTTCTTCGGTAAGTTCCACTCCTTGGTAATCATCTCGAAGCCGAAGCATCTTGGGAACGAGCTCCTTTTGCGTTTTAGCAAATACCGATTTGGTTATGGGCTTACCATTATCTTTATGTCCTACAACGATTACCCCCTCCCAACGTCCATCTTTTCTTTTTCGTATCGCACCCTCGCCATTTGCTCTGCGTTTTGGCATATCGTTCACCTCCTTTAGCAACACATAATATCACAGACTTTGTAGATAATCCAGCTCTTTTCTGAAATCTTATCAATAAAGTAACATTTACAGACCCACTCTTGAATCAATCCATTCTATCAGTTTGTCTCTCGGAATTACTATCCTCGACCCGATCCGTAAAGAAGGAAATCCTTTTTCATGCATAAGCTCATAGCAAGACGATTGGGATATGCCAAACAACTTTGAGAGAACGGGAACACTGACAAACAAAGGAAGGTCTGCGTATGTTTGAATCTTGTTTTCGTTCATTTTGTGACCTCCTGTTTCTTCTCAACAAAATCAAATGTTTCGTATCCATATCGGCAGATTCGAAGCGCCTCTATAACAAGTAAAAATGTACGGTCATAAAAAAGATATGTGTCACTCATATCCTTAAGCGCGAAATGAGATGTGCCGTATAAGATATCCGCCGCAATATTTAACAATACATATCCGAGTATTGATAGTTCTCGAACATCCACCTCCCGCAAGTTGATCTCTTTCTCTGTAACGTTGTCTTTTACTCTTCTCCACAGCTCCATGTCGGCGGTTAATAGATACAAAGCAGAAAGATATTGATTAGAACAAGTACAGGAATTGTTTTTCACTTGATTTACATAAATCATTCTGTGAAGACTGCTTCTAAAGGAAAGCGTTTTTTTGCCTCCTGAAATCGACTCAAGACTACACCGTATTGCCTTATTTACAGAATAAATGAATTCATCACCCAAGTGGCAAACAAAACGTTCAAGTCTTACCTTGTCGATTGTGTGTATCTGCTCGAGCATTACAATAGAGTTTTCGGGAAGTCCCGACTTTTCGTTCGGTAGTTCTACGTGTGTAGGCATTGGCTTTTTTGTCGTACTGGTTGTTATTGATGCCACAATGGTTGTAGGGCTGTAACGATTGCCAATATCATTCTGTATCACAAGTACAGGTCGCTCGCCGTTCTGCTCCGAGCCAATTCCATCTTCAAGTTTTGCAAAATATACGTCTCCTCTTTTAATTTCCATATTGACCTCCTTAATTTTTTATGTATAGTTGCGGAGATAAGCTCTCCGCAACCGTCGTTTTGCTTTATTCTATTTGTCCTCGACATCCCGAATTAGGGCAATCAACAGACTGACAGTTACGAGCTGTCATCATGGGAATCTCACCCCCGCCGGGTACGCCGCCGACCGCGCTTTTAGGCTACGGAAGTATCATTAGCCCCGTCATCTGTCATGGCTCTCCGCGAAGAGTAACTTCGCAGTCGTTCCCAAGAGCTACACCCCCGATTGCTCGGGGGCATAGGCTCGTCTACTGTGGCTTGCAGGCTCATCACCTTGCAATGACGGGAAAGTATCTGTTGAAGGATTATTCAATTTTCAAAGTTCCGAGGGAATACCCCCTCACTATGTATAAAGTAAAATTTTTATACAAGTGGACACCCTGTGGAGAAAAATTTCAGAAAAAATCTTTTTCATCTAACAAATTTCGAAGCTTTTCAAGTGCCGATTGCAAACTTTTGGCTATGTTCGAATGGCTCGTACCTTTTATCTTTGCGATATCGCGAAGAGAGAGATTGCGATAAAAATTCAATATCACAATCTCTCTTTGATGTGGCGGAAGCCTTTGTACCGCTTCACATAATTTGTTGTTTTTGAACTGTTCCACAGCATATTCCTCGGGCGTTAAATCCGTATCAACAAATTCGAATCCTTCCTCATCAAAGAGCTGGTCTGCCGAAACCTCGTTTTCTTCCGCTTCGCTTTGCCTCTTGAATTCTTTTCGGTCCTGATAATTTTGATAATTCATTATTTTATTGGATTGAATAATTTGCTTGTGTTCTTCAGAACCCTCAATCACCTCAACCGTTGTCCATTTCTTGTAGCCTGTTATTTTTGATATTTTAATAGTTTTCATGTTCCTTTTCCTTTCAATTTTGAATTTCGTTAGATCCAAATTTGAAAGGCGGAGCACGAATCATAACCCCTAGTTTCCTATAAAAAGCAAAAAGACATCCGTAAATAAACCCGAAACAAGGTCTATTTACAGATGTCCTTAGCATATTGTTAAAGCTGCTCTGTAATTAAACAATTTGTATTGTTTTATATAGTTTTTCGTATTATTTTGTGTTAATAAATATATCCCCAAAAGCAACAAAAATCCCTCCTTCTTAACGTTGAGGAGGGATTTAATATAACTCGACAACCCACCAAGCTTCGTTTTGATTAGTCGAATATTGTGATATTTGTGCTTATCTTATCAAAATATCACATATGAATCAATACAATGTGCCTGTTCGACGACTTGATACTCCTATTCGTTGATTCAATTATGTGAAATGTAATAAATAGATTTCATTAATTGCAATAAAATAATCGATATTATAACGATACCGCCCCCATCAATTAGATGGGGGCGGTGGTAAACAGTACATCTTTTTTAATGAACTTCTAGTGTAATATTATACAAGACAGATAAGTCTTTGATTTGATTATAATTCATATACCCAATTAACTTGCATATTTCTTTATTTTCATCATTATAAGTTATATAAACACAACAAGGAAGAACATATGAATGTAGCATTAGCCATGATCTTAATGAATTGATTTTATAGTAATCTAACTTAACAACATCCTTAACGTCAACACTCAAGTAACCTTTTGTTCCAACATTGGGATAATTGATTTCAAATTTATTATCATTAAATATGAGATAGTACATTTTTGTTTTCGAATACTTATATCCTCCAAATATGGAGATAAAATATACAAAAACTAGCGCCACAGCAACTATAAGATGTAGAAAATTAAAACTACTGAAACATAATATTGCGCCCCCAAATATAATTGGAAAGAACACTATACTGAGCAAAATAGCTAATGGCTTAAACTGGGCTGAATTTAAATAAATCATTAATATATCTCCTGCATTCCACCTTTTATCTTAGATATAAGACCTTTAATAGGATATGCGCCAAACCATGTCATTCCTGCATGATAAGCAGCAAAATTTTTCATACTAGTTGGCGTTCCCGGAACTTTTACACCAGTAATTCCACCACACATTCCGCCAATAAACGATATCATTCCGCTAGCTGCATTTGCACCAGCTTCAATAAACATATCGGACCACTCAAACGATTCTTTGCCATTAATAGCAGTTCTAGCGGTGTACCCCAATCCGCCTGACACAAAAGCCGAACCAAAACTGATTCCAAGTGCTGTTCCGCCAGATATCGCTGTTCCACCAACAATTAATGCTTCTCCTGCAATCAGTGCACTTCCCAGACCGGCACCCAATACGCCACACGCACCGATACCAGCTCCAGCGATAGTTCCTCCTATCGTGTTACCAATATACTCATCAGCACCTATACTGCCATTGAATACCTCACCATCGTCTTTATAGTCTTCGTATACTGTTGCTCCAAAGCCTATTGTTCCACCCAAAGCGGCACCTATTGCTATACCAATAATTATCGTCGTCAAAGAAATAACAAAATGACCATTTGGATCCATGTACATTACTGGATTATTGTTGCAGAAAGCATATAAATTATAACTTTTCATATCTTTAGTTATACCTAAATACGCTATACTATCCGCAGAAATAAACCTTCCCCAAGCAGGATTATAATATCTGCTTTGCAAATAATACAAACCTGTTTCGGAATCAAAATAATAGCCACGATAGCGGAAAGGATTATTTGTAGCCGCAACACGATCAGTTGCACTTATTCCCGATGTGTATGTTAATGTAAAGTTACCCCAAGCATCGTATGTATAACTCGCTATCTTTGTTCCACTTTCGTTATAGATAGCAATAATATCACCTTGAAGATTCTTTTCAAACACATAGGTAGAGAACACTTCCGCCGCGTCAGATTTCTGGCGATACTGAATACCAACAGGAGCCCCTGTTTCATCATACAGATACACAAACAGATAGTTACCAAATTCCTCAGCCACTATTGTGCTTCCATCGAGTGTGTATGTATGGAGAACACCGCCAACATCTTTGCTTGTCCTGATTCCTTCATCATTGTATGTATAGGTAACTTCAACGCCTGTATCACCGTTTGCATAGCCAACAAGCTTTCTGCCCTCCCACACAAAATCAACATAGCTTCCTATGCTTGTGGGATTTCCTATTTCATCATACGTGATAGATTCTCCGGCAAAAGAGGTAAGCAGATCGCCCCAACCGCCGGTGCTATTGTAAGCATAATTATATGTGGTTTGTACCGTACCAAGTGTTCCTGTGGTAAACGCATACTGTTTTTTAGACGTAATGTTTCCGGCTTTATCGTATGCATATACATAGCTTCTTCCCATTACACGATTAATTTCCTTCGTAAGAGTAACAGTTAGAGGATAAATACCCTCCAACTGTTTCCTCACCAAAAGGCAATTTTGCAACCGTAAGATTATAAAATCATTTGAAGCCTACCGATAGGGGGACGGAGTTGTTATGTACCAGGAAGCATCGCGTTTGGTCACCCAAACACAGACTTGTCAGGAATATTCCTGAAACCTTTAAGGGATTGGGATTATCCCAACAACCTGCCTTTTGTCCCTCAAAAGCGATGCTTGTTGGTATAATTCATCTTTGTTAAAAACAAAAGAAATTTAGAAGGACAAAGTTAGCCATTAAGTTTTTTTATGGCTGATTTGGCATACTTGCGCCAACCAGGGTGTGTTGAATTTTCAAATCGCTCAAAATAACAACGAAACTCTTCACGCTTAAATTCACTTAATGCACTAATAGCGTGCAAGCGAACCTCTTCGTCTTCCAATAAATCAAGTAAAGTTGGAATTGCACTTTCTTCCTTTAGTTTTCCAAGAAACAAAACAATCATTTACCTATTTCGACCGAACATATCACTTGAAACAATATCCAAGTATTCTTTTACAAAATTCTTAGATCGTATTTGATAAATACAGTCAGATATAAACCAACGAGTTAAATCCGCTGTTTTCTCAGAATAATAGTCCTCAAGTAGCATAGGAATCACGTCGTCAAGGCCTTTGATACAAAGAAAACGCATAAAATAGTTTTGCTCGTTTGGTTTTCTAAGTTCTTTTGCTAGTTGATAATATTTGGTAGCAATGGGCAATATCACTTTTTTGTGTTTCGGGATGAAGCCAACCGCCTGATTAGAAGTTTCAAATTCAAGCCCCAAATCCCTCAATTCTTTTTCAAAAAGAGGAATTAAAGAATCCGTATGGTCTTTGTAATATTGTTTCTCTGCCGCCTTTTCATTATCTATCCACATCTTAATCATATTCGGATTGTTATTAATATCTTCAACGCTCATTATTTCACACCTCATCCTAACGGAAATAACTGAATTATGCCACTATCAACAATCTGCTGCAATGGACCAGTTAACGTAGCATTTGTGTAAAGGTGCATTTGGTAACCGTTAGCTTGGGACCACATCACGAAATCCTTAAGTTGATTTGTGTACGACAAAGTACCCGAGTAATTCTTTACTTCACTTAAAATTCTCATGCCTACATCAAGTCCGTCTGGGATTCGATATGAGGCAGTACCTGTCAAGGATGGAATATGAGCTGTGTTTTTGGTTAATCCCGACAACGCTTCTCCAGCTTTACCTTTGGTTGCAGCATCGTGCATTTTGCTTGCCACAGTTTGAGCTGCAGGAGCTAAATTGTTAGCTGCTTGAGACAGATTATTCGCTATATAGGTTGCTCCAGCACCAAGCCCACCTGTGCCGACAGTCGCTAACAAAGTGCTTCCGCCAGCCATAACAGCTCCTGTTGTTGCTGTTATACTGCCGGCCAATGCAGCACCGGCAGCCATACCAGCACCTGTGCCTATCAGTGCACCTGCCGCAGCACCAATGCCAATTCCAGCCCAAACGTTACCACCATTCTTAGCAGCAATGACACCGCCGACAACTGCTCCAACCGCAGCACCGATGACCGCAGTAATAGCAAAGAACGGGAGATTTCCGGTTGTGTCAGCCATGTTTACCGGATTGTTAAGGCAATAGACAAACATATTGTTTCCAAGAACAGACTCTTGGCTGAGTAAGGAGTCTGCATTAATCCACCGACCGATCTCAGGATTATAATAACGGCTGGATACATAGTAGAGTCCCGTCTCGCTATCGTACCGCACAGCATTGACAACCTAATTATAGCACATTATCATAGCAAATACAAACAAAAGTCAGCACAGAACGGCAATCGGCAATATTAAGTTTTTAGACAAGTCACATTTATTTGTGGCTTGTTTTTTTACCCCCCCCGGGTTCATTTTGAACTAGGGGGCAGTTCAATTTGAACCGCCTTTAATATATAAATATAATCTTAATGTTAGATGAGAGAAAAAATTTATATATACCCGTCATTTTTGCTTAAAGACAAAGGCAAGGCAGGAATAGCCCTCATACTTTCGGCTGAATTACACCTTGCAAACAGTGTTTGCAACTGCATTTTTGACGGTATGATTTCTTCTTTTCTCATCATACATTTGTCATACCTTGATTTTTCGCATTTTACCCCTACAAAACGCCCTTTTAAGTGCATTATGTGAGGAAGTATTTTTCTCAAATAAATGCAGAGGAAACAATTATGGGTAAAAGCAACGTGAAAATTATAAGTATAGACCGATACAACGGAACGGTATCTGCCAAAGAATTGTTTGCGGAAATGGTCGCGCAAAGTTTACAAAGCAAAGCCGGAAATGTCTGGACGCGGACGCAATCCTGCGATATACTGAAAGAGCCGATTGTCAAATTCAAATCTGTGCTGTCATTTACAGGAGGTAAATATGACACATCAAATTGACAACAAAATTTACAAAGCGGCTCTTTACTGCCGTTTATCCAAGGACGATGATGACCGAAACGGTGACAGCTCAAGCATACAAACACAAAAGTCCTTGCTTGAACGCTTTTGCAGAGAAAACGGTTATTTGATCCACGATTTTTATGTAGATGACGGTTATTCGGGTTTGAATTTTGACCGTCCCGATTTTCAGCGGTTACTTACCGATATTGACAACGGTACTGTCAATATGGTGATAACCAAAGACTTATCAAGGTTAGGTCGAGATTACATTCAAACGGGTTATTACACCGAAATCTACTTTGCAAAAAAGCGTGTCCGTTATATCGCCGTAAATGATGCCTTTGACAGCAATCGGGATGACAACGATATTGCACCCTTTCGCCATATTCTCAACGATATGTACGCAAAAGACCTATCCCGAAAGGTTAAGTCTGCCAAAAGGCAAAGAGCCTTAAACGGACTGTTTATCAGTTCTCAAGCACCGTTCGGATATATGCCTTGTCCCGATAACCGTAATCTGCTGATTGTTGATGAGCCTGCGGCGGAAATTGTGCGCCGTATCTTTGCATTATCCTTATCGGGCTACAGTGCAAAGAAAATAGCCGAAATTTTAACCGCAGAGGGTGTTATCACTCCCGGTGTTTACAAGTATCAGCAGGGTGACACACGTTTTGCACGATACTTAAAAGACGGTAAAAGCCGTTGGTGTTATGAAACGGTGCAGACCATACTGAAAGATCGGGTTTATGTTGGAGATATGGTAAACCACAAGGCAGAGGTTGCAAACTATAAAACCAAGCAACGAGTTATGCTGCCCCAAAGTGAGCGTATTGTGGTTGAAAACACCCACCAAGCCATTATTGACCGTGGGGACTGGCTGACCGTTCAGCAGCTTGTCCACGCACGTCATAAAGCACCTTACCACAATTTTGAAAACATATTCAGAGGAATGGTGTTCTGTGCCAATTGCGACAGCCGTCTTTGTATGGGAACAAAACAGCGAAACGGAAAGTATTATCATCACTACCGTTGTAATAACCACTACCTTAATCCCGACAAATGCCCAAAACCGCACCAAATTTCTTATACGGTGTTATACCAAAACATTTTGGAACGAATACAGCAGCTTATCAATGTGGTAGAAAAAGACGAGGAGTTTTACGCCCTTGTGCAGATTAAAACCGCCGACAATCTGCCACCCGATTCCGCTTTGAAAGAAAGGTGTTCTATCGAAAAACGGATGGCAGAATTGTCCGGTAAAGTGCGAAAGCTATTTGACGGTCACGCTGACGGTATGATTGATGACCGAAATTATGAAATGCTGATGAAAGATATTCAGGCAGAGCAGGAAGCATTAGAGCAAAAGCTATTTGCGTTGCAATCTAAAATTTCACAGCAACATAATACCGAAATATCCATTGAGCAGTTCAGAGAGACCGTCAGGGAGTGCTTAACTGTAACGGAATTAACACCGTTTATTCTAAACAAGCTGATTTCAAAAATTGAAGTCGGTTGTTTAGAAACAATTGATGATGAAAAACAGCAGAAGATTAGCGTGGAATGGAAAATCAAATCTACTCATTGATTTTCCAATACTATTTTGTTATTGTTTACTATTATGCTATACTGTGGATTTAGATTTGTGATATGTGCATAATAGGTAACAAAATTTTTTTCGAGCGAATCATTGTATCTTTCTAATGAAAAGAATTTAGTATTGTATTCATCCGATACAGTTGATTCTCCACCATTTGTGTCAAGGATAGTTATAAAATAATCACTTGTATCCTTGTATTGGTAAACATATAAAACAATTCCGTTAGAAAGTTTTTGCACTATTCTTTTAGTATTTGAGCCAACTCCTATTTTCCATCCGTCTGTTGTTTTAGGTATAATCAAATATGTGTCAGAGTCGTTCTTGCGATCAATAATAAAATCGCAATCATCTCCCTCTACAATAAGTTCAATATTTGATCTTCCTAAATTATAATACTCATAGGCGGCTTTTGGAGAACCGAAAGTTATAAAAAGATT
>JAZSPB010000142.1:0-10232 GCA_045537235.1 Eubacteriales bacterium
TTTGCAGTCGGTGCGAACATGGCAATCCCCCAAAGGGGGCAGTATGTTCGCTCAAATTTTGCAAGGGCACAATAGAAAAGTTTTTGCGGAGCTTTTTTCCAAAAAGCGACCTCCCCCGCCCGCAGGCGGCTATCGGTTACAGTAGCTTTCAATCACATACTTGGCAAAAAGGCGACCGAGTTGGAGCTCACACAGGGCATCGTAATGTCCCCAATCGGGATCGCCCTCGGGCTCGTGGACGGTGGTCAGACCTGCGTCTATGGTTGAAAAATACAAATTCAGCGGTGAAAGCTCCGCAAAACGGCATTTGGCTTCATTGACGGTCGGGTAGGCGGGCAGACAATAGGGGCCGTCGGATATGCCGGCATCGACGAAATAGATCCCGCCCTCCTCGGCATAGGGGGCGAGGTCTTCTCGGAGGTAGGAGACCAAGGCACACTGATTGTCAAAATACCGATCGGCCTTAAATTCTGTGGTATCCGACTCGCCCTGCATCCAGCAGATCGCGCCGATCCGTGCGTCGTAACCAAGCTCGGCAAGGTGATCCATATTCATCTTGGCAAAGGTGAGAAAGGCATCGTAGATCGAGCCTCGCTTTCCTGCACGCAGCCAATGGTGATGGAGGGAATAGCCCGACATGGTATATTTCAAGATCAAAATCTTCTCATCGGGATAGGCGGCGGAAAGTGCATCGGCCATGCCGACCTCGGGACCGAAAAAGCCGTCGGTGGCACCGCAAGTAAGGTCGACCTTCACATATTCGCCCTCCGAGCAAGCATTGTGGTCGTCTATGCAATAATTGATCAAGACCGAAGGGTAGCCGGCGCTGTATTTTGCAAAATCCTCGGGAGAGGAGTTCTTCTCCAAGTAGCTGACAATGGAGCTGCCGCTTGCGTTACTCTGCCCCAAAAGGAGAATGACCTTGATCCGCTGTCCCTCCCCGTGAGGAAGGGTCTCGGAAAGGCGGAACTCGGTATTCATATCCAGCACCACCGTTTCATCCGCCGTCTCCCGTTCGCCGTTCGCCCCATTACAGGAAACCGAACCGATACCGATGACGGCAACAAGCAATAAGCATAGGATACGAAAAATTTTATTCAACATGGGATGCTCCTTTCATTGATTGAATCATATCGGATATCAAGTCCGCAGGACAAAGGCG
Source organism: Eubacteriales bacterium (assembly GCA_045537235.1). GTDB lineage: Bacteria > Bacillota > Clostridia > Oscillospirales > CAG-272 > RGIG8775. Next base: position 1,163 of record JAZSPB010000142.1, read on the forward strand.
GAATACGGGTGGCGCCATATTTCCCCTATAAAAACACGAAAAGTCTTTTTTGTATGGCGGTGCAAAATGTTGCCTCGATACGGGCGCATAGGACAAAATCGCCATCTATTGAAGAAACTCAACATCCGCGTACACGGGGGAATGATCTGTTGCGTCAAGAGCATCTTGGTCTTCTATCACGCGATACTGCGTCACCCGGAAGGAATCTCCAAGGGCAACGATATGATCAATGGAGGTAAAATATCCGTCTTCGTGTGTCAATTCGGGCAAGCAAAGAATGCGTCGAAGCGAGGTGATGTATTCTTTGGTCGCTTTTACTCCGACAAAAACACCGTTCGCATCCTTCACAGGATCCCCATGAAGACTGCAAGTCCGATCTTTTTCTTCCGCCACAGTCCAAAGCCGCTTCACACCGTTTTGCTCGTAAATGTCAAAAACACTTTCTGTTATTGTCGCATTCATGTCACCAAAGGCGAATACGGGACATGAATATTTATTATGAAGCTGTTTCATCAGCGCTGTCAATTGTCTTGCGTTATTCGCGCGCAAACGGCAATGATCCTCCAAAGAAAAATCAAGAACCCCTTTCTGCTCTCTTACTTTTTCCGACTCGGTTCCTCTCATCCACCAAAAGTGAGTGTTACAAAAGGCAATCGCATTCCCGTTTTTCTCAATGACAGCCCACGTAATTGCTTTTGAGGCATCCGGTGTATTTTCCAAATATTCAAAGCCCTTGGCAAGCAAGGAATTTTCTTTTTTGATCGCCATGGGAACATAATTTTTCGTTTCGAAACGCTCGGTTCCGACAAAATAATATTCCCCACTTAACTTCTCAAACAAAGAACTTTCGTACCAACCTTTTGTCACCTCTTGAAATCCAATGACATCGGGCGAATATTTTTGATACACACCGTACAATTTATCATCTCTGCCGCTCGGGGGATTGTTAAAATAATCTCCCCATATATTGCTGGTCATGATTCTCATTCTTTTTCCTCCCAATAATCTTTTTGACAACGACCGAAAAGACATTCAAGCGATTAAGGCTTGCGTTATCCCAACAGAATCGAATCTCAATATAGAAATGCTCTATAACATTTAGCTCGCAAGTCCCCTTATAAAGCCGCGAAAGAAATGAAAAAGCAAAAAAGCAACTATAATCGCAACAATCGCGATCAATATAATTTTAAGAAAATTTTTCAGCTTGATATTGCTCTTTTTTCTTTCCGATTTAGCCTGCTTCTTTTGTTGTTTCTCTGCCAATTTGCTTCTTTTAAGTTCTTCGCCCTCTTCGTCGTATTCCCTCTGTGTAACTAAAAATTTACGGCGCGACTTTATCATCCACCACAATGCAAATAAAACGACGGACAAGGAAAATAATGCGAATATTAACCAAAAATATCCTACACTTACAGATCGAGGCGACGCAATAATTTCAGGGTTTTGAGGATCATAAAAAATTGGTATCTTATCTCCAACCGAATAATGCGCGCCTCTGCCCGCCGCAAATGATATTGTTGTATCGGTTTTTAATTCTCTACTATAAGTAATTCCATTGACCTCATATTCTATATAGATTTCCTGTTCATCCGGTCCTCTGACATGACTATCAAAATCTATATCCACAATAGTTGCTTCCAGAGACTGCATACCGGATACGAGACGGTCATATTGGACTTTGGATATAATAAAAAACACAACGATAGAACCAAACAATATAATACAGAACAAAATGGCCGCCAAGCTTTTTTTGAAGGTCCTATTATATCTCAAATCCGACATGAAATCACCGCCTCTCTCAAGCTGTATTATAACACAAAAATATTAAATTTTCAATGCGTTTTTTAAAGTCGCAGGTTCAAGCCAATAAGGTCGGAAAAAAGGTGCAATGGTGAAAGCGAGTTGTTAAAACACGAAAAGCCCCCCGCAATCAAGGGCTTTTGTGTTAGGGTGCAAAATTGTTGCCCCATTTTGTGGTTATAGGACAAAATTGCAACTCACTTCTTCAATCGTTAATTAATGTTCATATAACAAGCTCAAACAACGCAACAAACAGGGGCATCGTTACCACACATATTATCGTTGTAAATATGTTGATTGCGGCTGCATAGTCGGCGTCTTGGTCGTGAATTTGTGCGAATTGCAAAACGCTTGTCGCAGAAGGTGTTATGCTTGCCAAAAATGAAATAAGCAGTATATTTTCGATATTAGGAACGGGTAGCAGTGCAAAAAGCTTTAACACTCCAAGCATAACAAAAGGATAAACCACCATTCTTATCACAATTACTCTGTAAATCTTTATATTGGTGAAAATACGCTTGAAATCAATATTAGCAGCGAGCATACCTGCGATAAGCATTCCAACGGGTCCAAGCATACTGCCAAACGAGGAAGTAATTTCACTTGCAAAATCGGGTAATGAAACACCAAGCACCATTAAGATCATCCCGAGCGCAATAGCGATCATATTAATATTAAGAAGAACCTTTTTAATATTAAATTTCTCGTGTGAGGAAAAAAGTCGAACTCCGTGACTCCAAAGGAAAAAGAGCTGCACCGTCAAAAAAGCAGTAGAAAACACGACCCATTCAGTCCCCAAAACAAAAGAAACTATGGGAATTATAAGGTTGCCCGCATTTGAATACATTACCGAGGCTCTTTCGACAGGACTTTTGCTTATGAACTTGCCGTACAGTAAGTCAAGTAAATATAAGACCACGTGTATAATGATCGCCGCAAAAAACGCAACGGCGATGCCACTTACAACAGAGTCAGAGAGCTTAAAATCAAATGCGCTTAAAATCGCAGAAGGCATAAGCAGATACAAGGAAATCTTTGAAAATACTATTGAATCCTTGGTCTTAACAATATTGAGTTTTGCGATTATAAATCCAACAACCATAATACAGAACAGTTGTAAGATTTTATATATCAAAAGCTGTGATATCATATTTTAAAATTCCTGTTTGACTAATTTTACACAATTATATCATGTATTTATCATTATGTCAAATAAAATCCGATATAAAAAACACTTTTGACGGCAGATTCAAATTATTTTCTATTCACCTATGACTTTGTTGTACGTGTGTCAATCCGTTTGCGCACAGCGGAGGAGAAAAAGAAAGAATACCGTTTCATAGTGCACCATTCAGGGATTCCTCACCCGGGATCCACTGATTAAGAGTCAGTTGCTCGTATCAAGCAGCGTGCAGCTTGATGGATCAACATGAGCTAAAGGTGCATAGAATAGGACAATTTACAGTTGTAATTGGCTCCCCTGCCGGGATCGAACCAGCGACATCAGATTTTTCAGTCATCGCTTCCCAAAACATAGTCGTCTCGCGCGCCTCGACGCTTCGCTTACACTCGGCTTCGATGCTCCTTGTTTTGGTTATCTCCCGTCGAAAAACAATTATCAATCGTTTTTCTCGGTCCGTCACTCTACCGATCAGTCGGCAGAGGCACGACTGCCAAGCTTAACATTGTTGATTTAAGCGTAACAAATGGAGCCAACAAAAAAGCGGGTCTTTCGACCTACTTTTGTTGTGTCCGTATTATAAAAATGCGACTAATATAATTCAGCAATTTGTATCTCAAAACATGCTTCTATAATAGGCATCAATGAAAAACAGAGGTAAATTTCGTTCATGCCTTGAAAGGTCGATCTTACTAAATGCGTCGACCAACAGTTCGAGGGCGCTGCTACAGGTATATCGGTTCGGCACAAGCTTTGTTATGATCGATATCTGGGCACAGTCCTGAAGTGCAAAAAATTCAGAAGCATCCGGTCGGCTCGTGGATACCGCTTCCTTATACCCAAGCTTGATAAATCGTTCGGAGGGCTTTGCTTCCATCTCGCGAAAAGACGGCTGTGGCGCATTGTAATTTTGATAGGTGTCCATTCTCTCACGAACACGGGGCACAAGACCTTCGGCATAGTCGGCAACCTCATTCATAAGGAAAAGATAACGGGCTCTCCATTCCTCATCCGGCTCAATATCATAGCACACGCGGATGGAAGCCTGCATTTGTTGCAACGTGTAAAGCGCCCAATAACTTGTCATCGGAAGTGATTTGTTGTACGCTTCTTCACGAATTTCTTGATATTTTTTCAACCAATGACTGTCCCCGCTCGCCTCGTACGCAAGAAGATAAAGCATCGGCAATCTCATATATTCATGATTGGCAAGCGTGTCTCCCCACATGGTAGTCGCCAAAGTCGGTCTTCCGGTATCAGTTAGCATATCGTAGTTGTTTTCCAAGGTAACGTTCCGCTCCGCCCGCCGCGCAATGGCTACCGCCGCCCTTGTAATTTGCTCTTTCTCATCAGAGGTGCACAAAGGCGATTTCAAATATCTGTGTAATCCAAAGGCAAACATCGTGTATTGATCACGAGAGGAGTCCGGATAATGCGTTTTTCCGTCTTCAAGCGATACTGCACGGGGCAAAAAGCCCTCGCTTTTAGCGGAAAAAGCACAATTTAACATACCTTTTGCGATTTTTTCCGCAAGCTCGGCGGCATCAACATCTTTTTCGCATTCGTATTTTATCAAGCAGGCATCCAGCATCGTGCCGCCGTTTATCATTCCGTCCTCCATACCGGTAGAATAACCGCAAGGATCGGGAAATTCCGACAAGATCTCCTTAATAGTCGGGAGCTCGTCCTCTCTCTCTTGAATCACATGGTCATAAATCAGATATGTTTTTTCCGAAAACAATTGATTCTTAACGTATTCAAAGGCCGCAACCATGTCCGATCTCATTAAGGCAACTTTCATAGACACCTCTATATAAAGGTAAATTTTCCCCATTATAACACAAAAAACTATTAAAGTCAACCACTCAAAATTCAAGCCGCTCGTGAGCGGCACAAAGGCAATCGTAAAAGGAAAAGCGGCTGCCGATTCGCCAAAAATCCGCAACCGCGATTAAAAATTTGTTTTGTTTGCAAAAGCACCCAAAAGCCTTGTGGCATAAGAACTTATAGAATTGAAAAACACCTCATACCGAACACAATTGGTTCGAATTTGAGGTGTTATTCAAAAATGACAACTCAAATTTTATTCATGATTCTGTTCTTTTCCTATCAGAATCGATCTGTAAAGTATGATACTCAAGATAATTACAATAAATGATATCGCAAACATAATAGCCATAATTACACGCATTGGGTAATTTAACAAAATGGCAGAAAAGGCAAGTCCACTTCCCGCTGTTGCTATCTTTACACCGAATTCCAACACGGTGAGCAACGTTTGGTGCTGCTCTTTTGGAGTATTTACAAATATAACGTCTTGCATATACAGCTTGAATGGGTCTCTTATAAAAAGGACTATTGTGTATCCCACAGCCATCACCAGAATTTTTGCTATGATCTGTGGAATAAATGAACCGAACAATATAAGACCCATAGACGTACTGAGCAGGGTCGGCAACGCAACACCCATTTTATCCAGATACTTTTTATAGAGCTTTTCAAAAATTATGTTTGATATTACGCGTATAATGCGCGAAACGCAGATAATAGCACCTATTATCAATGAAGTTTGATCCACATCAAAATCGAGAAGAATATTCTGCTGAATAAAAAGTTTTCCCTCGCTCTGCCCGTTGCCAACGATAGAATAGAAAAGGGAGTACAGGATAACGGCAAATATTATAAGCTTACTATAATGAATTTTTACCTTGGTGCCCGATTTGTTCTTATATAGACCCTTATTATAATTTGAATAGTCCTTCATAAAGAGCGACAGGACAAAGCCCAACGCACAAGTCGTGATGCAGGCTATCATCGGAAGATAATGATTCAGATTGAACATATAGCTTGCCACAAAGGAAATCAGCATTGTAATGACCGCATAAACGGTATTCGCCGAGGTCCTGTAACGCACAAAATCGCTTCTCCGATCAATCAAATCAAGATTGTTTTCAAGCGCCACGATGGACGCGCTTTTAAATATTGCGGCAACGTCGTGGAATATTCTGCCCAACAAGACAAGATAATAGTTTTTTCCCAAAGCTATAAGGGTCGCTGAAAGCAACAGAAAAAATGCTCCCGTTCTCACAGACGCAGTGTTTCCGATCTTCTTTATTATGAAAAGTACCGGAAATTGAAGTGCTATACAAATCAACTGCGACAGAGACGCAAGAGAAACGATCTCCGCCGGCGAAAAATTCTTTACTATCGATAAAAACAAGGTATCTATGGCAATATAAAATAATAAATCGCCTGTTAATCCGGAATACCAAGGAAATACCTTTAAAAATCTGTTTGCTCCCTTCTTCAAATCTTCTCCCCCCTTTTTTTCGACTCACCTATTGATTATATCACAATTTTGGTGTATAATCAAATACATATAACATGATATTGTTATATTATACAAACTATAAGAGGTAAGGCTATGGAAACCATTGCAAAATACGCGTATGAGGTTTATAAAAAAGGAAGCTTTACAAAAGCGTCAAAGAATCTTTTTATATCCCAACCGTCACTCAGTGCGGCAATTTCAAAACTTGAAAATGATCTCGGATTCCGCATATTCGACCGTTCTACAGTCCCCTGTTCTTTGACGCCGCAAGGCAAGATTTATATAGAGAGCATAGAAGAAATCATCGAAATTGAAAATAACATGCATAGAAGAATAAAAAATTTTTCTAATGACTATAACAGTTCTTTAGCGGTTGGCGGATCAAGCTTTGCATCATATTTGATTCTAACTAAAATTTGCAGTGAGTTTTTTAAAAGTTATCCTGAAATAAACGTAACACTTGATATCGGAAATATTGGTAACTCCCTAAGCCTCATGGAAAAAATCGAAAGTAAAGACCTCGATATTTTAGTAACTTACGCCAACAATCATCCAAATTTTATTATTGAACCTATTTTCGAAGAACGAATGGTTATTGCAATGCATAAAAAAATGCCCGGCTCGGAAAAGCTTGAGCACCGTGCGCTGACAAGAGATGAAATTTTGACGAAAAGGTATTCCATCGACCGTGAAATCGAAGATACATCTATCTTCGGCGATATTGAATTTTTGGAATTTCCTCTAAAATCGGATACCAATCAGCGAATGTCCAAAATTCTTGGCAATTATAGATCCTCACGCTATAAAATTGAAAACGCAAAACATAGTGAGATGCATTATAATCTAATGTGTGCCGGTATCGGTGCAGTTCTGACTACCTCACTTGCCATCGCCCAAAAGCCATATGACGAAAATATACTGTTTTTTATGCCCAAATGCGAGGAATCATACAGAAAAATATATCTCGCGTATAATTTCTCCTCGAGAAATAACCCGTTAATAAAAGATTTTATAAGGGTTGCCAAAGATATTTATCTCAACTAATTTTCCATTCTCATACGTTATGTCTTCACGATTCGAGCAAGCAAAGAAAAGCCAAACAAAAGGAGTCCGGTTGGCGTACCTGCGATAAAGCAGGTACGCCGATTTTCTTGCTACTACTATTTTTAAACTTTGAGTTAATACAAAGTTTCCTAACAATACCTTTACTGAAATTGTTTTTGTGTTATAATATAAGCAGAAGCAGACGTCGGCTTACTTTTATCTCAATGGAGGTATGATTATGAAAATGACTATTGGTGCAAATATAAAACATTTTCGTACAGCAAAAAATATTACGCAGGAACAACTCTCGGTTGCGATGAATGTTACCTGTGCGGCAGTCAGCAAGTGGGAGCGAGGCGAGACTTACCCCGATATTACACTTCTCCAGCCATTGGCTTATTTCTTTGGAGTAACACTTGACGAGCTTATGGGTTACAATCAAGAAAAAATTCAAGCCGAAATTGACGAAATAATTGCTTTGTATAAGAAGCATTGGAAAGATAATACAGGTCGTGAAATTATCGTCAAGGCGTATCGTGATTATCCTAATAATTACTGGATCATGCACTATTATATGTGGAATATTGGTGGCGACTTGGCCGACAACGATCCTGCTGTTCTGATTGAACACAAGGACGAATTTCGTACCATCTGCGAAAAGATATTGGAAGGCTGTACCGAAGAGAATCTGCGTCTTGGGGCATGGAATATGCGTGCAAAAATTCTCCATGCGGAAGGAAAAACAGACGAGGCACTGGAGATTTACAAAACAAAATTTACCGATTGGTACACCACCAGCGAGCAAAAGGCCGAGCAGTTGTTTGCAAAAGATACAAGCGAATATTATTTTCATGTTCAAAAGAATATGTATGAGCTTGTAGATTTTGCTGCAGACAAACTTGGCAGAACCTTGTTTTTCAACCCTTCTCTTTCTATGCAGGAAAAGACAGAACGAGCATTACTGTACGGGAATCTAATGATATCCGCATTTGAAGAAACAAACGAAGCATTCTTCCTTATGCTCGCACGCTCTTTCCTTGGAAGAATGGAAAATGATCTATACTATCGCGGTGGAACTGACAAACAGGTCACCCAAATTATGGATAAAAATCTGCATGTGACGAAAAAAACAGAAGATTTGACAGTAGCAAATGAGGCGTTGAATCGTGCTTTTGACCGCTACGGTAAAGCGGGCAAGAACTTTTTTAAATATAATCTTGATTATCGCACTAACGCTAAAGGCGGTAGACGAGCCGAGCTTCTCAAGAATCCCGAGTACAGAGCTGTTTTAGATAAGTACAGATAAATAGCATTTTTTGCCCCGCCTCGTGCGGGGCGAACTTTTGTGTCCACAAAAGCAGTGCTTGCCTGGAAAATTGTATAACACACTATACCTTACAGAACAAGACATGTGAAAAGGAGTACGAACAAAACTGCTCGTACTCCTTTTGTTGTAGGGCGAGGTTTATCTCCCGCCGCTTTGTTCTTCTATACCGTTTATTTTTGGCGGGAGCAAGCTCCCGCCTTATGTCATTCATAAATTCTTCGCAGAAAGTCTTTTATCAGCTGTGATAAGGGTTTTCATAGCCTCGATGCCCACACGGATTGCCCCGGTGGTATCCTCGGTCATGGGCAGTTCCAAGCCTGCCGCTTGGCGCACCTGCGATAAAGCAGGTGCGAAGTCGGAGGCCAAGCGGGCTTAGGAAGACAAGCTT
>JAZSPB010000023.1:0-7759 GCA_045537235.1 Eubacteriales bacterium
TGGTGGTATTCGCCGGGGCGGGCTCGCATTGGTGTGTGCGAACATGGTGCGGCAAACATTAATTTATCGTTATACTCTAATATATTCTCTGCAAAATGTAACTATTCTACAAATTTATTTCCGAAATGTGCTTGACATAAAAATAGCCATATGATAAAATGCCTTTAAACAATGAACTTAGGAGGTACGAAAATGTATAAGCTTAAATATGACCGTCCGGCTGCCCTCTTCTCGGAGGCGTTTGTCCTCGGAAACGGAAGCCTTGGCGCAACTGTTTACGGCGGCATTGAAAACGAACTCATTCGTCTTAACTGCGACACGCTTTGGTCGGGCACAGTAAGAAATGAGGACAGAAAAGTCCCCGAAGGATTTCTTGATACTATACGTAATCTTATTTTTGACGGCAAATACACAGAGGCGGGCGAATTTTCAAAAAACAATCTCCCCACCGACGACAGCGCAAGCTTTCTGCCGATGGGCAATCTGAACATTCGATTTGACAAGTGGTATAATGCCAAAAAATACAGCCGTACCCTTGATATTTCTACCGCAACTGCTGAGGTCAAGGCGGCTTTTGAAACATGGTCGTGGAGCAAAAATATGAATCAGATCACTCGTAAATATTGGATCTCAAAGCCTCATGGTGTGATGATCTGTGAGATAGAGAGTGAAAAACTGATAAATCTTACGGTAAGCACCGATTGCGAGCTTGACTACAAGGTGACCGAGGGCGAAAACAGCCTTTTCGTCACGGGACGCGCCCCCTCGTATGTATTGACTACCGGACAGGTAAACAGTAGTCCAAACACTCCGCCATACATCTATGAAAGCGACGACACAGTGCGCTTTTGCTACAGCATCACAGCTGTTTATGACGGCGGCTCTTGCCATGCCGCAAACGGAACTCTTTATGTCAGAGGCACGAAAAAGGTGACTTTTATAATCACCGCTGAAACTAATTTTGTGGCGTATAACAAAATTCCCGACAGGGAAAAGGACCTTGCCGCCGTTTGCCGCGCACGTACAGAAAAGGCAATAAGTGACGGAATTGACAAGGTATACTTCGATCACGTAGCCGACTACAAGTCACTTTTTGACCGTGTAGAGTTGAAGCTTGGTGGCAAGGAAAGTGACCTTACCACCGACCGCAGAATTGCCGAGTTCGATTCCGAAGACCCCGACCTTGGACTTGTTGAGCTTTTGTACCATTTCGGCAGATATCTTATGATATCTGCCTCCCGAGAGGGTACGCAACCCACCAACCTCCAGGGAATATGGAATCCGCAGATCATCCCCGATTGGCGTTCTAACTATACCACCAACATAAATACCGAGATGAATTATTGGATGGCGGAGGTCTGCAACCTCTCCGAGTGCCACGAGCCGCTTATGAAGATGATAGAGGAGCTTTCTGTAGCGGGCGAAAGGACGGCTGAGAACATCTACGGTTGCCGCGGATTTGCGGTGCATCACAACGTAGACCTTTGGCGCAAGACCACCCCTGCAAACGGAAGTCCCGAATGGAACTGCTGGGCAATGGCGGGAGCTTGGTTATGCTCTCATCTCTGGCAGAAATATGAGTATTGCAAGGATCGCGATTTTCTTAAGAATACCGCTTTCCCGATCACCGAAAAAAGCGCGCGCTTCCTTTTGGACCTTCTCGTTGAGAACAAAGATGGATATCTCGTTACCGCCCCTTCTACCTCGCCCGAAAATCAGTTTAAAACCACAGTGGGAAATGCTTGTGTTTGTTACTCATCGGGTATGGATATGAGTATTATCCGTGAGAATTTTAACCATCTTATCAAGATGCGTGACGAGCTTGGCATAAAGAGCGAGACAGCTGATGAGGCTGAAAAAGCGCTCAAAAAGCTCCGTCCGTTCGGCATAGACAGCAAGGGCAGACTTATGGAATGGAATGCAGAGTTTGACGAGCCTGAGCCGGGTCACAGACATTTCTCACATCTTTACGGAGTCTACCCCGGTGACTTGATAAAGGAAAGCGACACCGAGCTTTGGGAAGCGGCAAGAAGATCGCTTGATTACCGACTTTCCCGCGGCGGAGGTTATACGGGCTGGAGCTGTGCGTGGACAGTTTGCCTTATGGCTACCTTTGGCGACGGCGAAGAGGCTTGGAGGATGCTTTCAAAATTCTTCTCACAGTCGGTTCACGCCAATATGCTTGACAACCATCCGCCCTTCCAGATCGACGGAAACTTCGGCATTACAGCGGGTATTACCTCAATGCTCCTCCGTGAGAAAAACGGTGAACCGATATTCCTTCCCGCAATTCCCAAATCGTGGAAAAACGGTGAGATAAAAGGACTTCGCCTCACAAATAACCGTACGGTCTCCTTCAAGTGGGAGAACGGAGAAGTCGTTTATTCCGAAATTACAAAATAACACCCAAAAGGGGCTGTGCTCATTAAGAGTGAAGCCCCTGCTTTGTTCGATAAATTAATGTTTGCCGCACCATGTTCGCACACACCAATGCGAGCCCACTGCCGTGGGGGGCTTAAGAGATGTGTGCGAACATGGTGCGCTAAATTATAATTTATCGTTGCGGCGGTGCAATGTTATTTAAGTGTCCTCGCGGCTGAAGGAGGGGGAGGCTCCCATCAGCTTTTTGTAGGTTCTTGAAAAATATGACAGCGACTCAAAGCCGCATTCGTACGCTGCTTCGGTTATACTCATTCCGTCGCGAATACAAAGCTCTGCTTTTTTACAACGCATAATGTTGATGTAGGTAAACAAGGTCTGTCCGGTGTAGCGCTTGAACGCTCTGGCAAGATGGTATTTGGTTATTCCACAGTCCTTGGCAAGTTCCTCAAGCGAGATGTGCTCGGTACAGTTTCCGTTCAGCCTATCAAGCACGCGCTTTACGTACTGCTCGGATGAAGAGGGATTGCGCGCTATGCCCGAGTTGTTTATCACGTGTTTGGAGCAAAGCTCTATGATCAGGGTCAAAACCGCGTTTCTCAGCTTAGCAACCGACAGGGAACACTCCTCTTTGGTGTATTCGCTTGCGGCTAGGCGTACCTATAGCCCCACATGCCATTTGGAAGCTGATACACACCCGACGATGTTTTTGCCATAAGCCTCTCCTTTGATTAAGTTTTTATGGAAGCTTCCATTTTTCCAAGGCTGTCACAAAAGCCCACAAAGCTCCAAAAGCCTTACACACCAAGCCTTTTGATGCTGTGCTTACATAAAGCAACCGCGACGAAGCTCGTCACGGCAAGGTTCTTGAGGGTCTCCTTAACAGATACTTCAAGTAAGCACCTTGCCGGTGCTGGCAAGAGGCTTCGCCCCTTACGCACCAAGGCTTGTGCGAACATAGCTTAACGCAATACGACAGACGGAGTCTAAACAACACCGCCTGTCTTTTTTCTGTCCTCAAGCCGCATTTTAGGCTCAAAATCTCCAAATTTGTGGAACTTTTATGGAACTTTCCACTTCTCAAATAGAGCCAAATGGAAGCTAAAATGGAAGTCTGCATATCGCGAAAATTTTTGCTTTCAATTCACCATGTGAGATATAATGCCGACAAGTCGGTTGCAATCGATTAGCTCCTTAAGTGCTGCGATCGCAAGGTGAAGCGAGTCATCATCAAGCGTTCCAAATCCTTCATCTATGAACATAATGTCGAGATGAACTCCGTCCGCTGATGATTGATTTTCATCAGAAAGACCCAATGCAAGAGCAAGAGATGCCTTGAAAGACTCACCGCCCGGAAATTTCGAAAAATGTAAAATCCGTTTGGAAATTTGTGTTGCAAAAGCCGGGGAGATATGGTACACTTTATATAAAGGTATAATGATACCACCCCTCGATAAACATCTCTTTGGAGGTCATTATGAATAAATCTCAAACCCTTGAACTTCTAAAAAACAATCCCGTCTTTTGGTCTCGCCTCGGATTTTCCTACGATCCGCCGCTTTATCACGAGGACGGAACGCTTATCGTTTTTAATCCTACCTTTTCCGAGGCCGAAACACACGCCTCCTTTACCGCTGCGAACGTGCGTATCCACACTTGTATTCTGCGGCTGGGTTGGGTGGGGGTCAACAAATACGATTACAGCCTCTGTGACCGTGTATTGAAAGAAGTCTTTGAGAACGGGAAGGCAGAATATTTCATTCCCAGAATTACGTTGAACGTTCCCGTGGATTGGTGCCGCGAAAACCCCGAGGAGATCACGGTGTTCCAAAACGGTCCTCGCGACGCGGAGGAGATCCGTGCGCTTGTGGGAACGCTCCGTCAGGACTATCTTGGCTACCGATCCGAAAAGGGGTATTACAACTCCAACGGTTGGCAGGATACCCGTCCCAACGTGGACTGCCTTATCTCCAGACAGAGCTTTTCTTCTAAGAAGTGGATCGAGGATGCCTCCGAGGCATTGAAGCGCTTGATCGATCATATTGAATCCTCGCCGTACGGGGATCGGATTCTCGCCTACCACATTGCCTACGGCGCTTGCGGCGAATCTATGATGTGGGGGCGTCAAAGCTCCTCTATGTGGGGTGACTACGGCATTGCGCACCAACGGCATTTTTACAATTACGCTCTCCGTAAATACGGTTCGAGAGAAGCGATTCTTGAGGCTTGGGGCTTGACTTCACTTGACGGCGATATTGTGCCGCCGCCTCATCTTCGTGAAAAAGCATATCATAAAACCAATGATCTATACCGCGACGAAGCGGCTGACCGATGGAGCATTGATTACGATCGGTTTATGAGTGAGATCAACGTGGACGCCTTGGAAGCCTTTGGGCGCGTGGTCAAGGAAAACACGGGGGACAAGCCCGTAGGCGCGTTTTACGGCTACGTTGTTCATATGGCAAGAACCCCCTATACGGGACATTTAGGCTGGAAGCGGCTTCTTGACAGCCCCTATGTGGACTATTTTGCCGCGCCCAAATCCTATTACCGTTGCGGCCCCGGTGAGCCCGGCGGCGAAATGGCGCCCACCGTTTCGATCAACAAGCGCAAGCTGTGGCTTGACGAATGCGACAACCGCACCCATCTTTCCAACGAGGCATCCCAGTCCCCCTGCGCCAATGCAGAAGAAACGCACACGGTGCTGCTGCGCGAGCTTTGCAAAAACATCTCCCACGATTCGGGGCTTTGGTATATGGATCTCGGTGGAAACTGGTATGCCGACACTGATCTGATGCACTACGTTTCCACATTGATTCACGCATCGGAGGAGGTAAGAAAGCAACCGCACGAAAGCGTTGCCGAAATTGCTGTTATCATTGATGAGGAAAGTATTCTGTACGCTCATCCCGACACCGTCCGTCCCGCCGAAAATCTTCTCCGCGAGCTTCAGCTGACGGGTGCGCCCATAGACGTTATCTTTTCCTACGATATTGACCGCATTGACTTGTCGAAAATTCGCCTTGCGGTGCTTCTTCATGCTTGCCGACTTGACGGCAACTATCTGAAGCGGCTTCGGAATGCCGCCCCAAACGCGCGTGTGATGTTTACAGGACGGTGCAATGCCAATGAGCTTGTGCTTCTTGATGTTGACGGTGAAAAGACACCCGAATACCGTATAGAAAAGGCAAACGGCGTGACACCTATCTTTGCCGACAGCGAAGGGCGAATCACCGTTGCCGAGGATGCCAACGGAAACTTTGTTTCGGGCACGCTCGATCTGACCTATTCGCAGCTTCGCACCCTTGTGGATCGCGCCGGTGTTCGCTGCTATGTCCCCGAGGGATGTGCGGTTTACGCTGACAACCGCATGATCTCCTTCTTCCCCAAAACAGATGTTCATTTTATTCCCAATATAGAAACCGAAACTCCCTTGCGAAATCTTGTAACCGGACGCCCTTATGACAAGTCAAAGCCTTTACATCTTCTTGCCAAAAGCGGTGTTGCGTTTCTCCGATGACAATTGAAGCCGTAAGGGACATAACAAACGAAAAAAGCATTAAGAAAACACAAACTTCCATACGCTCAAATAATAATCTCAATCGAAAAAATGGGCTGATTAAACATTCTGTTTCGCTTTGATAGGACGGATTGCCTTTGATAACACTTCAGCCTGAAAAGGAACGGATTACACAACGACAAACAAAGAAGAAATGCTGAGGAGTCCCCCCCATCAAAAAACTGTTATTTAAGTTTGCGATACCCAAGGTCATTGCCCAGCTCATCAACATGCTATACAATATCGTTGACCGCATCTACATCGGCCACATTCCAGAAATCGGCGATTTGGCACTCACCGGCGTAGGCGTTTGTATGCCTATCATTATTATCGTCTCTAGCACAGAGGGAATGTTCTTTGTGCGATTTTGAGTGCGTATTGCACTCCTTAACCGGCATTTTAATGGAGCAACCGCGACGAAGCTCGTCACGGCAAGGCGCCCCGAGGTCTCCTTAACAGATACTTCAAGCAATCTCGAAAAGCTAAGTAACATAAGGCTTTATAGCACCGAAGAGCGACCGCAATGTCGCTCTTCTTTTGTGTCTTATTTAGTTTTTTAAATTTGGTTTGGGCGTGAAAAAGTGGGTTATCGGACGATATAGTACATAGGGTACCGCCCACTTCTGTCTTTTGCATATTGGGTTCGTTTCATGTATTCAAAGGAATTTTCCGGATGCAATCGCTCCATAATTTCGGTTAAGCGGTGGGCGCGGACGGCTTTGGCGAATTTGTCGGTTGCGGCGCAACGCTCGTGAGAATCAGCGATGCGAACCGCATGTAAATATTCGATCGATAGATGTTCTCGACTGATCCGCTTACGCACGGTCTCACTTTCTGTGGCTTGCTCGGCGAAAAATAACATCCGAAGTCATTGTTTGATTTCGGATGTCTTTCTGTTCAGATATTATTTCGGTACTCTGTGGGGGTGATTCCCATTTCCTTTTTAAACACGCGACAAAGGCTTTTGGCATCGGCAAAGCCTGTCTCCTCGGCGATGTTTTCCAGCGGCAACACGCTGTTTCTCAGCCAGTAGCAGGCGATCCCCACACGCTTTTTATTGAGTGCGGCATGAAAGGATATGCCGGTTATTCTTTTAAAATGCTTGCAAAAGTTGCTTTCGCTATATCCGCAAAGCGCGGCGACTGAGGATATGCCGATGGAATCTCGATAGTTGTTTCGGATACATTCCATGGCGGGCTCAATACGATTGACCGAAAGCAGAGCGGCGTTGCTTCCTATATGGGAGTGCGGGAGGATAAAGTGCTTGAGTATGAGGGCACACATTTGATACAGGCTTCCGCGCTCGGCAAGGCAGGACACATTTGAGTCCTCGTATTTGGTTTTAGCTACTGCCTCAAAGGTTTCGCGAAGATCCCGAAATTCTTCGGTGCTCAGGTCAAACACGGGATCCTCCATGATAGCCTTGGCAAAGGGATCAAAATACTCGCCTAAAAACACAGAACCTACTGTTATCGATACGTGAAAAGCATCGGAAGACTCGCACCCGAAGTACTGATGATCGACCATTGAGCCGATGATGGCAAGCATGCCCGCTTGCATTTTGTAGGGGTTGCCGCCAATGGAAAGCTCGTAGCCACCTCCCGATATGCAGAAATTGAATTCCAAATCGGGGTGCCGGTGATTTCGAAAATTGATCCCTTTACGAAAAACGCCGACGCGATAGGGGCGAGGGCCTATCAACAAATTTTGGTAAAGCAAATTCATCACCTCACCCTGAAATATAGCATATATCAAGAAAAATGTCAACCGGGAAGCGGAATTTTTTGCGAATCAACAAATAATAAAGTCGGATCGTAGCCA
>JAZSPB010000052.1:0-4141 GCA_045537235.1 Eubacteriales bacterium
TTCCTAAGACCGCTTGGCCTCCGACTTAAAAAAGAAAAGAAAACCCCCCCGGGCATAGGCTGGCGCCTTTTCGCCTTTTTAATCATCTTTGTAGGCTTCATGCTCGCCGTGATTTGGTTTTTCCAGATCCACCTCTTGGACTACTTCTACAAAGACACCAAATATAAAGAACTGGAAGGCATCTCCGAAGTCATCGAGAGCTATCTGGGCACCGAGGACATCGACGGTGCCGTATATTCCTGCGCCGTGGACTATTCCACCTGCATCCGCGTGTTTCGCAGAGCGGATACCGTGGCGGTCGAGGTGGCCAGTGCCGATGTGGCGGCCGACTGCCTCATCCACGACATTTCCCAAAGCACTCTCAATGATTTTTATTCCAAAACCGTCCAAAACGATGGTCTCTATGTGGCAACCCAAGAGCTGGAACCCCAACTCGGTGCCTTTTGGGGCTCGGACGGCAACAAACGCCCCGATATCTTCAACACACACCGAAGTGCCGTCGGTATGGTCTATACCCGCGTGGTCGCAGGCGGCGACGGAGAGGACTATATGATCATGCTTGGCTCCGAGCTGACCCCCGTGGATGCTACGGTCAATACCCTCAAGACCCAGTTTGGTTGGATCGCCTTTGTATTGGTCGTCGGCGCGTTTTTGTTGGCCTTTTTGATTTCCAAAAACATATCCGACCCCATCGCCAAAATGAATCGCTCGGCAAAAAAACTGGCGGAGGGTCGCTATGACGTGACCTTCGAAGGGCGAGGCTATCGGGAAATACAGGAGCTGGCGGACAGCCTCAACTACGCGTCCGAGGAGCTTTCACAGTCCGACCGCTTGCAAAAAGAGCTGATCGCCAATGTGTCCCACGACCTGCGCACCCCGCTGACCATGATCCGCGGCTACAGCGAGGTCATGCGCGACATTCCCGGTGAAAATACCCCCGAAAATCTCCAAGTTATCGTGGACGAAACGACCCGATTGAGCGAGCTGGTCAACGATATGCTGGATCTCTCCCGCCTTCGCGCGGGTACCCGTCCGCTTTCGTGCGAGCATTTCTGTCTGACCGCCGCCGTGCGCGAGGTCATGACCCGATATGATCGCCTGATGAGCGCCGAAGGCTATCGCATTGATTTTGTGGCGGACACCGAGGCATGGGTCACCGCCGACCGCGTGATGATCTTGCAGGTGGTATACAATTTGATCAACAATGCCGTGAACTACGCAGGTGAAGATCGGTGCGTCATCGTTCGACAGCAGATCGAGGGCGATCGCGTCCGCATCACCGTCACAGACCACGGCGCGGGAATTCCGCCCGAGGCCTTGGATCGCATTTGGGACAGATACTACAAGGTGGATCGCGTCCATAAGCGTGCCGCGGTGGGAACGGGACTCGGTCTTTCGATCGTCAAGGGCATCCTTGAGGCGCACCGTGCGACCTACGGCGTGGAGTCGGCACCGGGGCAGGGAAGCAGCTTTTGGTTCCTTCTCCCCACGGACAACGAAGGTGCGTTGTCCGAACCATCTGATACGGAGGAAAAATTATGAGTTCTTTGTGGCGAGGCTTTCGCTTGGCCTTGATCGTTTTGTGCGCTGCGGTTTTTCTGGTGAGCGGCGGAATGCTGATCCGCATTCTCATCGGCTATGCGGAAGCGGACAAGACCTACGATTCGATCAACGAGGGCTTTGAGACCCTGGGCGATCTCGACGGTACCGATACCGAGCCCGACGAGTCCGATGCCGAAACCGACACCGAGGCTGACAAGCCCCATGTCACGGTGGTCAACGGCTTGACGGACGAGATGCAGAGTCAACACGACTATCTGATGCAGCTCAAAGCCACCTATCCCGACGTGGTGGGCTATATCAGCGTGCCGTCCGTCGGTATCAATTATCCCGTGGCGCAGACCGACAACAATGACTATTATCTCCATCACTTGATCACGGGCGAGGAGAGCACCAGCGGCTCCATCTTCCTCGATTACCGTTGCCATCCCGATCCTACAGTGTCCAAAAACACGGTGCTGTACGGTCACAATATGAACAACGGCTCGATGTTCCACAATGTGCTGAAGGTGTTCGAGATCGAGAATTTCCCGAGTGCCACGGTGGAATATATCACCGAAGAAGGCATTTTTATCTACAAGCCCCTGACCGTGTTCCGCGCGAATGCGTACGAGCCCTTTTGGCAGCCCTCGTTCACGAGCGACGAGACCTTTCTCGACTTTTGCGACGAGATGGTGAGTAAATCGTGGTTTCCCGATGAGAGTCAAAAGGTGGAGTACGGCGCCGATTCGGGGCTGATCACGCTGATCACCTGCACCAATTCTGTTAACAATGCGGACGATCGGTTTGTGTACCAAGCCGTGCTCGACCGCGTCTATCTTGCCTCGGGTGAATGACCGACGGACGTGACGGGCGGCAAGAGCCCCGTCCCACGGTGTCCGAATTCTCCCTGACCTTGGAGGAAATCTGATGAAAACCATTACCGATTTATTAATATGTCCCGTCTGCGGCGCGGCGATGACGGTCAGCGACGACGGAAAAAGCCTGATCTGCGCGGGCGGTGCGCGGGGGAACAAGACCCCTCGTCGTCATTGCTTTGATTTTGCCTCGGGCGGATATGTCAATCTGGCGCCGCCGTCCCAAAGTCTTTCGGGGGATTCCCGTGAGGCGGTGGTCTCGCGAACGCGCTTCTTGGAGGCGGGCTACTACGATCCCATCCGCGATGCCGTCTGTGAGGCACTTTCGACCTACAGCCGCGGCGGTCTTGCGGTCGACGCAGGCTGCGGAGAGGGCTACTACACCGCCGCTGCCGCCAAGCACACAGGGGCGATATTGGGACTGGATCTGTCCAAATTCGGTGTGGATACGGCGGCAAAACGCGCGCGTCGGCAAGGACTTACCAACACACTTTTTACGGTGGCGGGGATCTATTCCATCCCCTTGCGTGACGGGTGTGCCGACGCGGTCATCAGTATGTTCGCGCCCTGCGCGGAGGAGGAATTTTCCCGCATTCTCGGCGCCGACGGCATTTTGATCGCCGTGGGGGCGGGGGAGGATCATTTGTATGGGTTGAAGCGCGCGGTGTATGACGAGGTCTACAAAAATACCGACCGTGCGGATATGCCCAAGAGTCTTGCGCTCGTTGAGCGGAAGGAATTGCGGTTTGAGATTTCCCTGCGCGGGAATGCGGCGATTCGGGATTTGTTTTCTATGACTCCGTATTTTTATCGGACGAGTGAGAGGGATTGGGGGAAGCTCTCTGCTTTGGATGAGTTGGATACGGAGGTTCATGCGTTTGTGGAGGTTTATTGTAGGGGGAGAAGGGGGTAGGGGGATAGGGGGGATTTGCTATGGAAATGACGTTGTGTGCTAAACCTTCGCCGGGTGGATGTTACTTCTTTGCTGGCCCAAAGAAGTAACCAAGAAACGGCCTTCCGGTGCACAGCCGATTGCTGCACAGCCCGATTCACGTTTTCTCTGTCCCTCGTTTCACGTTGATTCGTTAGAGGAGGGGTGCCATGCGTTTCTTGGGGCTATAGACATATGGATTTGTGTAAATTGTTGGTTCCTTATACCGTTCGTTTTGTGCAAATTCGTTGGAAGAGAGGTGCCATATGTTGTTTTAGGTTATAGATATAAGGGATTACATAAATCGCCATTTTTTCGCCATTTTCCTTTATAACGATTAGCCTCTTATTTTTCACCTATAATACCAAAACACATTGCTATAATTCTCAACCATTTAACACCAAACCATATCTCTATAGCCCCAAGCAACGCACGGCGCCTCTCTTCCAACGACTTTACACAAAACGAACGGTATAAGGAACCAACGATTTACACAAATCCTTATGTCTATAGCCCCAAGTAGCGCATGGCACCCCTCCTCTACGATCCAACGTGAAGCGAGCGACAGTGAAAACGTGAATCGGGCTGTGCAGCAATCGGCTGTGCAAAAGAGGTCGTTTCTTCGGTTCCTTCTTTGGACCAGCAAAGAAGGAACACCACCCAGCGAAGGATTAGAACACACCGTCGTTTCCATATCCCCCCCCCCCCCCCATGCCCCTCCAAAAACCTTACCCTAAAAAAACAAATTTCTTTGGACCAGCAAAGAAGGAACACCACTCAGCGAAGGATTAGA
>JAZSPB010000018.1:0-17727 GCA_045537235.1 Eubacteriales bacterium
TGCCCTTGCGAAATTTGAGCGAACATACTGCCCCCACCGGGGTTTCACTATGTTCGCTCAAACACCCAAAAGGGCACATTAGAAAAGTTTTTTGCGGAGCTTTTTTTCAAAAAAGCGACCTCCTGCGCCCGCAGGCGCCCAAAAAATCAATGCTCAATCATACTGTCGATCTCCTCGGCATACCGCACCGCCTCCATAGCATCCTTGGCATACTTGTCGGCACCGATGGCATCGGCATATTCTCGGTTGAGCACCGCGCCACCGACAACGATCTTACACCACGGTGCTTCGCGGCGCAATTGCTTGATGGTTTCCTCCATGGCAGGAACGGTAGTAGTCATCAAGGCACTGAGTCCCACGATGGGGGCATGAAGGCGAGCGACCTCCGACACCACCGTTTCCGGCGGAACATCACGCCCAAGATCGGTCACGGCAAAGCCGTAATTTTCCAAAATCAACTTGACAATATTTTTTCCGATATCATGAATATCGCCTTTAACAGTAGCAATTACAAATCGGCATTTATCCGTAGCTTTTTCGCCTGACATACTGTCCTTAATGACCTCAAATGCCGCCTTGGCTGCCTCTGCACTCATAAGAAGTTGAGGCAGGTACACCGTCTTGTTCTCGAAACCGACGCCAACAATATTCAACGCAGGAATGATATCCTCTTGTACGATCTGTAGCGGAGGGGTCACTCCGATCTTCGCTGTAGTCAGTTGTGCCGCCTGTTCCTTCAATCCTTTCACCACCGCGCGTTGCAATTCGGAGGCATACTCTTCTCCCGATACCTTTTCCTCCTTCTTTTCGGGCGCTGTTACATTTGCCGTCTGCGGAAGCGTTTCAGCATAGCAGATGTATTCGGTGCAATTATCATCCAAACCGGCAAGGGCGCGGTAAGCAAAATAGGTCTTCATCATTTCAGCCGAATAAGGATTCATAATAGCCGCAGAAAGACCTTGTCCTAAGGTCAGTGAAAAGAAGGTTCCATTGATCATATCTCGCCCCGGCAAGCCAAAGGACACATTGGACACACCGAGAGAGGTATGACAGCCAAGCTGTTCTTTGATCATCCGAACCGCACGCATGGTCTCAAGAGCGGCGGTATTGTCGGCACTGATGGTCAGAGCCAACGGGTCGAAAATAATATCTTTTTTATCGATTCCATAGGCTTCAGCCTCACAAAGGATCTTGCGCGCAATTGCCAAACGACCCTCAGCAGTCTCGGGGATGCCGTCTTCATCCAATGTTAAGGCCACAACGAGGCCTCCGTATTTTTTAGCCAACGGGAAAACAGCGTCCATACTCTCCTTCTTCCCATTGACGGAATTGATCATTGCCTTGCCGTTATAGCGGCGCAAGGCAATCTCCATGGCGGCGGCATCGGATGTGTCGATCTGCAATGGAAGATCAATGATCGCTTGAAGCTCGCAAACTGCTGTTTTGAGCATCTCTGCCTCATCAATATCAGGCAATCCCACGTTCACATCCAGAATGTGAACACCTTTCTCCTGTTGTGCAATACCCTCTCCGAGGATATAACCGATATCGTGCGCCTTGAGCGCCTCCTTGAACCGTTTTTTGCCCGTGGGGTTAATGCGCTCACCGATCAATATAGGATAGGAACCAAAGGTCACAGAATGCGTGTAAGAGGACACACAGGTAATATTCTTTTTCTTGATTGCCGCAGGAACCACATCAGCCGTAGCACTGACCGTTGCGGCAATATACTCGGGAGTCGTACCGCAACAACCGCCCACGATCCTTACACCTTTGCGGACAAGCGCCGCCACCTCCTCGGCAAACTCCTTCGGCAAAACATCGTATACCGTTTTTCCGTTCACCGCTTTTGGCAAGCCGGCATTGGGCTTGAGAATGACAGGAATCGAGGCGTATTTCAAGTACTCCTCCATCACACTCCCCAAAGCCTTGGGACCAAGAGAACAGTTGACGCCGATCGCATCAGCGCCCATTCCTTCCAATATAGCCACCATAGCGGCAGGATCGGCTCCCGTCATCAGTTTGCCATCCTCACCGTATGCATTGGTAACAAAAACGGGAAGCTCGCTGTTTTCTTTAGCCGCCAAAAGCGCCGCTTTAGTCTCGTAGCTGTCGTTCATGGTCTCAATAACGATCAGGTCTGCGCCAAACTTCACGCCAAGCTTAACCGTCTCGGCAAAAACCGAAACCGCATCCTCAAAGTCGAAGTCGCCGTATGGCTTGAGCATCCGTCCTGTGGGACCGATGTCCAGCGCCACCCACTTAGGTTGACCACCGATGCTCTCCTTACTCGCCGCCCTTGCGTTGGCAATCGCCGCCGCTATGATCTTCTCCAGTTCGTCATGAGAAAACTTCAAAGAATTGGCTCCGAAGGTATTGGTATTGACCACATGACTCCCCGCATTATAATAGTCACGGTGAATGCTCCGAATGACCTCGGGACGAGTCAGATTCCACCGTTCGGGAAGCTCCCCCGGTGCAAGCCCCTGTGCCTGCAACAATGTTCCCATACCACCATCCAAATAGACGGTATGATTTTTTATATACTCCGTGATCTTCATTTTTCACTCCTGTACCGCAGTTTTCCTGTATGCAGCTTTTCTTTTTCGTTTATCTGTTCCGTTTCCGCGCCGTGACACCAATAATGGCGGTCACCGATTTGGACGGCGACATCAAGAGGCTTTGGTTGAGCGTCAGACCAATCTTTCGCTGACAATCCAAAACGGCAAAAATATCGCTTTGTACATCTAACGGAAAATCTCCGTATCCCGGGCTGAATCTGGGACGTATCCCAAGACCGACCCCTGCTTTCCGCGCTGCGATTTCCCGCTCAAACACATCACAAAGACATTCGATACGTTCAGCGCCGATGGCTTGAAACAGCAACGATCTTGTCGGGGAGACCGAGGAGTAGCGCGCGATCAAACGGTCGATCTCTATTCCCACCGTCGCGGCGAACAGTACAATGCGGTCACAGCCCATAAGATTCTTTTTCAGTCCCTCCGAGTCGGTTTCGACAAATCCAAGATCGAGCCGCCCCCCATGAAAGGTCAGGGGAAACTCGCAGTAGCAAACCTTGTAGGTAAGCTTTCCGCGCACCTCATCCAAACAGCTCTGCAACAACGAATCAAGCTCGGGGGCTTCACCGCGTACTCCTGCGTATCGCAAAATTTCCCGTCGGTCGAAAGCAGGCGCCTCATAAATTCGCGTATAGACCGTATTCACCGCACTCATCCCAGAATATCCGAAAGATTCCGTTGTATTGCCTCCGCCACATCGGGCTTGTTCATCGAATAAACATGAACATTGGTAATACCGTTGGCAAACAAATCGATGATCTGATCGGTAGCATAAGCGATTCCCGCCTGCTTCATAGCTGCGGGTGAGGTACCGAACTTGTCAACCAATGCCTTAAATCGTTGGGGCATGAAGGAACCCGACAGCTTGATGGCACGCTCTACTTGATTGCCGTTTGTGATGGGCATGATCCCCGGAATGACGGGAACGGTAATTCCCGCCTCACGGATCTTATATAAAAAGTTGTAGAGCAGATTGTTATCAAAAAACATCTGCGTTGTCAAGAACGAACAACCCGCATCTACCTTTTCTTTAAGGTATCGGATGTCCTCCCTTTGATTAGTACTTTCGGGGTGAATCTCGGGATAGCAAGCGCCGCCGATGCAGAAATCCGCTCCGCTTTCCTTGAGCTCTCGAATCAGATCCACCGCATGACGATAAGCCCACCCCGAACGGTCGCTCTTTTCCAATTCCGGTGTCAGATCACCGCGAAGTGCCATAACATTCTCGATTCCCGCAGCGCGCATTTCACCGATCTTGGCATGAACCGTCTCCTTGGTGGAGGAAACACAGGTCAAGTGAGCCAATGTCGGCACACCGTAATGTTTTTTGATATTCTCTGCGATCTCCAAAGTATAACGGCTGGTGCCGCCGCCCGCGCCGTAAGTTACACTCATAAATGAAGGTCGGAGCTTAGCGATCTCTTCTGTGGCGTGTTTTACACTTTCAAATGCCGTATCGGTCTTGGGCGGGAACACCTCAAAAGACAGTGAAAATGTTTCATTACCCAACAGTTTAGATAATTTCATGGTTGTTTCCTTCTTTGTTGTAGTATTACTATTATTATACTACAAGAAATTCGGTATTTCAATAGATTTATCCTCGTTTTTTGATTTTTCACTGTCTTTCATCAAATCTTCACCTCGCGCCCCAAGCCTCCCTCTCACGAATTTGCACAAAAAACGACAAAAATGCGGCGAGCAATACTTCGTTTTCTAAAGGACAGTTTTTTTGATATCGTAGTGCAAAGACGAACGGCTACAACCAAAGGATTCCTTGTGTAAAAGAAGCGACTGAAGGATTGTTTTTAAGCAACTCTAACTACAACACAATTCCTCCGTCTCGCTAACGCGATTCACCTCCCTTTACACAGGGGAGACTTTTGGTTTACCCGCAAGTGCGCATTTACTCACCGCCGGTGGTGGTGCAATATAAAAGAGCCGATGCGGTTTAAGTTCCGCACCGACTTTTTCACTTTATTTTTTTACATATTCAAACATCTTTCCGTAAATCTGTTTATATCATTCTTCCTCGAGCGCTTTTTTCTCCGCTTCTTTAATCCATTCGAGTGCGGCTTTATATTTTTGTGTTCCCCGGACAGAATCGAACCAAGCCCATTTAGGATTTGTCAGAAGATTGTGTATAAGCCGCATATCTGTACAAGAAAAATTAACAATACCAAACAACTTACGCTTTTCTCCTTTTTCGTCTATGGCATAATTCCACATCTTATTTACTTTTATGTTTGAAAACATCGTTCCGCCAATGTCAAACCACTCGTTGTTCAATGAGTGAACGTACTTGCATTTTTCAATAGCAGAATCAAAATTTTCCCACGCCTCATCATCTTTCTTTAGCGCGAAAAGGCAAGCGGAGAGAACCAATTGTTTATAGGCATAAAAACACTTCCATCCATCAGGAATGTCCTTACCGTCGCCAAAAGCCTCAATAACCTTGAGAATATTCTTTTGAAATTCAACCTTTTTCTGCGCACCGAATCGATCAGGGTAGCGCCCGTCAAGCTGAACGGCAAATGACTCAAATATTTTCATTCCTTGCTGAATGTATGCCTCCTCCCAATCATTTCTCGCTTGTGAGCGAGCCACAAGGCAATATCTTCGACTGAATCCGCTATTGTAAGGAGTCATATCAAGCCATTTATCAAGCTCGTTTTCGTCGCAAAGCGTTGCCATTATTTGTATGGTAACGTTTCTATACCTCGTTTCGAGCAATCTTTGAGCGTTTTTTAGCAAGATTGGCATATATTTTTCGGTTTTCGCTGTGTCACCTACCGCGTATCTTTTTATAGCGTAAACCAGCTGATATGAATAGTAATTGCTCTCCGGATATTTTCGGCAGTATTCCATAATAAACTCAATGCATTCTGTCGTTTCATCCGAAAGCTTATCGATAGTATCGTTAAATATTTCGAAATCCTTTTCTTTCGAATGGGTATCGTTTGACAAAAGTTCATCTACGGTAACCCCGAAATAGTTAGCTATAGCGGGTAGCATCTCAATGTCAGGATAGCATATGCTCAATTCCCAACGAGATACGGATTGAGCCGATACCCCCAGTATTTCTGACAGTTTTTCCTGAGTAACACCCTTTTCTTTTCGCAAATGTTTTAGATTTTCGGCAAAATTAAGATTCATATAATATTCCTTCCTCAAATAAAATTGAAGCGCGCCCTTCTGTTTGTATTATATCACTTGCCACCTGAGATATCAATGTCACGCTTGTTGATAGAAGCTATTAAAATAAGTGATTTTTATGATTAGAGAACGAGGAATATTCTGTCCCTTAGCACCCGTTTCTAAAAATCAAGGTCTTTTGGCAGTCTTCTTCAAACGGTTTACCAGTATCTCATATCGCGGATCGGAACGCAAAACAGCAGCTTCTTCATCGGTTGTTAACCATTCAAGCATAGATTGTGAACGGTTCCCTTCCGCCTCCATGATCCACCCTCCATCAGAATATCCGCGAAGAACGGATGATGTATGAGCCTCATCAAATTCATAGGTATCCATATGGATTGCAAAATCCGCGGACTTTTCTATCCATTTCCACGCATTTTCCAAATCCCCGCGTCGAACCAAAATGATTGCTATATGACTGCAAGCAATCTCACCCTCTTGCGCTAAATACTGATAGTCTTCGTCGGGAAACAGAATTTCCAACAAATTTACCCGTAGCTCATGCAGCTTGATTCTTTCTTCCGCCGAATAAATCATTTTGCCGTCATCATGACGGTGGCCGCACGCGCAACCAATCGCGGATATTAACTGATTTATCAAAAAGGAAATATACGACTGTCTTTTTTCAAAATCGGCATCTCCGCACCAGCGGTATAGCATAAAATTTTCATACGAAAAATGAGCACGCGGCATTTCCTCTGCCAGCTTCAGCATTTCTTCTTTTTTGTCTGCATATCCGTAAGCGGTCCCTAGAGTATCGATCGCCTCATATCGAACAGCACTGTCGGTACACTCCTCAAGGATTCGGTTACAAAGCGCAAAAACCTCACTGTATTCTTTATTTCCATTGCGAGAATACTCGCATAACGACGAATTGGCAAGGCTCTGCATAATTTTATGATCACATGGAAACTTTCTGTTTGCTTCACGAAGAAGCGCGGTGCGCTCCGATCCCTTTCCTTGATTGCCCAATTCAGATGCTTCGGTCAAATATTTTTCGATTTCTTGGTTGCTCTTCTCCATATCAATGCCCAGAAGGACATCCGCCGAAATGCCAAAAATATGACAAAGTACGGGAAGTTGTGAAATATCGGGAGTCGTTCTGTCGCACTCCCACTGTGAGATTGCACGAGAGGTAATTCCAAGATACTCGGCAAGCCGTTCTTGCGTGATATCCTTTTCTCGGCGCAGTTGTTTGATGGTTGAACCTATAGACATACGATCGTCCTCCAAAAAGTATTCAAAAGCACTTTTGTGATTTTATTATATCAAATATCAAAAAGAAATCCACGAAGTATTTGTTGGCGCAGAACATAGCCCGGCTTTGATTTTCAAAGATATTGTATCATATATGCCATGAGATTACAAGAAAAAAGACATGCCCGAAAAATGAACATGTCTTTTCAACAGAAGCTACTTTATCGCAGATGCGCCAAGCAGCATTTTTTGGGGTTACAGGATAATGTCCCAAAGCCTCACATTTGATCTTTCACGGTAATATTGACCTTGAATTCGATCGATTCATTCGGTTTTATCCTCTTATACTTGAATCGGCTGTCAAGCTCGGTTGTACACGGCTCCAGTCCCAAGGCATAGTCGCCGGCGGCCATACTTTTCCACTCCACAAAGCCCGGCAAAGTATTACCCGAATACGAGAGGCTGAAAACCTTTCTCGCTTTTTGGTTGACAACCGACACCTCCGGTTTCTTTAACACCAAGAAATAGCAACATTCCTCTTGATTTGGAACAGGCAAACTCATCTCATATGCCGTTGCCTCATTTTGCTTGGCCCAATCCGTCCGTGCATCGCATTGAACAACATCGGCAACCACCTTCGCCCCCTCATCCAACATGGGGTATCCCACATTGATGTGATACAGAAGACAATATTCCTCTTCCCGAAAGCCATCGTTGACCAGTGTATCCTCCAAGGTGACCGAATCTCCGCCGATCCTTGAGGTGATCTTTCGCTTTAAAACCAAATTCTTGCCAAACAATGCGGTATCGCGAATGACAGCTTCCACGGCGATTCCGTCTTCGTTGCATTCCGCGCGAACCACCTCGGCGGGAATATTGTGCAGTGTTCCGTGCAACTCATATCCTTCCCTTCCGCCCACATTGTCAAGCCCGCAGGTGTAAAGCATACCGCCCTCAAAGCGATTCAGAAAAGGAGTTTCTCTTTTTGTGAATCCGTTTTTTGAGATAAAGGAAACATTTTGTCCTTCATGGTAAAGCTGCATGATATCGCAAGCCTTGCTGACGTTCACAAGGAATCGAATCTTCCCGTTGTCGCAATCAATGACGTCCAGTCCTTTTTCTCTGCCCTCGGTCATTGTATAACGGCGCAAACTTGCTACTTGTCCGAAATTAGAAATTCTTCCGTCCATCATCATCCCATATTGCTGAACACCTTCAGGGTGGCCAAGACATTCTCCTTCATTTTCATTTGTGCATTCAAAGCAAGATTGTGGAAGAAATCGGAGTCCTTCTTCTCAACCGTCGACTTGGCCTCTGCATAACCGGCATACGACATATAGGAATAATAATTGATCTTACCGATTCCGTGACGGATGACCTCACGGTATTGCTCGTTGGAAATGCCGCTTCCGCCGTGCATGACCAAAGGAAGATCGGTGTACTCACGCACCTTTGTAATAATATCCATATTCAAAACGGGAGTCGTTTTATAAATGCCGTGCGCCGTTCCGAACGCAATTGCCAACGCGTCTATGCCCGTTTTGGCAAGAAAATCGGGAACCAGTTCGGGAATGGTATAAAACTTCGAGGGATCGACAGTCGCTCCTTCACCGCCGCCTTCTCTTTGAGGAAGTGCACCAAGCTCGGCTTCCACATCCACACCGTTGGCATGGGCGTAGTCCACCGCTTCCTTGGTACCCTTTATGTTTTCTTCATAGGAAAGTGTCGAGTAATCGATCATGACCGATGTAAACCCAAGCGCGATCGCACGCTTGCAATATTCGAGATCCTCTCCGTGATCAAGATGAACACATACCTTTACCTTACTGCGCTTGGCAAGCTCCACCATAACGGGTCCGATCTTATCAAGAGGAGCTACCTCCTCATGGCACTGTGCGTGCGCGATGATCACGGGAACATCCAACTCCTCCGCCGCGTCCAAAACCGCAAGCAGGCACTCCAGATTGGGCGTGTTAAAACTTCCAATTGCGATTTTTCTTGCCTTTCCTTCTGCAATGACTTCTTTTAATCCTACCAGCATGATGATTTCCTCCCTATATCCATTACTTCTCAATATCGATAACTTCGTAGCCAAGATAGGTCTTGAAGGCCTCTTCCAACACATACTTCATGTGTCCGACACCCACCGTGGTGTGATGCTTGAAGCCGCCCTTTGCAAGGCGCACCAACTTGTTCTGCAGATCGGGGATCTCCGCAACACCGCCGCAACCAAAGAATTCCTTTTCGATTACATCGTCGGTGAACTTTGCCTCGCTGACATAGACCTTAAGCTTTCCATCCTCGGTAAATCCGTTGGAGAAGGTCATATCGAAGGCCGCAATTCTTCCCTCATTGGTACCCCAACCGCTACCGGGATCGCCCTTGGCAAACATCTTGTGCTCGGTTACGGTTCCCTTGCCTGCCATCAGTCCCTGCGCTACGGGACCGCAGTGGAAGAGAATGACCTTGTTTTCATCCTCGCCGTAGTTGTTATTCCAGTCAAGGCATGCTGTGGGGGGACCGCTGGCAAGCTGCATGGCGCGCATGGTAATGGCGCTGGTAAGATCGATCTCGCAGGAGCAAACGATACCTCTGTCATTGAGTTCGGAAATCAGAACGCAAGGACAAACACGCAGGATAGTCTCCATCTCATTCCAGCAACGGAGCGTTATGGCATCCAGATGATACTCCTCAATGTACTCGTCGATCACCACCGAGATCTTGGCAAGCATCAACATATTCTTTGCGGGCACCTTGGTGAAATCGGCATAATTTTCAAGGCGTTTGATCTTGGCAAGTACAGCCGCATCGTCGTCAGCCTTGGCCTGCACCTTGAAGACCAGCTCGGAGAGATCAAAGCTCTCGACGTTGATGCCGTATCTTTGCAGAGTAACCTCGTCAAATCTAACCGTTTTGAAAGCGGTGGTTCTTGCACCGATGCATCCGAGGTTGAAGCGCTTCATACCCTTTACTACGCGGCAGATCGCGGCAAAATCATCCAAATTCTGCTTGAATGCATCACTCAAAGGATGTACAACATGAGGCTTCATCACCGTGAAGGGGAGTTGATACTGATAGAACACATCCGTGACCGAGAATTTTCCGCAATACGCATCGCGGCGGTGCTTGAAATCCATCTTGCCGATCTCGTCGGGATAAGCCTGCATCAAGATGGGAACACCGGCATCCTGCAATGCGGCAACCGCTCCGTTTTCGTCGATGAAAATGGGCATACACAAAATAACACCGTCATATTCACCCTCGTGAGACTTGAGCCAATCATGATACAAACGTCCCTCATCACGAGTCTCAATGGCACCGTAGCGAGTCAAGTCCTCGTCCATGGCAATATAATCGTAGCCTGCATCGGTAACCGCCTTGATCATATCAACTCTTGCACCTGTGATCAATTCGCCGGGCATAAATCCTCTGTTTCCAAAATATAACGCGAATTTCATATCAATAAAGCTCCTTTACCGTTTTATAAATTTTTTTGTATTTTTTGTACTGATCTTCGTAACGTCCCGTTGTTTCGGGGGAGAAGGTCTTGGCATATCGCACAAATACATCTCTTGCGTCATCCAAGCATTTCGCTCCGCCAAGTGCTACCGCTTGAAGCATGGCGCATCCGCAAAGACCGCCCTCGGAGGAACGCAAAACCTTTACGGGCACACCTTGCACATCTGCCTTGATCTGCATCCACCCGTCGGAATTGGAGCACCCTCCTGTTGCCACGATCTCTTTGACTTCTATGCCGTAAGCTCTGACTGTTTCGGCATTCAGTCGCATCTCCATAGTCAATCCTTCCATGACAGCGCGGTAGATCTCATGATCCTTCGTTTGGGTAGTCAAGTTAAGGATGACTCCCTTGGCATTCAAATCTTGATAGGGCGTACTTGCGCCGCCAAAATACGGAAGAACCAAGATCCCCGTGGGGGCATCGGTCAAGTTCTTTTCCATATACGCAAAAAAGTTGTCCTCGTCACCCCTGTATTCGTGCATGATCTTTCTGCGCAGCCAATTGACTGTCGAGCCGCAAGAATAATTGAGCATATAGGTACAGTACAAGCCTTCCGCAGCATACGGTACACAACAGTAGCCTTGTTTGCCCATTTCAAGATTGGTGGGCTTGCTGTCGAACAAGGTCGTAATACACTCCACCGTTCCCATACCGTCGACCGCATCTCCCAAATGCAGAACCCCTGCTCCGAGAGCCGCACACACCTGATCATGAGAACCAAGCACCAACACGGCGGAAATGCCCCATTCTTCTTTTACTTTTCCGACGATACTGCCCGCACGCCGAGGCTCCGAGAAGAGCGCAACATCGACACCAAGCGGCTCCAAGATCTCTTTGGAAAATTGCATTTTCTCAATGTCAAAAGCGCCTGTTCTGGATGCCAAAGCATAATCGATAACCCGCTCACCCGTCAAAAGATATCCTATGTAATCACCGATCAGCATCACCTTGTCGGCTTTTTTATAACAGTCGGGTGCATGATTTTTGATCCAAAGCAGCTTGGAGAGCGAGTACATACTGTGGGGGACAACTCCCGTGGTGAGAAAAGCCTTCTCTTCCCCAACCGTTTCCTTGATCTCCTCGGCTTCCTTTTCGCCGCGAGGATCGGTATAAAGCATCGGATAGAAAAGGATACGGTCATCCTTGTCCAACAACACAAAAGCTTCGCCAAGAGATGAAACACAAACGGAGGTTACCTCAAATTGAGCGGAAATATCCGAGATCATGGTTCGCAAATGTGCTTCTATGGCGTGAACATCCACGTATTGAAACCCGTCGCTCTCCTTGAAAGCGTATTCATTGAATACATATTTTAAAATTTCTCCTTTCTCGGAGAAAAGCTGACACTTGCAGCCTGTTGTTCCAACGTCAATACTTAAGTAATTCATTTTTCCCTCCTTTTTTTATTATTTTACTTGATTATTTCCTTGTATTATAGTATAATTTATATAAAAATATGGTAATTTTGTACGAGGAAATACTTATATGCCGAATTTTGATCTGAAATCATTGGAAAAGCTCCTGTGCGATTTTTATAATCTCACAAGCCTAAAAACCTGCTTATACGATGCTGACGGAAATGAATTATGCTTTTATCCGACAAAACTCAGCAATTTTTGCGAGATCCTGCGTAAGGATGAAAGCATGGATCAAAAATGCAAGGACTGCGACAAGCGCGCCTTCGCCAATTGCCGAAAGACCCGTAGCCAATATGTGTATACCTGCCATGCAGGCTTGCAGGAATGCGTATCCCCCATCCTCTGCGACAACCGCATTATTGGTTTTATCATGATCGGGCAGATCAAAAACAACACCAATTTTTCCAATTTGAGTCATGAGCTTCCAAAGGATTTAAAAAAGAGGCTGCGATCAGCCTACAATAAGCTACCGAGTATTTCGACTGAAAAACGGCTCTCCGCGTTCCGCATTTTGGATGCTTGCACGAGCTACGAGCTTTTAAAAACACTTGCACAAGTCGATACCCTTTCCATCGATGCCCAACTTGACAAGTACATACACGAAAACCTTTCGGGTCAGGTCTCCGTTCCGCAACTGTGCTCGGAATTTCACCTTTCACGATACGAGATCTATAATATATGCGACAAATATTTTTGCTGCACACCGGCGGAGTACATCAAAAAATGCCGCCTTTCCTACGCCTGCAAGCTACTAACCACTACCGCTCTGCCTGTCAACAAAATTGCCGTCAGATGCGGCATTGAAGATTACAACTATTTCTCAAAAATTTTCAAATCCACCTACAATATAAGCCCTACTTCGTATAGAAAGAAGACCCTTGCAGAAAAGTCCTCCCCAAAAGGCTAATGATTTAAATAGGAGGGAACAGGTTGGTTTTTGGGAGATGCCCGAGACGATTCATCCTCTTCTCCTATCGGCATGCCTGTGATACTGCGGCCATACCGTCAGATTGCTATGGAACGATTATTTATTATCGATCATCTTCCTCATCACTCAAAATCTCCGCCAATTCTTCCGGTTTCATTCTCTTTATTTTTTCTTCTAATTTTCTATCATAGACTCTATCATTGGGATCTCCCCCATTTTTAGGTCTTTTTCTTGCATACCGTTTGGCAAATATATCATATTCGGTTTTGATCTTTTTCTTACTGTATGCCATACAAATTTCGCCTTTCTTGAAGAAATCACGGTACGAATGTGTTGATATGTCAAATCCGTTTGTATGAGTCATGACATCGTTTATTTGTATCTGTGTAAATTATAACAAAGCAATCTATATATGTCAACATCCAACGGTTCAACCATTCGTTGTTTGTGAACACTTCCCGGTCAAGTCGCAGATTCAGAGTCATAAGGATGGGAAAGCATTGTCGAGAGAGGTGGGACTCCCAAAAACACGAAAAGCCCTTGAAATTCAAGGACTTTTGTGTTAGGGTGCAAAATTGTTGCCACATTATGGCTTATATGATAAAAATGCACCCCAATAAAAGACAACCTTATCTTCCATAATTGTATCCCTTTAGCATTTGGACGGAGAAACGCCATAACGCTTTTTGAAAAGCGTGCTAAAATGCTTTGCGTCAGTAAATCCTCAAAGACGCGCCACGTCAGCTATGCTATATTCCCGCGTATTTAAAAGCAAAAAGGAATGCTCAAATCTTTTCTTCAGGATATACTCTTTGGGTGACGCGAAAAACTGTTGCCAAAAATATTTGCGAAAAGTAACCTCGCTCATATATAGCCTGTCAGCAAGCTGCGCGACCGTAAGATCAGGGTCTGATAAATGCTCCGCAATATACGCCTCCGTATCGCCAAGCGCACCTTGGTGCCTCGCCCCATCTTCCACCTCCTTGCGCAGCGATGCCAGAATCTCAAAGAAAATTCTGCTTTTTTGCAACCTGCTTCCACCGAGTCGGCTGTTAACCGCCAACATTTCACGAAACAGTCCTTCTATTTCCTTGCTGTTTGAGGGCAAAAACAACTCGATCTCATGGAAATCACGATTGTATAATTCAAAATGAATGACGATACTGTGCTCGTTTTTGGATTCTCTCCGATACGCGCAATTCTTTGGAAAATACATCAAAGAGCCACCCCTTGCGTGAAAGCGTTGCGTCGCTGTGGAAATATGGGTATCCGCCTCAATGCGATAGGACAATGCATGAAAAGGACGATTTCCTACGTTGTGTACGTTATCATGATAAAACTCCAGCACATCGAAAATCTCAACCGCCAAATTTTCCTCTTCAAAAAACATCTGCGTTCACCTGCCTCTCCACTATTATATCAAAAAGCTTTCGAAAAGTAAACATTTTCTTTGGAAATGTGTGTTTACAAAAGGAGGCTTTCTCTTTATAATATAGGTATGAAACAAAATAGGAGGCTACCCGTATGAAAGAAAAATTGGAATCCTACCTCAAAGAAAGCGAAGAGATCTATCGCACGAGGACTGATCGCGACATTGAGCAAAACCGAAAAGGAAGCTTTGAGTTGATCTTGACAGATGCCCACGGCAAGCCTTTGGAAAACTGCACTGTCACCGCAAAGATGACCGCCCTTGATTTCAATTTCGGATGCAATATATTTATGCTCGGAGAATATGATTCTTCTGAAAAAAATAAGCTCTATGAGGAAAAATTCACCGCATTATTTAACACGGCTACGCTTCCGCTCTACTGGGAAGGAACGGAGTCGGAGGAAGGATATCTGCGTTACAAAAAAGGAACCCCTCACGACATTTACCGCCGTCCTCCCCTGGAGGAAACCATCGAATTTTGTGAAAAAAATCATCTTCGGATGAAGGGACACCCCTTGTTCTGGCATGAATTTGTACCCGATTGGCTTCCCGACCGCTACACGGATCTCAAACCGCATATTGTGCGGCGTTTTGCGGAGATCGCCGAGGTCTGTGGGACGCGGGTAGAATCGTTTGACGTGGTGAACGAGCCCTCGCGAATTTATGATGTTCATGTACGTGATCGCAGAAACGGCAGAAAGCATCTGGTTCCCGACGACAACTATTGTGAGGAGCTGTTTGATCTCGCAAAACGATATTTTCCCGCATCCAAGCTGATATTAAATGACGTAACCGGCGCTGTTTTCAGCGAATTTCGCGGCAAATACAGCGGCTTCTACCTGCTGCTGGAAAAATATTTGAACAAGGGAGTCCCGATTGACGAAATCGGATTCCAGTGCCATATCGCAGGCGGTACACCAAACGCCTACAACACCGAGCGCCTGTACGACATTCTTGATACCTATGCAACACTCGGCAGATCCATCAATATCTCCGAGGTCAGCATCGGATCATCCTTTGGCGGCGTAGAGGATGAAGATTTTCAGGCGGTCCTTGTTGAACGGCTTTACAAAACCTGTTTTTCTCACAAAGCGGTTTCGGGGGTCACCTGGTGGAATCTTCCGGATGACGGAATTCTCACGACCAAACGTGTCGCCGCAGGGGAAAATCTACCCTCTACCGGTCTTCTGGCAGGTGATTACCACGAAAAAGGTGCCTATAAGATTTTAAAAAAATTGATCACCGAGGATTGGAAAACCCATGTCACCATTCCTGTAAAGAATGGAATTGTAAAATTCCGCGGGTTCTACGGAGATTATAAATTAACGGTAACACAAGAAGAAAAGCAGTACGAATCCAATATCCGCCTGTTTTCAGATATGTCCAATATCCGTACAGTCAAAATAAAATGATCTTCCCCTGCCCAACTTGAACCGAATGACACGCGAACATTGCTCGCTTACAAGGTCGCAGGGCGACCTTACCCCTATTTCTCGCTTCGCTGAGGGGGCTTTGGCGGCAAGACCAAAAGCGGAAAAAGGCAAAAACAAAAGTACCGCGATTGTGGGGGCTCATAAGGATGTTTACAAATTTCGGCAGAGATGTTGTTTTCTCTGCCGATTTTTGTTATAATAGGAACAGCGAAAAGCCTCCCACTCGGATCCTTTGGATGCGTTTAACTTCAGAGGTATGGGCTTTGCCCCTGTGACTTTGTAAGACAACGGCGAAGCCGGCGATAAATTTAAACTTATTCAAAGGATGCATATATGGTAAAGATTATAACTTTAACTGTTGAAAATATTGTGTCGGAAATGTTATTTGATTTTTGTCACCATCAAGTAATAACAAAAAAATATACACATGAAAACAACGAGTGGAAAACAACCGATACACATATTCTGCGTGAATGGAGCCTCGAGAAAAAGAAATGGATATTGCAATATTTGCAACAACAAATCGAACGAGGCGGCTTTGTTGTTGCGGCGTTTGATGAAGATATTTTAGTTGGGTTCTGTTCTATAGATGGATGCTTATTAGGGAAAACAGCAAAATATGCCAATATGACAATGTTGTTTGTAGATGATAGATATAAAAGAAACGGTATTGGAAAAAAACTGTTTTTTGAAATTTGTAACTGTGCAAGGCAATTAAAGGCAGACAAAATTTTCATTTCTGCAATACCCTCTGTTGAAACTGTGGATTTCTATTTTAATATTGGGTGTAAAGATGCCTTGGAAATTATTCCTGAATATGTAGATACCAAACAAGACAGATATATGGAATTTTTGTTATAAACATACAGTCATAACCACCGGCCGTGCCGGTGGCTTGAGGAAGCCCCCTTGGGGCATGTCCTGGGCTGAGCCTATAGGCTCATCGAAAAGTCCGCCAACCGCACAACTTTTACAGGCTTGCCCCTAAAGGGGCTTTCTTATTTGCCCCCTTTTACCGGCTCACCCGTAAACGGGTCTATATACTCCTTTATGCTTAGCTGCTCCTCTTCGTAATCTTGCTGTAATTGATTTCTTATGTACTGCTCTATCACTTTTTTGTTGCGCCCTACTGTATCCACATAATATCCTCTACACAAAAAATGTCGATTTCCATATTTATATTTTAAGTTCATATATTTTTCGAATATCATTAGGCTACTTTTACCCTTTAGATATCCCATTATTTGCGATACGCTATACTTCGGTGGAATTGAAACCAACATATGTATATGGTCTTTACACGCCTCGGCCTCTATGATTCTTATACTCACATAGTTTCCTCAGCATTGCGCCTATATCTGCTTTGATCTTTCCGTATATGATTTGTCTTCGATTTTTTGGGGCAAATACAATATGGCACTTGCAATTCCATTGCGTATGTGCTAAACTATCTGTGTCAAGTTTCACGACTTGTTCCTCCTTTGGTTTTTTATTCTTGGTTGGCAGACCATCTTTATTATAAGCCAAAGGAGGTATTTTTTCTACTCATAGCTAAAGCTTTTTGGAGCCACCAGCACTGCTGGTGGTTTTCGTTATACAACGAAAAAAGAAGACCGCTACTGCGATCTGCTTTTCTTTGTGTTACACCAACAATTTTGAACCTAAAACCCAGATGATAGATTTTGCTGTTTTTTCTTCAGCATTTCATTGAGCTTGGCTGTGTTTCTTCGGATAATCGAATAAATGATAGCCCAAATCACGATATAACCCACAACAAAAATTGCTGTGAATACTATAATCGGTATTACCCCGAAGTCAAGCCAATCGTTTAGTAGATACGTGCCGAGATAGCCAATATACAAAGTACCGCCGTGTATCAATATCGCCGTCATCAGCGGCATACGCTCAACTTGATATATAGCATTCATACCGCCTGCAATAAAGGCAAGTGCGGAGAGTGAAAATATACCGATACAGACTTGATTGACTGTTAAGGTATCTATGGCAGCAGACTGTTTCAAAATCAAA
>JAZSPB010000059.1:0-6047 GCA_045537235.1 Eubacteriales bacterium
TACGATCCGACTTCCACTCGCACAAGCGAAATACCAACCTCACAACGCTCCACCCCAAACTCCTTCTCAAGCTCCTCCTTAACCGCCGCGCAAAGCTGCTCACGCACCGTCTCAAGGATCTCGCCCTCGAGGATCTCCTCATACCGTCCCTTGACCTCCTCCCCTCCCTGTGCCAATTCCCCCATCCTATCAGAAAAAAATTCAGGCAATGTCTCCGCCACCGCCGACAGCGGCTTGACCACAAGACACAAAAGACACAGCCCCGTCACCAAACGCATATATCCTTTGTTCTTTCCACTCTGCGGCACGATGGCCTCCATAATACCAATAACCGCCGCCGCACCGATAATTCCCATCAAATACTGTCCCATATTCACCGCCTATCCCAATGCCACACTGCATTTGACAAACAGTGTCAGCAAAAAGATCACCACCACCGAGCAAATGCAAATGACCGCCAACAAATAGCCGAACACCGTAACAAAAGCATCCAGCAACCGACTCTCGGCTGAGCATCCCAAAAGATCCGCGCAGGAGCAAGCGGCAATCAACCCCAGCCGATACAAAAGCACAGTCACCAACGGCGGCAGAAGCAAAAGCGCCAGCACAACAATGCCCGCTACCCCCACGGTAGTCTTCAGGTATCCCACACTCCCCGCAACCGTTCGCAGAGTCTCTCCCACCGATCCGCCGACCACGGGAATGGCGCGTCCCGCCAAAAGCTTGGCACTTTTCATGGCCACGTTGTCCGCCCCCGCCGCCAAAGCCGTCTGCACCGAAAGAGTGAAGGTCAGCACCGTCATCACCAGTCCGAGGAAAAAAGTATACAGCTTCTTGACAAAATTCACCGCACCGCGCAGGTCGGTGCCGCCAAAAAGCATCCCCACCACCGCTACCGCCACGCAAATACCGACCACGGGCGCAAGGGTGGCGGCACATAGGTTTTCCACTACGGTCAGTACCATCATCATACCGCTGTTGGTCACCACCGCGGTTCCCACATTGCCGCCCATGGCCAAAAGCGCCCCCATAACGGGGATCATGCCGTTGGCTAAAACCGTCAGTCGCTCAAAGAACGCTGTGACTGCCTCGATGGTATCTGCGGTAAGCGAGAGCAAAGATGCCGTGATGACACACGCACCGCATAGCCCCACCGCCCGTGCCAAGCCGTCGGTCACCGAACCGCGTACCGCCGAAAGCACGGCCACCGTCACGAGGATCCCAAGAAGTCGCGCAAACAGGGAAAATGCCCCACCCACGTCGGCTGCCAACAGTTCTCCGATATGGGAAAACAGCCACCCCGCACCCGTAACCTCGCGCACCGCACTGTGCACCTCGTCCATATTTTCCGAGAAAAGACCGTCGGGCAGTAGCTTGGCCACGTCATCGGGAATGGCCTCCAAAAACGAGTCATAGCCCTCCTTCACCGCTTGATTGTCCTCCTCCGCTCCTACCGAAAGGCAGAAGAGAAATGCGACAAGGAACGCCGTTACCAAAACCGTCGCCCACCTTCGCAGGTCTATCCCAAAAGCGCCGATACCGAGTCCAGAATGTCCCGAATCAGAGGCAGGCACAACAGGAGCAGCTCCAGCCGCCCCGCCAGCTCCACATAAGAGGCGATCCCCGTCTCCCGACATTCCCTGCAAATATCGGCGCACACCCCCGTCAGCACCGCGATTCCCAGCGCCGCAAGAAGCAACTCGGCATACTCGCTCACCGCGCCGTCGGTCAGCATTTGCCGCACATAGGTCATCAGCGGACGGGCGATTCCGAGGATCAGTCCGAGAAACACCACAGCCGCCGCCAGCTTCATGGGCACCTCGAAGTCGCGTCCCATTTGCCGAACCACCGAAAAAACCACCACGGCCACAAGAGCCAAACCGCAGATCTTCCATGTATCCATACCGCCTCACAGCCCGAAGATATCGCGGACAGCGGAAAACAGCTCCCCGATCTCACTCACAAGCATGATCAGCACCACAATGATGCCTGCAATGCCCACAAAGGTCGCCTGCTCGTCTCTTCCGTATTTGGAGAGGATCTGCGCCGAGACCGCCACAAGGATCCCCACCCCCGCCACCTTCAGAATCAAACTGATGTCCATATCTCTTCCTTTCATATCAAAAGAATGACCGCGCCCACCGCCACGACGGTCAGCAAAGGCTCCACCACGGCGCGGTACTCTCCTTCTCTTTTCACACATTGCTTGCGGATCTCCTCCAAAGCGGCAAGGTAGCTGTCGCAAAGGATCAACTGTTCCTCCCGATACCCTCGTCCCAGCTCCTTCTCGACCCGCGCCATCAGCCTCGCGGTGTCTTCCGAAAGAAACACACATCCGGTCAAAAACGCACCAAGACTGTCGGTTCGCAGCTCGGTGCTCTGTCCCGAACAAGCCATGACCGTCTCTTTCTCCACGCGAACGAGGATGTCTGCCATAGGGGTATAATGCGCCACACCGCTCCGAATGGCACGGATCAGGGACAGAAAGCCCTCGACCTGCACAGTCGCCGCGTGTCTTCGGGAGGAGAGACATCGCGCAAAAAACCAAGCCGATGCCGCCAATGCTACCGCGCCCATCGTCTTCAACACGAAAATATTCATTCTCTCACCACCTCGCCGTGAAGGGTGATATCAAAAAGCGGCGCCCGCTGTCTATCCACTCGCACATATGCGCCAAAGGTGCCCGCTCGGTGC
Organism: Eubacteriales bacterium; assembly: GCA_045537235.1. Classification (GTDB taxonomy): domain Bacteria; phylum Bacillota; class Clostridia; order Oscillospirales; family CAG-272; genus RGIG8775. The sequence continues at coordinate 2,695 of JAZSPB010000059.1, forward strand.
AGGCGCGCCATATCGCTTCGGGAAAGAAGTCCCTCAATATCCGATGCGTGCGCCGAGGTCACCAGCGCTACACCGCCGCCTTGGGTGCGTATGATAGCCTCTGCGTCCTCGTCGCCGCCGATCTCATCACACACGATGACCTGTGCGCCCATGGTTCTGGCCGCGATGTCAATGCCCGCGCGTCTGGGGTAGCCCGACAAAATGTCCACACAAAGACCGCCGCCCTCCAGTCCCCATGCCAATTCCCCTCGGCTGTCCACCGCTACCACACGGAGCGGCTCCCGTCCCGAGGACAAAACACGGGCGAGGTTGCGAAGAACGGTTGTCTTTCCGCCTCCCGGCGGCGAGTAGATCATCAAGCCGCGCACACGCTGAAAGCCGCGCATCAGCGCCACCAACGGCGACACATCCACTCGCACGTCTCCGGGGATACGAAAACACAGGGAGGAAATGTCTCGCACCCCCGCCGTTCGACCGTCCACCGAGGCGGCTCGTCCCGCCACACCGACGCGAACACCGCCGCCAAGGCTCACATATCCTTCTCGGATGCTTTCGGCATGGGCATAGAGTGAGCCGCCGCAGACGGAAACAAAAACATCCTCCAATTGTCTGCGATTCAAAATCGCGGAAAGCATGATGTTTTGTCCGTTACAGATCATCCACGCGTGTCGGTCGGCCTTGAGTCGAAGCTCCTCCACCGCGCCCGTGGCCTTTTGTCCCACCTCATCGATCAGTCGCTCCGGCAGAACATTCGCCACCTCTGCGGGCAACAGCGGCAGACTGCCCACTGTGATTCCCATTGTCATTGCCCATCACCTCATCTCATATATATGATGCCTGTCCCGCGAATATGCCCCCATCTCTTGACTTTGACTCGTCTGCGTGCTATAATGATAAAGAATTTAACGAAGGGATATTATATAATGAAAACACCTACCATTCCCATCACCCGTCACTATCTGTTCGATTTTGACGGCACACTGGTGGACTCCATGCCCCATTGGGCGAGCAGTATGATCCGTGTTCTTGACGACCACGGCATCCCCCACGCCGACGACCTCATTCGCATCATTACGCCCTTGGGTCTTCACGGCACCGCCGACTATTTCCGCCAACTGGGACTTGACCTTCCTCGCGAAAAGATCCTTGAGGAAATGTATGCCTACCTGACTCCGCTTTATCGCGACATCATTCCCGCCAAGGACGGAGTGCGTGAATGTCTGGAGGGCATGAAAAAAAGAGGCCTCGGTCTCCATGTGCTGACCGCCAGCCCCCATCCTTGGCTCGACCCCTGTCTTAAACGTCTGGGTCTGTTTGATCTGTTTGAAAATGTATGGTCTTGCGAAGATTTCGGCACGGGAAAGACCAACCCCGCGATCTACACCGCAGCCGCCGAGCGCATCGGCGCACCTGTCGGTGATATCACCTTTCTTGATGACAATATCAATGCCGACCGCACGGCAAAGCAGGCGGGAATGCCCGTCATCGGTGTATACGATGACACCTCCCGAGCCGACGAGCAAGCCATGCGCGAGCTGAACGACGCCTACATCTTCTCCTTCCGCGAGTTGCTCGCGATGGTTGAAAAAGCATAAGAAAAGCGAGGAAAAGGAAATGAAAAAACGAGGATTTTTCATATCGGCGCTTGCCCTGCTGCTTGCCGCACTGCTCCTTCTGACCGCCTGCGGTGGATCTTCCGATGACAGCGAAAGCGAATCTCAAAGCGAAAATGACCAAACCGAAAGTGAAAATAGCGAAACCGACAGCGGCAACGAGGAAAGCGACAATGTGGTCATCGTCCAATCCGAAAACTATGAGATCACCAACGCCATGCTCACCTACTACGAGTTTTTGGCTTACAACAACACCTTTTATCAGTATTTCAACTTTTATTATTCCTATCTTCAAGACATGAACATGGCATACAGCTATGCCCAAATGATCATGAAGGACTACACCCCCGACGATTTCTTTGACACCGCATTGACTACTGCCAAAGAGATCTTGGTACTTTGCGAGACCGCACTTACCGAAAATTTAACGCTGAACGACCAAGAAATAGATGCCGTTGACCAAACCATGGACGAATTCGACGGTCAGATCACCGACCTCTTCGGCACCAACGCCAAGGAGGAGGACCTCCGCACAGCGGTGGAGCTGGAGATCTTGGCCAACAAGGTCTATGAGGATTTCTACGAAAAAAACCGCGCAGGTATAACCGACACGGACATCGAAAATTATATTGCCGCCAACAAGGATCAATTCTATGTGGCAGACTACCTTAAATATACCATTTCGGTGAAGGCCTCGGACTATACCGATAACACGGCTGCCTATGAGAACGCCAAGTTTCTGGCCGCTCAATACCGTTGGAAGCTCGCCTCCGCCAAGACCGAAAAGGAATTTTCGGAGTTGGTCATCCGTCACTATATGGATTCGGAATTCTTTGATTCCATCGTAAACGAACAGGTTCCCGCCGAGATCCGACCGAATGCCGAATCACTGGCTGTCATCAAAGCATCGATGACCGAGGATCTGATCACCGAGTTTGTGGAAGAAAAGGCACTCAACAAGGGAGAAAGCACCACCGATTTGGACAAGGCGATGGATAAGGTCTATGCCGAGCTGAAAAACGCGATCAACATCACCCTTGTCTCCGTCAAAAAGCAACAGGCATATACCGCCGATCCTCAATCCGACACGGTTCGTTGGTTGATCAAGGAAGATGGTCTTCCCTTCTCCACCACGACCGAAGAATCTTCCTCGGACGAAGAATTCTCGATCACCGTCTATATGCTCGTAAATCCCCTCCATCTCAATGAAAAGGAAACGGTAAACGTCGGTCACATTCTTGTAATGGCAGACCAAGACAAAGCCACCGAGGAAGAGCTTGCCGCCGCCGAGGAAAAAGCCAAGAACATCCTCGACCAATATCTTGCCGGAGAAAAGACCCGCGAGTCCTTCGAAGCGTTGGCCAAGGAAAACACCGACGACTCCGGCGTATTCTACGAGAACGTAACCCCGGGACAGATGGTTCCCGAATTTGACGAATGGATCTTCAGCGAAAGCCGTCAAGCGATCGGAGAGACCGCCATCGTCAAAACCACCTACGGCTATCACGTCATGTACTGGGACGGCAAGGGAGAAAACACCGCTGTCACCGCCGCCAAAACCGGAATCCTCGACAGCCGATACCTCGCCTTTGTCGAGCAAGGTATGAAGAATCTCACCATCAACCAAGAAGAGGTCGACAAGCACGCAAAATCATAAAAAAGGCTCTTTGTGAGTCTGTATTTCAGGTTAGAAAAAAAACGGGGACGAAGGAGCAAAAAAAATCTACTCCAAGTCGGAGG
>JAZSPB010000084.1:0-6644 GCA_045537235.1 Eubacteriales bacterium
CGAAGCATACGAAAAATCCAAAGGTACTTACGGTAGATTTGCGGATGCTGCTCGTTATATCGATCCCAGAAAGCAGTAAGGAGGTAACAGAACATGGCAAAATTTGAAGGTTACGAGAGACGTGAGGCGAAGATCCTCGCTGCTCTTAAAGAATACGGCATTTCCTCTATCGACGAATGTAAGGAAATCTGCGCTGCTAAAGGTATTGACCCCTATAAGATAGTTGAAGAAACTCAGCCTATCGCGTTCGAAAACGCTAAGTGGGCTTACACTGTAGGCACTGCTATTGCTATTAAGAAGGGCTGCACAAAAGCTGCTGACGCTGCTGCCGCTATCGGTATCGGTCTCCAGGCTTTCTGTATCCCCGGCTCCGTTGCTGAAAACCGTAAGGTTGGTCTCGGTCACGGTAACCTCGGTAAAATGCTTCTCTCTGAAGAAACCGACTGCTTCTGCTTCCTCGCAGGCCACGAATCCTTCGCTGCTGCTGAAGGCGCTATCAAAATCGCTCTTAATGCAAACAAGGTTAGAACCAACCCCCTTCGCGTTATCCTTAACGGTCTTGGCAAGGATGCCGCTATGATCATTTCCCGTATCAACGGCTTTACCTATGTTCAGACCCAGTTTGATCCTTACACCGAGGAGGTTAAGGTGGTTAAGGAGACTGCTTATTCCAACGGTGACAGAGCTAAGGTTAAGTGCTACGGCGCTGACAGTGTTCCCGAGGGTGTGGCGATCATGCGTCTGGAGAACGTCGGCGTTTCCATCACCGGTAACTCCACCAACCCCACTCGCTTCCAGCATCCCGTTGCAGGTACTTACAAGAAGTGGTGTAACGAGAACGGCAAGAAGTACTTCTCCGTGGCTTCCGGCGGTGGTACGGGTAGAACTCTGCATCCCGATAACATGGCAGCAGGTCCCGCTTCCTACGGCATGACCGACACCATGGGTCGTATGCACGGTGACGCGCAGTTCGCAGGTTCGTCCTCGGTTCCCGCACACGTTGAGATGATGGGACTTATCGGCGCAGGTAACAACCCCATGGTCGGTATGACCGTTGCGGTTGCGGTTGCTATCGAAGAGGCAAGCAAGTAATCCTTGATTTATAAGGACTTTTGAACACTCGTAGGGGCGAACTGTGTTCGCCCGCGGGCGTTCAATGAACGCCCCTACAAAATCCAATAAATAAAATTTGGACACATCATAAACGCATTTTCGTTCGTGATGTGTCCATTTTTTATTGAGAAAATTTTGTTACGTAGACCACAAATTGTTTACTCCCCAAGGAGGAGTGCAAAAAAAGCGGAAACCATGGCAACGGGGATGGCTATTTTCATTTTATCGCCTATTTTCACTTTTTTAAATTCGGGGAATTCCGGATCCTCGAACATTTCCATAGCTTTCGTAGTCTCGTCTTCTGTCAACGCTCCGAGACCAAGCTTCTCAATTCGGCGGCGTAATAAAGGCATAATATTATTTCTACGAGAGTAAGCGCAATATTTTTTACGTACACTCCAATATAGTGATTCGGCGACACCGTTACATATGATGGTTACAACGATGGCAGCGGCAACCATTATGAAGGAGAGATACCACAACGAAGGATTACCTAAGAAACTAAGAATAACAGGGACTGCTGCGCTTGCATACGTCAAAATCCAACTTGCATTAGCTAATATCATAGGGTTTTTTTGTTTGTTGCTTATTATCTCGTCAAGGCTTTTTTCTTCTCTGGGAATATCGAATGCTTCGTCTGAAGCCAAAAGCAATTTATTACTTTCCTTATTTGCAATCGCTTTGGCGTAATAAGTTTGTCCATTATACATGTAGCTCACTTCGTAGTAGTGCAGCTTATAAACATTGTTGCTAATAATTTCTTTTTTGCTTCTTAAGATTTCTACGTCTTTATATTCATCAGCCGGAATTTCAAGGCCCCAGCCTATTATCCTCGATCTCTCAGCTGCTAATATCATCGCATCAGTAAAGTCATCATCACCGGGAAGATCAGGCTCGTAATCCACCCATCCTTCTGTTTCGGAAGAGGGAATTTCAAATATTTTATCTAAAATTTCGGTTGAGAGGTTAGAAAGCTCGTTTTCAATGAAGCTTTTTGCACAATCAGTCTGATCCTCCCATTTGTAAAGTTCATTCTCACTGTTTTCTCTTTCCAAAAACGAGGCGGAAACTTCATTGGAGGAAACTACACCTATATAAGGTTTTTCTTGCCATTGAGTAAATTCATATGACGTGCCTTTAAGCTTCGAATTGTGGCCGATGATTGCACTGTATTCCCAGTCCTCTTTATATTTTGAAACCAAAATATAATCTGCCGTGTGCCTAACATCGCCAAACTCCATTTTTTCCGCCACATCAAAAGGCACGCCTTCAGAAGATGCAACTTTAACTAAAATCAACCGCAAAAATTCTTTTTCTGTTAGTGTAGGTTTTACGTCAATAACTTGAGTGCTTTTCATTTTTTTCTCCTTTTCTAAAACAAATATACTTAAAATAAAAACTTCGCAATCGAAGTCAGCGCACCGAAAAACGCAAACTCCGACGATGTTGTTTTTATTATAACACCAAATGGTGTTATTTGTCAACACCATTTGGTGTTTTTTTATATAATTATCTCACATACTAATGTTGAGGTGAGATAATGTTTGTATATCCCAAAGTGCGAGATTTGCGAGAAGATCATGATAAAACACAAAAGCAAATTGCGAATTTGCTTAATATGCAACTTACAGTTTACCAAAGATACGAGCGCGGAGAGCGTGAACTTCCTCTTTGGGCGGCAATAAAGCTTGCCGATTACTATGGCATTACACTTGATTATTTAGTCGGGCGAGAACCCAAATGAACAAATTATACTTGAATGAAAAATTCATCGCGCTGGTAACAACCCCATGGTTGGTATGACCGTTTCGGTTGCCGTTGCCATCGAAGAGGCTTGCAAGTAAGTCTTGATTGATAAGGCTTTTCGGAGCTTTCGTAGGGGCGTGCATTGCACTTCCGCGGACGACCCGGACCTTTAGGTTCTGTCGCCCCTACAAAATTGAACAATAAAAAGTTGGACACGTCATTTTGGAGAAATCCATTTTGATGTGTCCAATCTTATTGGCGCATAAAGCGGGGTAAGTCCCTTGCTCGGGGATCACGGGAGAGAGACAGGGCTTCTCTTGACAAGATAAGGAAAAAATGATATAATCCGCTGTGATGGAAATGAAATTTTTAAGGGAAGGACGAACTGAAATATGTATACCTTTGAAGCCCCCTACTTTGGTGCCGCCTATTACCCGGAATCCTGGCCGCGGGAGGAGATCGATGCGGATCTTGACAGAATTCAGGCGCACGGACTCAATACCGTTCGCATCGCGGAGTTTGCATGGAGCACTATGGAGCCCGAGGAAGGAAAGTACGATCTTTCCCTGTTTCGTGAGGTGGTGGACAAGTGCAAGGCGAGGGGAATTTCGGTGGTGATGTGTACTCCCTCTGCCACGCCCCCCTCCTGGATGGCGCATAAGTATCCGGACATCTTTGTGATCTCGGACGGCGTACGGGCGGTTCACGGCGGCAGAAGAAAGGCGTGTCCCTCCAATCCGAGGTACCGTCGGTTTTGCGCTTCCATCGTCGAGCAAATGGCACGGGAGTTTGCCCACGATGAAAATATAATCGGCTGGCAGCTTGACAACGAGATCCTTGTGATGGCAGGCGGTGAGGTGGGGTGCAACTGTCCCGACTGCACGCGTGGCTATCGAGAGTATCTTCGTCGCCGTTACGGAACGGTTGAGGCGTTGAACGAGGCGTGGGAGCATTATACGTGGAGCTTGAATTTTAATTCCTTTGATGAGGTCGACCCTTGCGTTAAGCAGGTGGGAATGCCTGCCGCGCAGAAGTATCTTTGGGAGACCTACAAGAGCATCGTATTTGAGGAGTTTTTAGGCGAGCAAGTCGAGATCATACGGAAATACACTGACCGCCCCATTGGTACCGATATGATGCCCACGCACCAGTACGATCCCGCACTTGCCAATGCCCGCCTTGATGTTTCCCAGCTTAACTATTATGGGAACGTCGCCAATATGTCCTTTTGGCTGGATGGATACAGGGGGCTTCACGACCGTCCCCTTTGGCTGACCGAGACGTCTTGCTGCTGGAATGGGGCAAACCGCCCCAACGGCTTTCGGCGGAAGGGCTTTTGTACTGCCAATACTCTTATGACCTTTGCTTCGGGGGGCGAGATGTGCCTTTACTGGCTGTTCCGCGGTCACCGCGGCGGTCACGAAATGGGTCACGGCTCGGTGGTAGACGCATGGGGGCGCGATCTTCCTGCGGCGGGAGAGGTCAAGGCGTTGTCCGATACGATCGGCAGATTGGCACCTATGGTACGCGGCACAAGGCCCCGCCAAAGTGAGATGGCCGTCAGCTTTTTCCACAGCGCCTATGTGATGGATAAATACGCGTCCCTTGAGACGGCGGGGCAGACCGTAGAATATACGGTGGATATTCGTGACCGAATATATATGCCGATGGTGCGGGAAAAGCTCCGTCCCGACGTGTTGTTTTCGGGGGCGGCTGATCTTACCCCCTACAAGCTGATCGTCTCTCACCGCCAGATGACGCTTGACGAGGGAGATTTTCTTGAAAAGATCCTTCCTTGGGTAGAAAACGGCGGCACCTGGGTCGTAGGGCCGTACACGGATATCTTCACCAAGGATCTTGCCCGCTACCGAAATGCGCCGTTCGGTCATCTGGAGGATTGGGCGAGGGTAGAGCGAACCTATTACGTTCCCGCGCCAAACCAATATATGAAGGGCGTATCCGACGTGGCATTGCCTATCCTCGTGATGGAGGACGGAAGTGAGACGCGGGTGGTATCCAATCTTTGCTTTGATGCCCTTACTCCCAAGGAGGGTGTTCGGATATTGGCGCGATATAAGGACTTTGAATATCTGGACGGCTTTGCTGCCATTACCGAAACGGCGGTGGGTAGAGGGCGCATTATCTTGATGGGAGCGCAGCTTGATGCAGAGGATTACCGTCGTTTCATCAAGCGGATTGCGAGTGAGTGCGGTATTATGCCCATTACGTTGGGAAGCGATAACGTGCAGGTCAATATTCTGGAGGGAGACTACGGTACGGTATTCACGGCCATAGAGTGCGAGGGGCGATCGGGCGAGATCGTGATCCCCTTCGACTGCGCTGATATTGATACAGGGGAGAAGTATTTTCAAGATCAGCGGCTTTTTATGGAGGAATTCAGAAGCATCTTTGCCAAAAGGACGTGAGAGGGAAGGCTTGCCTGCGATCCTTGATTGAGTTGGTATGACCGTTGCGGTTGCCGTTGCCTTCGAAGAGGTTTGCAAATAAGTCTTGATTTATAAGGCTTTTTGAGACTTCCGTAGGGGCGACCGTCGGTCGTTCGGGGACGTGCCACTACAAAATCCGCGGACGTGCAATGCACGCCTCTACAAAAACCAAATAAAAAGTTGGACACATCATTTTGGAGAAATCCATTTTGATGTGTCTAACTTTTTGGAGAGGTATGTGGTGGGTGTCCGTTTGAAAAAGTGTCCTTTTGCACTTTTAACTAAAAATAAAAAGGGGCACTCGCGAAAAGCGTGATGATCTTATCGGAGAATTTATAAAATATCTTACCTTATTTGCTCTGCAGTAAACAAATAATTAACCCCGGCAGATTTTTAAATCTGTCGGGGCTTGTTGTACTGTTTGATAAATTGGAATTTGTCGCTAACTACTACTTCTATGAATCAAAGAATTTTTCTGCAAACCATACATCCTTCAATCTGTCTACAAAATTCAAATCCATACTTTTTGTACATAGATAAAGGGCCGTGATAAGCATGATTTTCATTGTGTGCAAATGGATACGCTTCTACCAAATCAAATCCATCGACTTTTGCATCCTTACATACATATTCAAGCAAGGCGGTGGCAACGCCACATCCCCTATATTTAGGTGTAACAGAAAAGCAAACGATGGATTTGATTTTTTCACCGTTGTCAGGTACTTCTTCTGCAAAATTAAAATTGACGTTATTGTACGCTTTTTTATTATTCGAATTGCACCATCCAACAACCTTTCCTTGAACATATGCTAAATATCCCTGCATGCGACCGCTTTTTATGAAGTTGATTGCTTGTTCTCTATTGAACTTAGCACAATCTTTATCGCAGTCCCATCTTCGTTTCTTTTCCAACTCGCTATCCCAATGATAGCACATACAATAACATCCACACCATTCATCATTGTCCGAAAAGGCATCGTTATCAAAATAAGATAACCAATCATCCAATAATTCAATAGTCAGTTTGCAAATAGATATTTCCATAATGATTCCTCCGTCAAATTCTTATTTATCGTTCTGTTTATCGCCAGTTTCGCCTTTGTTTAACAAAGGCTTCGGGCTATGCCCATACCCCTAAAGTGGTGCGCGTCTTAAGGCTCCCTCCGGGAGGGAGCTGTCACCGAAGGTGACTGAGGGAGAGTGCGTTACAATGAAGTTAGTTCAAACCTAAAGGCACGCAGGCTCCTTCCACCGCTAACGCGGTCCCCCTCCCTCTCGGAGGGAGGCTTTTACGGCGGCATCGATATACTCGCAGACACCACGAAAGTTTGTGTTGAT
>JAZSPB010000129.1:0-3171 GCA_045537235.1 Eubacteriales bacterium
CCTACACGATCCGTCTTGTCTCCGAAGTCATCAGCTCCAACGGTTCCACATCTCAGGCTTCCGTCTGCGGCTCCACCCTGGCTCTTATGGATGCCGGTGTGCCGATCACGGCTCCTGTTGCCGGTATCTCCTGCGGTCTTATCACCGAGGGTGATCGTTGGATGACCATGATCGACATTCAGGGTCTTGAGGACTTCTACGGCGACATGGACTTCAAGGTAGCAGGCACGCACAAGGGTATCACCTCCATTCAGATGGACTTAAAGATCGACGGCTTGACGCCCGAAATCATTCGCAGTGCCTTTGAGGTTACCCACAAGGGCCGCGATTTCATCATTGACGAGTATATCTTAAAGGCAATCGAGGCTCCTCGTGCCGAGGTTTCTCCTTATGCGCCCAAGATGATCACCATGAAGATTCACCCCGACAAGATCCGTGAGGTCATCGGTAGCGGCGGTAAGGTCATTCAGAACATCGTGGCTGTGACCGGCGCGAAGGTGGACATCGAGGACGACGGCACCATCTTTATTGCGGCAGTCAACCGTGACAGCGGTGATGCGGCAAAGAAGATGATCGACGACATCGTATTCGAGCCTGAGGTTGGCACCATCTACACCGGTACCGTTACCCGCATCATTCCGATCGGCGCATTCGTTGAGTTTGCACCCGGAAAAGAGGGTATGGTTCACATCAAGGACTTGGCAAACAAGTTCGTTGAGAAGGTGGAGGACGAGGTACAGGTGGGTGACACCGTACAGGTCAAGTTCATGGGCACCGACGAAAAGGGCCGCTTGAATCTCTCCCGCAAGGCTACCATGCCCGTGCCCGAGGGTGCAGAGGAAGAGGCTGAGCGTCCGCGCCGCGAGCGCTCCGACCGTCCCCGTCGCGACGGTGACCGTCCGCGCCGCCCCTTACGCCAGAAGCCCTCTGACGAGAAATGAGAAATAAAAAGAGCTCCAAAGGGTGTGCAAATTTAGCGGAGAATTTATATCAGCTGGTTAATAAATGCCCCGCTATAAACAAATAAGTAACCCCGACAGATTGTGAAGTCTGTCGGGGTTCTCTATTTATTTGAGTTTATATATTTCGTTCCATTTCGTCGGTAGGGCCATAATTAATATGCCAATCAAGATATGACGCCAAAACTCCACAATTTGTGCAGCGACTGCCAATATATACCCACTCTACATCACCATTTTCTCTGCGTATAAAGCCCACTTTTACATTGTGTTCTTTTGATGTTTTACAAACAACACACTTTTGCAGTCTCGGTTTGGCTTCTTCCCATATATCTTGGCAATCCAACAAAATTTTCTTTTCTCCGCATTTTGGACACTTAATCTGAATAGCTTCCTCATTGCTATCGATACGCATTATCAATGCTTCACTTCCACAAGAATTGCAAACCACAGGTTTTATGTCTATGTCAGCCTCTTCAGTGTATTCTTTCAAGAACTCATCAATATCATCAGCACAATTTCCATACCAATATTTTCTTGACTTATCGATCATATTATAATCCTCACTTAAAATCAAAGTTATCGTTCCGTTTTATCGCAAAGTTATCGTTCCGTTTTATCGCCAGTTTCGCCTTTGTATTACAAAGGCTTCGGGCAAAGCCCATACCCCTATTCTTCTGCAAAAAAACAATCATATTGCCATCTTATCGGATTCTCATAAATATATTTAGCAATTTTTTCGTAGTCTCGCCGATCACGAATGATGTGATCGTGAAAACCTCTCTGCCATATCACAGCATCATCATATTTACCATGTATCTCTTTAGACGCATTCATTTTAACGTATCCAATTACCTTTGAAATAACGGACCGACCTCGTAGGGGCGATTCACGAATCGCCCGCAATTCTTCGTCATCGGTTATTATAATGATTAGGTGAATATGATTCGGCATAATCACATATCGGTCTACTGTTGCCTTATACCGTTCGGGAATGTTCCGTATGGTTTCGTCTGTGATCTTTCCATAATCCGTTAATTCTATTTCGGGCGATTCGTGAATCGCCCCTACAACACGGGACAACGTACATTTTCTGTTATGCGTGCATATCGTTATAAAATATGCCCCGGGTGTACTGTAATCGAAATTCTTTAACCGTAAACGCTTTCTTTGCGGTAACTCTTTTCCACTATCCATTTTCATCACCTATCCCATTATAACACAAATCGGCAGAGAAAACAAGTTCTCTGCCGGATTTTGTAGGGGTGACCATTGGTCGCCCATTTTTTGCGGATGGTTGCGGGCGATCAATGATCGCCCCTACGGTAAACATCCTTATGAGAACCAGCCTAAACGGGGCTCTTTTTTTATCTTTTTCGTTTTTCCTTGCGTTCGCGCTCTTGCTGTTCCCACATTCGCTCTATCTGTTCGGCATAGGCCACATCCGCAGGGTCACAGCGATAGCTTTTGGTGGAATAAATATATTCAATCAGCCTTCTACGGTTATGATAAACCACCAAATAGAAGGTGTCACCCACCGAAGAACGGTTACAAATCGAGCGCCCGACGGCAAGCCTACCGTGTCGCGCAAAATACAGGGCGTCCTCATATTTGTTTCCGCCACTTTCGACCAGAGTCCAATACGTCGTATCGTCCGAATAGGCATCAAAGACCCGACCTGCCTGCATCTCGATACGGCTATTCCCTTTACGCTGAAAGGAACGCCAAAAATAGATGCGTTCGCGCAAGGAAATGCGAACCAGCTCATCCTCAACGATATGAAAGCGCCCGCTTTTCAAGATGCGATATTCTAAAATGTTTTCTACCGCTATGTAGATCAGCAGACCCAGCATAGGAAAAATAAAGGGACCTATCACAACAAAGGGAACCCACCATGAGTCACTAAGCGCATTGACAAACAGAAAAACAATACCCGTAAAGGCAAAGTAAAAGCTGTAAAACAAGGCGTTTCTTTTCCATGCCTGTTTGATTTCCTTCCTTCGTCTTTGCGCGATCGTTTCTCTTGTAAGAATGGGACGTTGGTCCTTCTCCACGACTACTCTCCTTCTCTGTGCGCACGCGGCGCGCGGTCACTTACTCTGAAACAGTAATATCAAACGATGCCGTATAGGTCTTGCCGCTATCGAGGTGCAGCATATCTAACTTTGTGGCAAAATCGTCTAAGCCGCCATTGACCGACGGGCAGCCGTTC
>JAZSPB010000114.1:0-4335 GCA_045537235.1 Eubacteriales bacterium
GAAAAAAGCTCCGCAAAAACTTTTCTATTGCGCCCTTATTGTAGTTTGAGCGAACATATCAGTACCCCATGGGGTGCAGTATGTTCGCTCAAATTTTACCAAGGGCGCAATAGAAAAGTTTTTTGCGGAGCTTTTTTTCAAAAAAGCGACCTCCCCCGCCCGCAGGCGCCCTGTGACATGGTATCTTTCTCAGTGAGGATGATCCGTTTTTTTCGGTTTCCATAAAAAAACTGCCAAATCGACCATGCCTTCATCATTGACCGCCACGCCTTCTTGTCTCAGCATTGCGATCTGCACGTTCTCGCCGCCAAAGGCAAATGCAGGCGATACTCTGCCCTCTTTATTGACCACGCGGTGACACGGGATGACCCCGGGCGCGGGATTGACGTGAAGTGCGTAGCCTACGATCCGTGCCCGTCTCGGGTTGCCCGAAAGCGCGGCGATCTGTCCGTAGGTGGACACCTTCCCGCGCGGAATTTGTTTTACAATATCATAAATGGATGCGAACAGTCCGTTCTGTTTCATAATTCCTCCTTTGCAAAAAACCGTAGAGATGTTTGGTCTCTACGGTTATTGTTTGAAATTTTTCCTTGATCAATAAAGGAACTTTTCGGGAAGGGTCAGACCGAAGTCGCGAGCCAAGTCACGGAAGTTGTCGGGGGTGATGGTCTGCTGCTTGATGCCCGTCATGGCGCGCACCTTGCAGAAGATCTCGGCACTCTTTTCCACTGTATGTGCAAGACCGAAGGTCAGCTCAAAGTCCTCACCCGAGCAGAACATACCGTGATGTGCCCAGATGGCTACGTCATAGCTCTTCATCTTCTCGGAGGTAGCAACGGCGATGTCGCGTCCGCCGGGTACCATCCAATCGATAACACCTACACCGGAGGGGAAAATTACGGGGCACTCGGTCATCATCTCCCACAGCTCGCGAGTGAAGATCTCGTCGCGAATGGGAAGAACGAAGGTCATGGCGATGACATTAACGGGATGGCAGTGATAAATGACGCGATGTGCGCCGTTTGTGGCTACCATCTTGACCTGATGATTCATCAAGTGGGAAGGAAGCTCGCTGGTGGGTCTGCCACCTGCGGTAAGTCCCCAAACCACGCGGTACTTGGTTCCTGTGCTGTCCACCTCAATGATGCAACAAGTCTCTTCGGGATGATCCTTGACGGCACTGAAAAACTTGCCGGAGCCGGTCACCATGAAGAAGGTGCCTGCCAGAAGCTCCACCTCGGTGCCGATGTCCACGAACTCACGGGAAAAGTCCAGATCGTCACGAACCTCCTCGATCTCTTCGGGGCGAATGCGGTAGGAAAGGTTTCCTCCGTTTCTTTCGTGATATCTCATCGTCCAGCCGTCATCGGCCAGTTTGATAAAGCCTTTTGCAAATTGACTGTCCAAAACTTTCATGATTTTCTGCCTTTCATTATGTAAAAATTTCACACACAAATATTGTACCCCAAATCCGCACAAATTGCAAGCGCTATGACAAAAAAGGTGAAAATAGTCATAAAATTCGTACTTTTTGCAACATTAAATGAACAACTTATCCTCTTTTTCGCTTTCTTCGCCCGTAATTTCCTCGATACGGATGTCTTTGTCGTGACGGATGGGTTTCCATTTTACGCGCATAAACAGTGAGGCAATGGAAATGGGGAGTCCCAAAAGGTCGAACCACGGGAACGTCAACACAAAAAGGACCAGCTTCGGTGTGGAGCAATGAATGTGCCTCCGTTCGCGAATAACCGTGATCGTTCCGATCAAGACAAAGCTGAGATACGCGCTTCCCAAGGTGCCCAACAGCCCCCACAGTGTATCGGTCAGTGCCTTTGTATCCGTGGAGATCCCGAAAACAGCCACCGACGCCACTGCCACGATCAGCGAAAGCAATGCCGAAAACAGCGCTTTGGGGAAAGAATAGAAAAACATATCGTAGCAGGCAAATCGGCGGGAGCCTTTGCCATCATGCTTTCGAAAACAGCCTTTCACCAGCCGTGCCGCACAGCGGAAAAAGCAGAAAAGCCGTCCTTTTGACCAACGAAGCCGCTGACGCACCATGACCCCCACCGAATAGGGCTGTTCGTCATAAAACTCCGCCGCTTCGCAAAATTCGATGTGTTTTCCTTCGGCAATCCCCGTAAGGGTGAATTCGGTGTCCTCGGTCAGCGAGGTAAAATGCCAGCCGTCGCGCAGAAGCGAAGAACGAAGAACATATCCCGTGCCCGCAATGTGGGTCGGAAGTCCCAGCCGAACGCGAGGGCGGTGCATCAATGCCGAGCTTCGACAAAAATGGATCCCGTATGCCGCCGAAATAAAGTTGGTGGAAAAGTTTTTGGTGTTGCGATACCCCACCACCGCTTCGGCTCCCGTATCAAAGGCTTTATTTATCTCTTCCAAAAAACGGGGGTGCAGGAGGTTGTCCGCATCAAAAAACAGATAGCCGTCCACACATTCAATGCCAAAGTCCCGATCAATGCAACCGAACAAGTACTCCAGCGCGTAGCCCTTGCGCATCTTCGTGGGATCGCGTCGCTCATAGACCACTGCGCCGTGTTGACGGCAAATATCTGCCGTGTCGTCATCACAATTATCCGCCACAACAAAAACACGCACGCGGCTCATGTCATAATGCTGGGAGGCGATACTGTCCAGCAGATTCCCGATCACAAGACGCTCATTGCGAGCGGCGATCACAATGCCGAAGCTATGCTCGCAACGCGCAGGTGCGAAGGTCTTTTCTTTTCCGAAAAAACCGATGACCGCATATACGATCTGATAAAGCATCAGTACGGAAAGCAGGGTCGTCAGCACTGTGCTTATTATATTTAATACTTCCATTGGTTCTCCTATTGGACAACAGATCGGATGTTTTTTTGAAGAACGACCGCTCTGCTGTTTTGAATTCTATCTTTTTAATGATACCATACCCGTCTTCAATTGTCAAGTCTGCTGTGGGGGGCAAAAAAATTTAAGAATTGGGATGGGTTGGAAAGATGCGTTTAACACTAAACCGTTGCCCTGTGATGTCCCTTCCTTGTTCGATCAAGAGAAAAAGAGAGGCTTGTCGTCCTCTAAAAATTCCGCCTTCTCCCATTCAATTTCAAAAAAGCTTACATTTTCCATACAAGTCGGGCATAATAATAAAAACATCTATTTTAGGAGGCGGAATATGCGAGTCGATTGGCAAAAAACGGCATCCATTCTCTTTTGCGTCTTGGTGGGGGTCGGGGTGCTTTTTCTGGTGGGAAAATATCTGCTCGTCATTGTCATGCCTTTTTTGATCGCTTGGACTTTGGCGCTGACCGTTCAGCCCATATCCAATGCCGTTTCCTCTCGCACGAAGGTGCCGAAAAAGTGGGTGGCGGCAGTAGTCTTGATCTTGGGCTTTGCGGTGTTGGGATTGCTTCTGTTTTTGGGGGCCAATCGGCTCATAAATGAGTTGGGGCGATTGGCCGAGCGATTTTCTTCGGAAAGCAGTCCTCTTGGCGAGGGAATCGCCCGACTGACGGAAATGATCAACGGGATCGGAACGCGTATCCCCTTTCTGTCGGAAAACACAAGCCACCTGCTCCGAGACAGCTTTGACGATATGCTGGTCTCCATGCTCCGAGAGGCGGGAACCAAAATCGTAACAGGAGTAACGGCTCTGGTCTCGGGTCTTGTCCGTTCCCTCCCCTCCGTCGCACTTTTTGTCATCGTAACCATCATCGCCACCTTCTATTTTGCCTTGGACTGGGACACCGTCCACCGCTACCTGACCTCGCTCCTTCCCTCCCGTTTGGCTCAAAAACTACCCGAGGCACGAGAACGCATCCGTCGTTTTTTAGCCAAATATGTGCGCGCATATCTGTTTCTCATGTTCCTCACCTTCTGCGAGCTGTTTGCCGGTTTCACGATTCTTTCCATAGAATACTCCTTCCTCCTCGCTTTGATGATCGCAGTGGTAGACATTCTACCCGTTTTGGGCGTCGGCACCGTGCTGGTCCCATGGTCTATCTTCGAGCTTCTCACAAGAGACTTTAAAACCGGTTTCGGTCTCTTGATCTTATGGGTCATCATAACCGTCGTGCGGCAGATCGTAGAGCCTAAGATCGTCGGCGGCACATTAGGACTCCACCCAATCATCACTCTCATCGGAATGTATGTGGGACTTCGGCTCTTCGGACTCATCGGAATGCTCGCCGCCCCTGCCCTCGCCGTAGCCGTCAAAACCGCTCTCCGCGAGGGGGGGAGGAGACAATAAACGGGGGCGCCTGCGGGCGGGGGAGGTCGCTTTTTTGAAAAAAAGCTCCGCAAAAAACTTTTGTCCCGCGCCCTTTTGATTGTTTG
>JAZSPB010000146.1:0-4685 GCA_045537235.1 Eubacteriales bacterium
GACGAGGAAATGAAACGCCACTTTGACGATATGAGAATCTATGAAGTGATGACCGATCTGAGAAATCAAGGCTTCACCGATTTTTCCAGCCACGATGAAGCGTATTATGAAGACGAGTCGGACGGTGCGGAGTAAGGCTTGGAACGGTGAAAGCGGTATATGTTATGATGATGACAAGAATTAGGAATGGAGTATAAATATGAGAACGCTTGAATGGGACGAAGTCCTGGGACTTGAGAAGTTTATGGTCGAGGACAACGATGAAATCATCGGCATAGAAATACACGTGGGCAAGGATTGGCGGAATGGATATTCCGAGCCGGATTCCGTTGTAAAGTATTCGCTTGAGGAGCTTTCGGGGGGAGAGCTTATCGAGCTGGAAGACGTTA
Organism: Eubacteriales bacterium; assembly: GCA_045537235.1. Taxonomy (GTDB): domain Bacteria; phylum Bacillota; class Clostridia; order Oscillospirales; family CAG-272; genus RGIG8775. Next base: position 390 of record JAZSPB010000146.1, read on the forward strand.
TCCTGTGTGCCGTGGTGGGAGATAAGCTTTACTATAGGAAGAAGAAATACGAAAGCGTTGGTTCTACGAGTCTCGAATATGTATACAGAGGTGTGAGCAAGGACACCGAGGATTATATGTACGCGAGAGCCATGCTCTCGTACAACTGTCCCTTAATTATACTACCCGAGGAGGAGGTTGTCTTTCTGGATAAGATCCTCGTGCGTGACAACAAGCGTGTGGAAAGCGTAAGATTCTTTCCGGGTTACTGCGGTGTTGGAGGCTCCAACACCTCGGGCTTCAGTACGGATTGGGACAGCGCGTACGAGTATACCCCCGAGGAGCTCGACGGAAGGAGTCCGCTTTGGATCCATGGAGAAGAGGTGTGCGCTCTGGTAAACGACGTGCTTTATTTCCGTTATAAAGACAGTGACGGTAATATGCATGCGTACACGCTTGATTACAGAAAAAGAAAAATCCTCATCCGCGGTGGTGAAGTCGCTTACGATACCATATGTGCGACGGAAGTGTACCTGATAAGGAAATAGTAAACACCGCATTGTTGCAGTATATGACGGTGAAAATGTCGTCGTCGCGGCGACCATAGGCATGAGCAGTTTTGATATAATTAACTCGTAAAAGGAGGACGGATTTATGAAACCGCAAACCGTATTAAAAATTGACCCTGTAGGAAAAACCGCTGAGCAGATTTATGCTGTGCGCGATCAGTGGATCTGCGAATATCAAAAGTACATCGAAGAAAACCCCGATAAAGAGGAACTCGGAGCATTACTCATTGATCGTGTTACACGTGCGGCAGAGATGCTGATCGTGCGCTATGCAAATGTTCCAATCGAGGAGCAAAACAAAAAGGAGCCTGACAGCGACTTTGATTATGATGATTATAACCCCGCATACAAAGAGGAAAACGCCTCCCTTGACGGAGATTTCCCCTTGGGTAATGCATACGATGCGGATTTTGCTACCCTTTATTTCACCATCGAGAATTTGGTGCGTATTCAGTTTGGAGAAACCAATTCCGTTCCCACGGGGCACTTTGTTGAGCCTGCTTATGACGTCCTTGTGAGAAAAGGATTTATTTACGAGCTTCAAAAGGAATGGAAACTGGCAGAAGATTGCTATCGCGGCGGTGGTATGTCAAAGAGTGTTCAGCACCGTGAATCGGAATGTCGCCGCAAAAAGAACGTGCAAGGTGAACTGGCCTACGGCGAGGCACAGCATTATATGGAAACCGGCGAATGGAGCAAGGTATATTCTCCACTCCAAAAAGCCGTTGATATGGATAATTTAGATGCCACGGTGGATATGGGACTTGGCTGTATCTACGGAACCTTTGGAATTTGCACGGATTACGAGGAAGGCTTGGCACTTCTGCGTAAAGCCGCAATGTACGGCAACGTGAGAGCTTGTATGGAGATCGTTGAGTTACACGATAACGGTGCCGCCGACATCGAGGGCGAAGAAGCCGAGAATCTTTGCAAAAAGGCTGCCGATGCCGGCGATCCAAAAGCCATTATCCGATTGGAGGATGGCTTTGATACCCGTCCGCTTGTAGAAATTTTGAAAGAGCAGGTTGAAAAGGGCAACATCGATGCGATTTGGTGGCTGTATAACAGCGCCGTGAAACGCAAAATGCCCGAAGAAGCGCAAATGTGGTATGAAAAAGCCTTGGAAGCCGGTCAGGTGGATGCTTTGCTTGCCGAAGGCAAGAAGCACAGCGTGACAAACCGTGAGCTTGCCGATCGGTTTTTACGCCGTGCGGCAGACAAGGGCTATGTTCCTGCCATCATTGAGCTTGGTAAACTTGAACTTTTGGAAGGCGATGAAAACTTCCGTGAAGTTGCCTTAAAGTGTAACGATGCAAACTTCGCCGCAGCTCCCGAACTTCGTGAGCGCCATAAGCGTCAGTTTGCATGGTTCTTGCTTGCGGCAGAGGGCGGCTCCACAGACGCAATGACGAGCGTTGCCGTTGCGTACCATTACGGCTATCCCTGTGATAAGAATGACGAGACTGCATTTTTGTGGGCTTCCCGTGCGGCAGATGCCGGCGATTCCTACGCAATGTATCAGGTCGGTTATTTTTACGAGAATGCACTTGGTTGCGATAAGGATATGGATGCAGCCGTTATGTTTTATGCAGGTGCATCAGAAGCAGGAATATTTGATGCTATGATACGCCTTGTGGAGATCTACGGAACTGGTAAAGACGGTGTAGAGAAAGATATACACAAGGCAAACCGATACCGCTTTTTGTCGGGAATCGGACGTGATTAAGTTGTCGGAAAGCGAGGAAAAACCCCATGGATATTATCTCAGCAGTAAGAGAGCTTTGCAAAGGTGAAAAAGGCTTTCTGAATATGTTTGATAAAGCCAAAAGCGGCGGGAAGCTCGCAAGCCTTGCGGATGATGCCCGTGATGCCGATCTTTTTGAAGCTCTGCTCTATGGCAAGGCAAGAAGTGCGCTTGTCGAGATGATCAATGATGCGTACAACTATAAGGAATACGCTGTCAAGGCACACGGACTTCTTGTGTCGGATGGACTCAGTGCAGCGGATGCCAAGAGAGCACTTGAGATCTTCTTCAAGGCTTTCGGCTTCCCCGGCTACAGAGAAATGGATCAGTCTAAAGTGTCCACTGTGAGTGATACCATTGGAAGCGATTTTACGGTGGAATACGAGGGCGAAGTCAGAGACGGTAAGGAATACGGCATTGGAAAGAGAACCTGCTATTCGGGCGGTAAATGGAGCAGCTACGACGAATGCGTATGGATCGATGGCGTTATGAACGGTTATATGAGCGCCAAGGCAATAGAATTTGGTATGTTTGAGGTTCAAAAGATCGGCTTCGTCGTTGATGATCATGAGGTGGGCAAAACCAAATGCTTCTCAGGCGAAGATGAATACTATGACGATGGTCTCAAATTTAGTGTGGGGTAAAATATGAGTGATAATATGAAAGTAAAATGTCCCAAATGCGGAAGCGAAAATGTAATCTGTATGGATGGCAGCGGTGCTGTATCTAAATATGGCGGCAACGTCATGATTGATATTGCACCCGATATGTGGCTGTGCAAGGATTGCAAGGAGAGCTTTCGTTTAGAGAATCCCGATAATAACGAAAACGCAGACAAATAAGGAGAAACAAGCGATGTTTGATGCTTTGAAAGTAAAAAATGATTGTGTAAACTGGATCAGACAGTTCTTTGCCGAGAACGGCCCCGACTGTAATGCGGTCTTGGGTGTTTCCGGTGGCAAGGACAGTTCTATCGTGGCGGCGCTTTGCGTAGAAGCGCTTGGAAAAGACCGAGTGATCGGTGTGCTGATGCCCAACGGCGAGCAGGCAGATATTGATATGTCCTATCGCCTTGTAGAGCATCTTGGCATCAAACATTATGTGGTAAACATCCACGATGCAGTAAAAGGTCTGACCCGTGCGATACCGATGGAACTGACCGAACAGAGCCGTACCAATATGCCGCCGAGAATTCGAATGACGGCGCTTTACGCGGTGTCCCAATGCTGTAACGGACGTGTGGCAAACACCTGTAATCTCAGCGAGGATTGGGTGGGCTATTCTACACGCTACGGCGATTCCGTTGGAGATTTCAGTCCTCTGTCTCGCCTTACGGTGGCAGAGGTTTTGGCAATCGGTCGAATTCTTGATCTGCCGCGTGAGCTGGTTGAGAAGGTTCCTGCCGACGGCCTATGCGGAAAAACAGACGAGGACAACCTTGGCTTTACCTATGCGGAGCTTGACCGTTATATCCGCACCGGTGAGATCGAGGATCAGCAGAAAAAGGCACGCATTGATGCAATGCACAAAAAGAATCTATTCAAGCTGAAGCTGATGCCGGTATTCGAACCGGATATTCCTTCGGCATTAAAGCTGTAAATAAGAACGGAGGCAGTATAATGAGTAACCAAGATATCAAACAATTCAACCTTCAAACTTTGGCAGAGGAGGTTGTGAGCCGTCCTGTGCCGGAAAGCTGCGAAGAAATCGCACAGCTTTTGTCAAGCCTGCCGCTTTGGAGCTCTTTCATTAATACGTCGCCTAAGCCCGAGCAAAAGAGGGCGCTTGAATTATTGAAAGAAAAGTCCACATCTCCCACGGCAGAGGAAATTCTGTTTATGGCTGAAATCGGTTGCGGTAAGTATCATCGGATCCGCAAAGACGGCGACTTTGGTAATCTTGATTCGGAAAAGGCAGAGGTGTTTTACAGACAGTATTACGAGCTGACCGGCAGTGAAGAGGTAAAATACATTCTCGATCACTTTGATGCGTTCAAACAACTGT
>JAZSPB010000113.1:0-11714 GCA_045537235.1 Eubacteriales bacterium
GGGCCGCTTCGCTGGATGCCCCCCTCTCTCGACACACCCCTCTTGCTTTGGGCGGGATTTGATTGGTAGACACGTTCTATGTAACTGCTCCGCGCGGATATAATTTATCACAGCGCAATTTAGGACGGGGTGCCCTGCCCCATTCGTAGCCTTGGGTGCGCCAGATTAACTTTTTTGAATAAACTGACGCTCGCCATATTGTTCGGTGGAGAAGTGAAACAAGTGGTTTCCTCGTTTCTTTCGGCTAACTTGATTTTTTATTTCGCTTTCTTGATTTGGAAAGCGAATTTTTTGTTAAAGCGGCGCTCGCCATATTGTTTGGGGGGAAAATAAAATAAGAGGTCTTCTCGTTTTTTGCGGTTTTAATGGTTTTTATTCGGCGCTTGGTGCGTACTTTTTGAATTTCATTGAAAAGTGCCATACAGCCGTATTTTATTTTAAGTTAAAAAACCCAAAGCTAAAAGATATAAGGCTGTTGCAAACGAAAATAAGGCACTCACTCGACTTTCTGCGCAAAACGTACCCCTAAGGGTACCTCAAGCTCCCAAGGTTGCCGAAAGCAACGAGTTATATGCAAGCGAAGGTACGGCACTTGCCCAATTTTTGAGCATAACGTAATCAAAAGGGTGACCCAAGCTCCCAAGGTTGCCGAAAGTAACGAATCAGATGCAAGGGAAGGTAAGACACTTGCCCAAATCTTTCGCGCGAAGGCGCGACCCAACGACTAAAACATGGCACCTCTAACCACGATGCGTGGCAGAAACAATCCCGTTGCGAAGCAGTCAGCTCGTGCGGGGAATCGTCAAATCTCGCCTTGGAGAGAGGGAGAGTCGCGAGAGGGGGAGAGTCAGCGGCCGCGGGAGCGGACGCCTTCCCCTCTTGCGTGCCGTTTCTTGGTTACTTCTTTGGGCAAGCAAAGAAGTAACGAAAACTTTGACATAGCACTAACCACAGTTAGTGTCTCCTTTCTTTGGTCAAGCAAAGAAGCAACGAACCCTATGACATAGCACTAACCTCCGCTAGTGTCTCCTTTCTTTGGTCAAGCAAAGAAGTAACAAAACCCTTAACAAAGCACCAACATTAGTTCGTGCCGAATCCCCCAAAAGCCCCCCCACTCCCCCCCCAAAGAGGTCACACATGGAAAAACTCACCATCCCCTACCCGATCTTAGTAGAAGGTCGATACGACAAAATCAAACTCACCTCACTTGTCAACGCCCAAATTCTAACCACCGACGGCTTTGGCGTGTTCAACCACACAGAAAAACTGGCAGTGTTGCGAGCCATGACCCAAAAAACAAGGATCATCGTCCTCACCGACAGCGACGGAGCAGGGAAGTTGATCCGTTCTCATATCACCTCATCCCTGCCGAAGGAAAAACTCATCCACCTCTACATCCCCAAGATTGCGGGCAAAGAGAAACGCAAAAACACCCCGTCCGCGGAAGGAACTCTTGGCGTGGAGGGCATGAGCGCCGCACTTTTAAGGGACCTCCTCGCCCCATATGCCATCGGCGCCGACGGCGTGGTACCCGAGGTCAAGGAAAGTGAGCTCACCAAAGTGGATTTTTACCTGGACGGACTTTCGGGCGGGGAGGGAAGCGTCGCCAAACGCGATGCCTTGGCAGCCAAGTTCGGACTTCCCGACGGCATGACCGCCAACGCACTCTTGTCAGCACTGAAACTGCTTTGCAGCTACGAAGAATATTGCCGCGCGGTCGGACGTGAGACTTCCGACAAGGAGGAATAGATCATGTTATCAACCATATATAGTGCAGGTCTTTCGGGTATTGACGGATTTATCGTCAGCGTGGAATGCGACTCGCGAAAAAGCCTGTTTTCCTTCGAATTGGTCGGTCTTCCCGATGCGGCAGTCAAGGAGTCTCGCGAAAGAGTGCGCACAGCCTGCGAGAACAGCGGCATTCGGTTTCCCGCTATGGCACATACCGTCAATCTGGCACCCGCCGATCGCAAAAAGGAAGGCTCGGCGCTGGATGTGGCTATTCTCGTCGGCATTTTGCGCAACGCGGGGTATATTCACGACGAGGTCGATCTCTCAAAAAGCTGTATGATCGGAGAACTGTCCCTGTCAGGCGAGCTGCGTCCCGTGCGCGGCGTGCTTTGTATGTGCTGTGCCGCCAAGGACAGAGGCTTCCGTGAGGTGTATGTTCCCTATGCCAACGTGCGCGAGGCGGCGGCCGTGGAGGGCATTCGCGTCTACGGTATCCGTGCGGTTTCGGAGCTGATCGCCCATCTCAACGGCTCGGCACCCTTGCAGCCTACAATGCCCGAAAACGGCGGCTATGCCTCGGAAGACCAACTTTACGGCGTGGATTTTTCGGATGTGAAGGGTCAGCTTTTTGCCAAACGAGCCATGGAGGTCGCAGCGGCAGGCGGACATAACGTACTGCTTATCGGTCCTCCCGGTACGGGTAAATCCATGCTGGCCAAGCGGCTTCCTACCATCTTGCCGCCCCTTTGCTTCGATGAGGCCATCGAATCAACCAAGATCCATTCGGTGGCAGGCGTCCTGGGCGATGATGTTTCGCTTTTGACTAACCGCCCCTTCCGCTCGCCTCACCATACCATGTCGCCCGTCAGTCTCGTGGGCGGCGGCACCAATCCGCGACCGGGCGAGATCTCGCTGGCGCATAATGGTGTGCTGTTCCTCGACGAGTTGCCCGAGTTCCCCAAACAAGTGACCGATTCGCTTCGTCAGCCGCTGGAGGATAAGCAGGTCACCATCACCCGTGCCATGGGACGTGTCACCTTCCCTTGTAATTTCATGATGGTGGGCGCCATGAACCCCTGTCGGTGCGGCTATTACGGTCATCCGACTCACCCCTGCTCCTGTTCCCCCGATGAGGTCAAAAACTACATGGCCAAGATCAGCGGACCGCTGCTTGACCGTATCGATATCCAAGTTGAGCTTCCGTCTCTGTCCTACGAGGACATGGCATCCGCCAAGCCCGGCGAAAGCTCCGAGGCGATCCGCGATCGCGTTGTGACCGCCCGAAAATTTTCCGCCGCACGCATGGGCGAGGACGCCCGTCGCTTCCACAGCAATGCCATGCTCGACCCCGCAGGGATCCGCAAATATTGCGTGCTCAACCAGCCCGCGCAAAAGCTTCTCAAGGCGGCATTTGAAAAGTTGGGCTTGTCTGCACGAGGCTATGACCGACTTCTTCGCGTAGCCCGTACTGTGGCCGACCTTGCGGGCAGTGAGATCATTACCGACGCTCACATCGCCGAGGCGATACAGTTCCGTAAGCTGGACAAAAAGTATTTTTGACGATCCGAGCGATTCTCCATGCTCTCAAGTGGCGTGCGAGTTTGCGGGTGTTTTGAAAGGTTTGTGTTAGGAAATACGGCAGGTGGTCGCTTGGGGAAAGGATATTGAATGTCAAAAAATGCACAGGATTTCAAAAGGTTTGATAAGCAAGTCGATGAATTGCTTGTCAAAATGACGCTGAGGAAAAAATAGGGCAGTTGAATCAGTCATCGCGCGCGAAAACGCCCGAACAGCAGAAAAAATATGAGGATATGTGCCGAAACGGAGAGATGGGTTCCATGATTCTCGCCGCCACGGCAACCGCCGGAAATACGGACGAGTATACGGTTCATACCGAATATTATAACGAGTTTCAGAAAATTGCGGTCAACGAAAGCCGTCTTGGCATTCCGCTGATCTTTGGCAGAGATGTTATTCACGGGCATCGCACGGTGTTTCCCATTCCTCTCGCCGCCGCTTGTTCCTTTAACCCGGAGCTGATAACGCAATGTTATCGCGCAACGGCGAAGGAAGCCGCCGCAGAGGGCATCCACCGGACATTTTCTCCCATGGTCGATCTTTCCGGAGACCCCCGTTGGTGAAGAATGGTCGAGGGTCTCGGAGAAGACCCTTATTTGGGGGCGCGATTTGTCGAGGCGGTGGTGAAGGGCTTTCCTATACTACCTTTGACATCTCCAAGCCCCAAGCGAAAATGGGAGAGCTTACCGTTGATGCTTTGAAGAACGGAGAGGTCTTTGAGATCACGGTAAAGGTGAAGAACACAGGTGCCCGCAAGGGAAAGGAAACGGTACAGCTTTATATTCACGATCTTCTCGCTTCCTATATCAGACCGCAAAAGGAACTGAAAGGGTTCCGCAAAATCGAGCCGGAGGTCGGAGAAGAAAAAGAGGTTACATTTGAACCGGGATACGGTGAGCCGGGCTTTTTTGATGCGCGCGGCAAGTATCTTGTTGAATGTGGGGAGTTTGAAATATTTGTTGGGGACAGTTGCACGACCAACAATTGCATAAAAATCCAAATTGTTTAGTGCTTTCGGCAATGAGGGGCGCCTGCGGGCGCCCCCAAAAATTTTATCAAGCCAAAAATTCTCTCGCGCAGGCAAGTACCCACTGTTGGCAAAATGCACCAAAGAAACCGACTTTTTCAAATGGGTTTTTGTTTGATTTTTAAAAAATCAAGAATCTTTAAAAAAGCCTTGACAAATCGGAGAAAATCTACTATAATAATATCGGTTAGCAAAGGCTAACTTGTTTGTTGGTTGTCGGTTAGCGTCGGCTAACTCAAATGGCTCTCCACGCAAGAGTTCATTGCCATTACCGACCTCGGTGCGGGGAGCCTTTTCTTTCAAGAAGGATCAAAGACGGCAGAAGACGGTCTTTGGGAGGTGGATTATGCCATTGACATTTGCTTCGATTGGTGAGACTCATATGATCAAGCGCATCGGGGGAAGCCCCGAGGTCAAAAAACATCTGGAAAATTTGGGCTTTGTGGCGGGTGGAACTGTGACGGTCATCAATGCCATCGGCGGTAACCTCATTGTTAACGTCAAGGAGGCGCGCGTGGCCATCAGCCGCGAAATGGCGCAAAAGATCATGATCTGACGGAGCGGTTGCTCCTCGATATATTTTTCAAAAAGGAGATACACAGCATGAAGACACTCAAGCAAGCCCGTGTGGGTGAGACGGTCAAGGTCGTTAAGCTCCACGGCGAGGGTGCGGTCAAGCGTCGCATCATGGATATGGGGATCACCCGCGGTGTGGAGATCTATATCCGTAAAGTAGCGCCTCTCGGAGACCCCATTGAGGTCACGGTGCGCGGCTACGAGCTGTCACTGCGCCGTGCCGACGGCGAAATGGTCGAGATCGAATAACATTCGGATTTTTTATGGCTTGTGGTTAGCAGTTGCTAACCGAGAAAGAGAGGAACAACCATGCACTTAAAGATCGCACTTGCCGGCAACCCGAACTGCGGCAAGACCACCATGTTCAACGCGCTGACGGGTGCCAATCAATACGTTGGCAACTGGCCGGGTGTCACGGTGGAAAAAAAGGAAGGTAAGCTAAAGAAGCACGACGGCGTGGTCATCACCGACCTGCCGGGTATCTACTCGCTGTCCCCGTACACACTTGAGGAGGTCGTGGCGCGCGATTATTTGATCGGTGAGCGCCCCGATGCCATTCTCAACATCGTGGACGGCACCAATTTGGAGAGAAATCTGTATTTGACCACCCAACTCATGGAGCTTGGTATCCCCGTGGTGGTTGCCATCAACATGATGGACGTGGTGAGAAAGAACGGCGATAAGCTGAACACGACCGAGCTCAGCCGACAGCTCGGATGTAAGGTCATCGAGATCTCGGCGCTCAAGGGCGACAAGGTCATAGAGGCGGCGGAGCTGGCCATTGAGGCGGCCAAAAGCCAAAAGCCCGTTCCCATGCACACCTTTTCCGGCTCTGTGGAGCACGCCATCGCACACATCGAAGAGGCGACCGTCCACGGACTGCCCGAGGAACAGCAGAGATGGTATGCCATCAAGCTGTTTGAGCGCGACGAAAAGGTCAGGGAAAAGCTGGCGCTCTCCCGGGAAAAGGCGGCACATATTGAAGAGGATATCGCCAAGGTGGAGAACGAGCTTGACGACGATGCCGAGTCGATCATCACCAACGAGCGGTATGTTTACATTGCGTCTCTGATGAAGGCGTGCTATAAGAAAAAGAACGCGGGTGCGCTGTCGATTTCCGATAAGATCGACCGCATCGTGACCAACCGCATCTTGGCGTTGCCCATCTTTGCGGTGATCATGTTCCTTGTGTACTATCTTTCCATCGGCTCTGTCGGTGATTTTACGGTCATATTCATGAATGACGGTCTGTTCGGCTCCTTTGCCGAGTGCGCGGAGGCGGGCGATCTGCCGGGCTTTATGAGTAGCTGGGTGAGCATCCCCGAGCTTCTGGATATGGCACTTTTGAATGAGGCGGGCGAGCCTGTCATTGCTTCGTGGTTGTACTCCCTGATCCAAGACGGTATCGTCGGCGGCGTCGGTGCGGTGCTGGGCTTTGTGCCGCAGATGCTGGTCTTGTTTATCCTGCTGTCGCTTCTTGAGGACTGCGGATACATGGCTCGTGTGGCCTTCATTATGGACAGGATCTTCCGCAAGTTCGGTCTTTCGGGCAAGTCCTTCATTCCCATGCTTGTGGCATCGGGCTGCGGTGTTCCCGGCATCATGGCTTCCCGTACCATCGAGCAGGATCGCGATCGCAAGATCACCATCATGACCACGGGCTTTATCCCCTGCGGCGCGAAGATGCCCATCGTCGGTCTGATCGCGGGCGCGCTGTTCTCCGAGACTTGGCTGGGCGGCGCTTGGGTGGCTACGGTGGCTTACTTCATCGGTGTTGCGGCGGTTGTGGTTTCGGGCATTCTCCTGAAGAAGATCAAGGCCTTTGCGGGCGATCCCGCGCCCTTCGTGATGGAGCTTCCCGCGTACCATGCCCCCGTAGCAGGCAATGTGTTCCGTTCCATGTGGGAGCGCGGTTGGAGCTTTATCAAACGCGCCGGTACCGTGATCTTCGCCGCCAGTATTATCATTTGGACACTCAACAGTCTGTCCTTTGAGAACGGCTTCCACTATATCACCGAGGAGCAAGGCGGACGCTCGATCCTTGAGGTGATCGGCGGCGGTATTGCATGGCTCTTCAAGCCTCTTGGCTTTGGTACTTGGCAGTCGGCGGTGGCAACCATCCTCGGTCTTGTGGCCAAGGAGGAGGTCGTCGGTGTGTTCGGCACACTGGCCGAAATGGAGGAGGCACTGGTCGGAGAGGCGCTCGACGCGCAGATCCAAGCCGGTCTGATCTTCTTTGACGGCAGTAAGCTTGCCGGTATGTCCTTCATGATCTTCAACCTGCTTTGCGCTCCTTGCTTTGCCGCCATGGGCGCCATCAAGCGCGAGATGAACAATTGGAAGTGGACGGCAGGTGCCATCACCTATATGTGCGTATTTGCATACGTCATTTCCTTCATTTTCTACCGACTGGGCGTGCTCTTTGTCGAGCCCGTCTCCGGCGTGAATCTTGTGGGCGCAGTCATTGCGGTGGCGCTCTTGACGGGACTGGTCTATCTGTTGGCGCGCAAAAACAAGTACAGCGGACAGGCATCCGTCGCACGATAAACATTTTTCTACATTAATTATATTCCTTCAAAAATAAACATCCTCGCGGTGCCTCTCGGGCAAACGATTCCTCCTGATCGACGGGAGGCACCGTCGCGGAAAAGCCGGTAAGGAGGTTCCGTTATGACTTGGCTCAGTTGGGTGATTCTCGGCGTGATCGCGGCGCTTTTTGCGGCGGTGGTGGTGTGTGGGATCGTTAATCGCAAAAAGGGCAAGGGTAGCTGCTCGTGCGGCGGCTCCTGCGGGGGCTGTGCGATGAGCGGAGCTTGCCACGGTAACAAAAAATCATAGTATATTTCAAGGCGCGGCACCGTTCCGCGTCTTGCTTTTGGAAGGGAAGTGACTGTATGGTTGAGATCACGGTCAAGGTGGACGGGATGATGTGTTCCATGTGCGAGGTGCACGTCAATGATGCGATTCGCAAGGCGATCCGAGTCAAACGGGTATCATCCTCCCACAAAAAAGGGGAAACGGTCATTGTCTCCGAGGAGAACGTGAGTGAGGAAATGCTTGCCGAGATCATCGGAGCGATCGGATATCGCGTTGTCGGTATGGAATGTAGTCCCTATGAAAAGCGTGGTTTTTTATCCTTTTTCCGCAAGTGAGAGAAAGCATCCTTGAATGATGAGGATGCTTTTTTGTTGGCAATTTGACCAAAATGCAGAAAGGAGGTTTGTGAAATGCGCCAAAAATGTGCGTTTTGAACCAAGACACAATATATTGTGTTGACTTTTTTGGGATTTTTGTGATATACTATATGGGTAAAAATGGCTGAGTGTCGAGATATTTCGATCAGCCAAATAAAAACAAGGAGAAAACGCATGAAAAAATTTCTTGCATTGGCTTTGGCGGCATTGATGTTGCTCGCTTGCGGTTGCGGTCTTGTACCCGAGCAGGCGGATGATGCGATCGCCAACAACAGCGACATGATTGATCTTGCGGCTTCCGACTCCAAGGAAGTTCGCGTGTCTCCCTCGGATAAGGCGTATGTTCGAAACGGACAGTATGCAGATAAGAACTGGAGAGTATTGAACGCCGAGCTTGGTCTTGACACCAACACGGAGGAGATTTTGGTAATGAAGAAATCTTCCTCGGGTTATCACCGTGACATCCTTTTGGAGTTCGATCTGACCCAGTTTGAGAAGTTCGCTTATAAGAAGGTCTTCTTCGTTCCCTCTTGGACAAAGACCGACGAATCGGCTCACGGAATCAACATCTATAAGTTGGATCCCGATTCTTGGGACGGTGACAAGGTAACTTTCAACACCCGCCCCGCCTTTACGAATTTGATCTGCCAAAACGCTCCCGTGAGCGGTCTTGCGGCGATCGATCTGACCGATGCGGTCGATAAGGCGCTGGATAACGGTGAGACCGTGCTTTCCATCGGTATCACTGCGACCGTAAGCACCCCCTCTGAAGACGAGATGAACCCCAAGACTACCACTCTTGTTGCTACGACCTCTGATGTCATCAACAGCTACGTTTATCAGCTTGTTGAGGATGAGGCCGAGAACGAGGCGATTTGGGCATATGCAGAGGAACTGGTAAATGATTGGCTGGGTCGTTACATGGAGCTGAGCCAGCAGGATCCTCACAAAGCCGAGTTGATCGTTTCCGATGCGGATGAGTTCTCCAAGATCGTATACTCCGGCGACTCCGGCTTCGGTGACTGGACGCTTGACAATGTTAACAAGCCCCACGCGACTCGTACCTACGACGCGCTGGACGACCTTGGCAAATATACCGATTATGATACCGTCTATCCCTTCGACGTGTACGGCGGTTGGATGGATCCCTCGATGCAGCAGGAGGCTACCGGCTTCTTCTATTCGCAGAAGATCGGTGACCGTTGGTACATCATCGACCCCCTGGGCTTCCCCTGCTACATTCGTACCATAAGCGGTCCCAACATCTGTTACTTGAACTCGCCCAACCAAAAGCAGGCGGCATTGGATAAGTACGGCACACAGGAAAAGTGGACCATCGCAACCATTCGTTGGCTGAAGGATCAGGTCGGCTTTAATGCGGCCAAGGGTCTTTACACCGTGGAGGATCCCACCATCACCGAGTCCAGCATCGGCGGTATGGCCGGCTCCTACGGTACGGCTATCGGAACCAATGCATCTGTGGGCGGTTCCACCGTGTTCTCCGAGAATAACACCATGAATGTATTTGATCCCGGCTTTGTAACGCACTGCGATGCAAGAGCAAAGAAGGATTTGACCAGCCCCGACAATCAGTGGATCACCGGTTATACCACCGACAATGAGCTCCCCATGGATGTCAATATGCTGTACAACTACTTGCAGCTTGACTATTCCAAGGCAGTCAACCACTATTCTTATGCGGCTGCTTGGACATGGCTGATCGCCATGACCGGTGAGGAGAACCCCGGCACCTCCAGTGTGGATGCCGACCTTCTTGAGCTGTTCCGCGGCTTTGTTTATGACCGTTACTTCAAGGTTGTTAACGAGGCGTTTGACAAATATGACCCCAACCACATGAACCTCGGTTGCCGTTTCTTGACCAAGGTTAAGGATGCTCCTTGGGTGCTTCGTTTCGCTTCCCTGTACCTTGACTGTATGACCATTAACTGGTACGGTCAGTGGACGCCCAGCGCCGATGACATTTATGCGATCGCACAGAATGTTAACCTTCCTCTGATGGTTACCGAGTTCTACACCAAGGCATTGGAGAATGACGGTAGCTTTGACGATCCCAACGATCCTTTGAAGAACACCCGCGGTGCAGGATGGATCGTGCGTACTCAGCAGGATAGAGGAGACTTCTATCAGAACTTTACACTTCGTTTGATCGAGTCCAAGAACTTCGTAGGTTGGCAGTGGCACCAGTATATTGATGACGATGACAGCCCTGAGGTAATTTATAAGAACGGCAAGGATGGCGAGTGGCGAGACCAGTCGAACATCGACGCAAACAAGGGTATTGTGAACAACTGGCATGAGCCTTATGAGGAACTGGTGGAGGCAATGGCTGAGATCAACCTCAATGTTTATCGCTTGGCACAGCACTTTGACGCAAAGTATGCGGCAAGAGCGGCGCAGAAGGCCGAGTGAGGAAATAGGATTTTTTAGGGACTTTCCTTTGAGGAGAGTCCCTTTTTTTGGGGGAGAGGGGGCATCACTAACCGGAGTTAGTGCGGAAACAAAGGTTTGTTCCTCCCTTGTTTGCCATAAAAAGCGGCACCAACCGGGGTTAGTGAGGAAATAAAGGTTGGTTCTTGCTTTGCTTGCCTAAAAAGTGGCACTAACTATAGTTAGTGTTACATCAAAGTTTTTGTTCCTTCTTTGCTTGTCCAAGAGAAAGAGGAGTTGCTTAGCACCTCCCCGAAGAAACGGCACGAAAGAGGGGGACCGCTACGCCGGATGCTCCCCTTTCTCGACACACCCTCTTGCTCTGTACGGGATAAAAAACAGACACGTTCTTTTGTAACTGCTCCGCGCGGATACAATTCATCACAGCGCAATTTAGGACATGGTGCCGTGCCCCGTTCGTAGCCATGGTTGCGCGAGATTAACTTTTTTGAATAAACTGACGCTCGCCATATTGTTTAGTGGGAAAATAAAATGAGAGGTTTCCTCGTTTCTTTCGGCTTACTTAAATTTTTATATGGTTGTTACCGAAAACAAAAAATTAAATGCTAACGAAGGTATGGCACCGCCCAAATTTTTTGCACAAATGTGACCTGTCGGCAACTCAATCTCCCAAGGTTGCCAAAGGCAACGAATCAGATGCAAACGAAGGTAAGGCACTCGCCCAAATTTTTCGCGCAAACGCGACCTAATAGGTTACCCAATCTCCCAAGGTTGCCGAAAGCAACGAATCAGATGCAAACGAAGGTACGGCACTCGCCCAAATCTTTCGCGCAAACGCGACCTAATAGGTTACCCAATCTCCCAAGGTTGCCAAAGGCAACGAATCAGATGCAAACGAAGGTACGGCACTCGCCCAAATCTTTCGCGCGAACGCGACCTAATAGGTTACCCAATCTCCCAAGGTTGCCGAAAGCAACGAATCAGATGCAAACGAAGGTAAGGCACTCGCCCAAATCTTTCGCGCGAAGGCGCGACCCAACGACTAAAACATGGCACCACTAACCACGATGCGTGGCAGAGACAGTCCCGTTGCGAAGCAGTTAGTTTGGGGCGGGGAATCGTCAAATCTCGCCCCCGGAGGGGGAGAGTCGTGAGAGGGGGAGATCAAGCGGACGCTCGGCGGACGCGCCTCCCCCTCT
>JAZSPB010000067.1:0-2083 GCA_045537235.1 Eubacteriales bacterium
GACGTGCGGGCGCGTCAGGCTCGGCTATTTCCCTGTGTAATTACGAGGAGCAGCCGATTTTGTACGACATCGAAAAGCTCATCGGGCACAAGATTCCCGTGGTGACCGGTCACGGTTTCCCGATGTCCGATTTTACGGTGAAACCGTCAGGCGGCGGCACGGCAAAGCCCGCGGCGGTGATTTCCTCGGGATCGTTTGCACCGCCCACCACGTCAAAATTCCCGAAGAGTATGGCACGGCCGAGAAGACCGAGGTCGTTTAAGAAAATGAAGTAAGGGACAAGGCGTGGAGAAATATATTCGCTGTCGTAGTACGGTGAGCCTTGTCTTCCGAAAAAACGCACATCAGATTTATCTGATGTGAAAAATGAGGTCCCGTCCCATTTTCCGCTGAATGAACAAAGTTCATTCCAGCGCCGTTTTTTCCCATAGGAATATTTACATAAATGACAAGGCGTTATAGAATTATATGGGTAAAACCCGCAGAGAATAGGCGGTGTCCATAAGACAGTTAACAGTCACAACAGTTTAGTCTGTTGTGACTGTTCCTGTATATTTTGCTTCGGTATGATAACATGTAGTCAAAAAATAGATATATTTTCCCCCTTGACTCTCCCCTTAACTGTAATGATATAATCAAACTGCAAAAGCGAAATAGCGCTGTTTCGCAGAGCAAATTCTTAAGAAAGGTATTATGATATGTACAAGATTGGTGAATTATCACGGCTTTGCCGCATACCTGTCAAAACTCTGAGGTACTATGACAGTGAAGGCCTGCTTGCTCCAGACGAGATTGACCGTTTTACAGGATATCGCTACTATTCTGCCGCAAGGCTTGCCGATTGCAATCGCATTATCTCACTCAAGGAACTGGGCTTTTCACTTGAAGAAATAAAAAAGCACCTGGATGCAAACAAAGATGAGGATATCCTGGCATTGGTAGAAGCCAAGTGTGCAGAGCTTGCGGAAAAATCAAAGGAAATTTCATTACAGCTGAAGAAATTGAATCACATCAAGAAATCATTATCTGAAGGAAAGAGTACTATGTTTCATATGGCTATCCGAAGCGGTGACACTATCCGTGTCGCCTTTCAAAGAAAGATTTATGCAGCAAAAGCTGACGCGGAGGCAATGGTTGAGCAAATGAAAACGACCCTGCCCAAGCAACTGCTTGGTAAGCGTACCGTGATTGTAAATTATGAAATCGAATATCGTGAAAGCAACTTTGACCTTGCTGCTTGTGTGGAAATCACGGGCAAAGTTCCAAATTCCCTTGGATATGAGGAAAAGACGCTTGCTTTTTCGGGCGAGCTTGCAACCTTGGCTTGCAATCGGGATCAACTTGACGATGGATATCACGCCATGCTGTCCCAAATCCACGAAATAGATTACCAAATTATCGGGGCATCTTATGAAATCTATTATGAGGATGGAACGGTAGAAATCAAAACACCTGTATGCAAAAAGGTGAGATGTATAGATACACCGACAGAAAAGCAAGCATTTGAGAATGATGAAGCCGCTGTTGGCAAGTGGGAAATTAGGGACATTGTTCCAAGCAAAGAGCAATTTGTTTATGGCCATCCAAAATGTCCCGACGCACAAAGTTCTGTCTGGCGTGAACTGTATTTTCCTGAAGGCGGTGAGCCTTACTGGTTTCTTAAGGGGTGGACAAAGGGATTTTTATATCTAATGGCAACAATTCCAGAGCCGCATATTGTAGGAAATCCTTACTCAATTGAATACTTGAATGGGCATACAATTATGTTTATAGAAATACCTCGTCGATATGCAGACGGAAGTAGAGATGCCATTCCACAGTTGTTAGTATTTGAAAAGATGTCAAATCAATCTTTCTTGGCGAAAGATATCCAAATCCCAGCGAATTAAATATCCGAACGGGAATACAATCATGTTTGTAGAAAAATCGGTAATAAAAGAATGCAAGTGGGGACAATAATATAAAATAAGGGGACATAATGAGGTGCTTGTTAAAAAAATAGAGAATTTCCTTGTGGATAGCCTAAATCAAAAAGTTGTTTGAATACCCAAAGCGGTTGAAGAATTAACGGAATTAGCAAACT
>JAZSPB010000012.1:0-5669 GCA_045537235.1 Eubacteriales bacterium
GGACTTACAGATGAAAAACGGATATACCACGGTTCGCAGACTCAAACTCACCCCCTTTGAACTCCGAGTTGCAATCGACGCTCTCAATGCAAAGAGACTCAAGCAGAAGGCAAACGGGATCGACAACAGAGCAACCTCCAATCTCATACTCCGCCTGCTCGATGCTCTTGAAGCTTAATTACATACGGTTAATATGAAGCCGACTTTATGACCACTATCAAACTCCCAAATCGTTTGTCTGTTGAGGATAAGCATATCCGCACGCTGTTCTTGAGTAACACCGCGCTGTTTTCTCAATTCTTTAATTTTGTCTCCAATATTCATACGATTTTACCTCCAAATTTTAAGGCGGCGCCTGCCCTGTGTTTTTTATTATATCATGACGATGTTTTTTTGACAATAACCGCTTAAACGAGAATTTTCAACTGTGGGTCGAAAAGCAAAAACGCACCACCAATGTAGATGATGCGTTTTTCTGCTTTATCGCAGGTGCACCAAAGCGCCCCTTTTTTGTTTACTGAAAAGGGGAAGACCGGATTAACAGTCATAGTTTGCTGCGCAAGCTGACTGTGAAAGGGCTACTCGGGGAAGAAGTGGAGTGTGGCACCGGCATTAACCGAGGTTGCGGTTACTATGGGATTTTTTATATCAATTTTAGTTTAAAAAGTCTTGAAATGTTATGACTCGTGTGATATAATCCTTGTTAAATGCAGTATGATAATGTTTTTTACTTGCTAAAGATTTTGAGATCTCGGAGGGAAGGCCATGTACCAACAACAAGGTCCGCTTTTGACGGATAAAGATTTTTTCGTCAGATGTATAGATGCGAATTATAGCGGCTTGGATAGGATAAAATCGGCGGCTTTGCACGAGGATTACGGCGAATGTCGGGCGCTTTTTGCCGACTTCGTTCGCGGGGCGCTTGATGCTCGGAGATTTTTCTCCTGCTTGCCGAAGGAGGGCGATTCTTTCGAGGAGGATGTGAGCAGAAAAGCGGAGCTTGCTATGAAGCACATTATGACGGCTTGCAAAATCCCACACGATTTCGGCGGTGGTAGTGTCGATTGGTTTTCCAATCCCACCTACAACGGGTATCCTGAGTGGACCTGGCAGTTGAGCCGTCATGCGGAGCTATTGACCCTTGCGAGAGCCTATCGTATATTCGGTGACGAACGGTATGCAGTGGAATGCTGCGCTTTGTTCGACTCCTGGGTAAAGCAGGCGACAAGATTTTCGGTAGACGGCAACAAGAGCGAGGCGCTTTGCTGGCGTTCCATTGAGTGCGGAATCAGAATGAGCGTTGTGTGGCCCGAAATGATTCATTCCGTTATACAGAGCGAAGCATGCTCTGATGATATGATTACCGATTTCTTCAAGTCCATATACGAGCACGCTGTTTTGCTCCGGAATTTCCATAAAAACAGGGGTAATTGGCTTATTATGGAGATGAGCGGACTTTTGCATATTGCGACCTTATATCCGTTCTTTGCCGAACGGGAGGAATGGTTTGCCTACGCTGAAAGCAAGCTTAAGGAGGAACTCCAAAAGCAGGTGTATCCCGACGGGTTCCATTTTGAACTTTCCACGGCATATCAGCAAATCTTGGTGACCCACTACAGCAGAGTAATCAAGCTTTTGCGCGGATATGGCAAAAGCGTTCCCGAAGAATTTGGCGGAACATTAAAAAAAATACTGGACATATATGTAAAGCTTATGAGACCAAACGGTTGTTTGCCCGACTTGAACGACGGCACTCTTGTTAGCGCAAGAAGCCGAATTTTGCCATATATTGATCTGCTTTTGGACGATCCTACTATGATGTGGGTTGCAAGTGACGGCAAAGTGGGCGCACCTCCTGCCGACACCTCCTTTGTGTTGCCAAATTCGGGAATTGCTGTTTTTCGCACCGGATGGGGAAGAGAAGATACTTGGCTATGCTTTGACGGCGGTCCCTTTGGTGCTGCCCATCAGCACGAGGACAAGCTGAATCTGCTGATGCACGCTTCGGGAAAATACATACTCACCGAAGGAAATAACTACGCCTACGATTCTTCCGAAATGCGGAAATACGTGTTATCCACGCGAGCGCATAACACGGTATTGGTGGACGGGATGGAGCAAAATCGCAGAAAAAGCCGAAACTGGTCTGACGAAATGATTTGTCAGCATAGCGGATTGCAGGCGAAGCTTTCCGATACGGTGGATGCCTGCCGCGCAAGCTACGAGGATGGATACGGTGAGGATCAGGACAAGACGGTTCGACACGAGCGTTCGGTTTATTTTGTAAAAAAACTGAACGGTTTACCGCCATTTGCCTTGGTCGTTGATAGATTGACCGCCGCATCGGGGATACATTTGTATGAGATTCAGTACCATTTGGATGCGGAAAAGGTTACTGCCGAGGGGCTGAATGTGACGGCGGACGGGCTGCAAATCATTGCCCCCAAGCAAGACGAGTGCGGTGCTGCGCTTTCGATTGATCATGGTGTCAAGGAGCCTAAATGGAACGGATGGACGGCGGATTCCGTTGTGCAGGGCGATTTCCGTCCGATCTACATAGTGAAGTATGTTTTGAGTGGGAATAATCTTCGTTTTGTCACCTTGCTTTTGCCCATTGACGGCGGAAAAGACCTCATTAGAGACGTGGAAGCAGGCACGGAGATCTCGGATACAGAGATGGTTTTAAAGCTCAAAAACAACGAGGAGCTTGCGTTTGATGAAAACGATTGGCTTGAAAGAATTTAGAAAATAAAAAGACCATGTACTATGAGTTCATAATGGGTCAACAATTTTGCACCCCAACACAAAAGTCCTTGATTTTCAAGGGCTTTTTATTTTTAGAGGTGAAAAGCATTGAAATATTAACATTTGTGTGATAAAATAACCTCAAGAAAGGTGGGATTGTATGTATAAACAAAGAATAGGAATTTCTTTCGCAAAAAGCTATGACCTTGCGATCGGAGAGATACTTCAAATTATCAAAAACGTAGGTTTTGATGGGATTTCTCCCGTCTGGAAATCCGGGGCTGAATTGGCTGATATTGTTGAGATTGCCGAGAAACTGGGATTGGAGGTTCAATCACTGCATGCTCCGTTTGCGAAGGCGGCAGATATGTGGAGTCGCGAAGAGAACGTACTTCTTCCTGCAAAAACCGAACTTAAAAGGGTTATAGATGACTGTGTGAAATTTCATATTCCCGTTGTTGTAGCTCATGTGTGGATTGGATTTGACTATAAATTTGATATGAACAGCCTGTATTATGAGAATTTTGAAGAAATTGTTGGGTACGCCAAGGAACATAACGTGAAAATTGCTTTTGAAAATACAGAGGGCATAGAGTATCTTCGGGCTTTAATGGCTCATTTCAAAGGCGATGAGACCGTAGGCTTTTGTTGGGATTCGGGTCATGAAATGTGTTATAATTACTCTGAAGATCTTCTTGCAGAAGTAGGAGATCGCCTTATGATGACTCATCTCAATGACAATTTGGGTATCAGTCGATTTGACGGTAAAATCCATTGGACAGATGATCTTCACTTGCTTCCGTTCGATGGGATCGCGGATTGGGATTATAATATACAGCGGCTGAGGACGGCTCGTCGCCAGCCGATCCTGAATTTTGAATTGAATGTAACTTCCAAGCCCAATCGCCATGAAAACGATATTTATGCCAAGATGGATGCTACGCAATATTTTACAGAAGCATATAAGAGGGCTTGTAAGATTGCGTATAGATATTCAAAATAGAAAATCCTTTTTCGGCAAAGATTTCAAGTTGCATTTTTGTACTACGAGCCCATAATGGGGCAACAATTTTGCACTCTAACACAAAAGCCCTTGATTTTCAAGGACTTTTTGTGTTTTTATGTGTAAATTACAATTTCTTTCACCATTGCACCTTTTTCCCGACCTTTTGGACTTGAACCTGCGACTTTATCGCATGAATGAAGATTAACCGCTTTTCTGATATAATACAAGCGGAAAGAAGGAAAACAAGGATTTATCAAAACCGATTAGACAAAGAAACCGACCGAACATACTAAAATCAACATTTCTCCGTTTTTGTATGCTATAATGTTATCCGCAAGCAAAGAAGAAACGGAGGATAAAACAAATGCAAGCAATTAAAACGACCGAGCTTGTCAAGCGGTATAAAAATATAACTGCCGTAGATAAACTTAATTTAGAAATACGTGAAGGCGAATTATTTTCTCTGCTTGGCGTAAACGGCGCGGGAAAGACTACAACAATAAAAATGCTTTCTTGCCTAACAATGCCTACGGACGGAGATGCCGTTGTAGGTGGTTACAGTATAACAAAGGAATCGGAACAAGTAAAGCGGTTGATTGGCATATCTCCACAAGAAACCGCCGTTGCTCCTAATCTTTCTGTGGAGGAAAACCTTGAACTGATTTGTGGTATTCACGGCTTCTCCAAGGAAAAAACGCAGGCGAAGATTACAGAGCTTTCCGAGAGGTTTGGTTTGGATACTGTGTTGCAAAGAAAGGCAGGTAAGCTGTCAGGTGGGTGGCAACGCCGCGTCAGCATAGCAATGGCACTGATCAGTGAGCCGAAAATTCTGTTTTTAGACGAGCCTACGCTTGGACTTGACGTGATTGCAAGGCACGAGCTTTGGGAAACCATTCGTTCTTTGAAAGGCAAAATTACGATCATCTTAACTACACACTATATGGAAGAAGCCGAAGCACTCTCCGACCGCATAGGTGTTATGAAAAACGGTAAACTTCTTGTGGTAGGCACTGTGGATGAACTGAACGATAAAGCCGGAACCAACGATTTTGAAACGGCGTTCGTTTATATCGTAAAGGAGGGCTCGATATGAGAGTGATGACCTTTGCTAAAAGATGTACGAAGGAGATTTTGCGCGAACCAATCAACCTTGGTTTCGGCTTGGGATTCCCGTTGGTATTACTGCTGCTTCTCAGTGCTTTACAGGCAAATATTCCCGTGAGCTTGTTTGAGATCGATACATTGTCTCCCGGAATTACCGTGTTTGGATTATCGTTTATGACTTTGTTTTCGGCAACGTTGGTTGCCAAAGACCGTGAAAGCGCACTCTTACAAAGACTATATACAACGCCTCTTACGGGATTTGACTTCATCATAGGATATATGCTTCCGCTTCTGCCCATTGCTCTTGGTCAGACTGTTATTTGTTATCTGTTTGCGATTCCCTTGGGGCTTACACTCAGCGTGAATATTATTTATGCGGTTATTGGTATGATACCTATAGCTGTTTTCAATATTACTCTTGGTCTTTTGTGCGGTAGTGTATTGGGAGTTAAGCAGGTAGGCGGTATCTGCGGAGCATTACTTACCAATTTCTCTGCGTGGCTTTCGGGCGTGTGGTTCGATTTGAAACTGGTGGGTGGAGTCTTTGAGAAAATAGCCAATGCCCTCCCATTCGTTCACGCATCCGAAATGGAAAAAGCGTTGTTCTGCGGAGATTTTGGGCTTGCAGGCACACACATCCTGCCGATTTTTCTGTATAGTGTAGCAATCACGGCAATCGCTGTGTTCTGTTTCCTCAGACAAATGAAAAAACAGTAAGGATATTGAAAATGAAGTACAAACTTATCATCGACAAGGCTGCCGAAGAAGAAATAATAGCAATCGTTCACGCGCCTTCTTCTCTGACACAAGAGAT
>JAZSPB010000184.1:0-9098 GCA_045537235.1 Eubacteriales bacterium
TGCAAGCTTTACCATCCGGAAAGAAGAATTTGTAAAAAGCACCACCAAAAAAATTAAACGCTATCTGGTGAAGGAATAAACTTTGACAAGTATGTACAAATATGGTATAATAGCCCGCGCAAGCTGTTGTGTTGAAGAAAGCAAAATTTTTCCCCGGCGCGTTTTCTTTGCGATTTTTTATAAGGCTTTTTTAACAAAAAGCCTTATATGTGTTTTGAAAGGTATTGCA
Organism: Eubacteriales bacterium; assembly: GCA_045537235.1. Classification (GTDB taxonomy): domain Bacteria; phylum Bacillota; class Clostridia; order Oscillospirales; family CAG-272; genus RGIG8775. Next base: position 230 of record JAZSPB010000184.1, read on the forward strand.
CATGAAACGACTAATCATTTCCTATATGGGTATACTGCTCATAATGACCATTTTGTCCGCATTTTATCCCACCGACCTTCTCATGGTGATGCAGGCGGTAATTTTATTGGTGGTAACCATTTTTTCCTCCTGCCGATCAGTTATTGATCAACTTATCTTCATCGCTCCAGCTATAAAGCTTACGGATCTCCTTACCAACCACTTCGGAAGGATGCTCGGAAGCGATCTTACGCATAGCGTTGAAGTGTACCTGCGCGCCTGCATCGGACATATCGAGGAGGAATTCTTTTGCGAAAGTACCGTCCTGAATGTCCTTAAGGATCTTCTTCATTGCCTTCTTTGTGTCCTCGGTGATGATCTTAGGACCTGTTATGTAGTCACCGTACTCAGCGGTGTTGGAGATAGAGTATCTCATACCCTCAAAACCGGACTGATAGATCAGGTCGACGATCAGCTTCATCTCATGAATGCACTCAAAGTATGCATTTCTGGGGTCGTAGCCTGCCTCAACAAGGGTCTCAAAGCCTGCCTGCATGAGGGCGCAAACACCGCCGCAAAGCACTGCCTGCTCACCGAACAGGTCAGTCTCGGTCTCGGTGCGGAAGGTGGTCTCAAGCACACCTGCACGAGCGCCGCCGATACCCAGTGCATATGCAAGACCGATCTCAAGTGCATCGCCCGTAGCGTCCTGATGGACAGCGATCAGACAAGGAACGCCCTTACCAACCTGGTATTCGGAACGAACGGTGTGACCGGGACCCTTGGGTGCGATCATGATAACATTGACATTCTTGGGAGGCTTGATGCAGCCGAAGTGAATGTTAAAGCCGTGTGCAAATGCAAGAGTCTTACCCTCGGTAAGGTTGGGCTCGATGGACTCGCGGTAGAGCTTCGCCTGCTTTTCATCATTGATCAGGATCATGATCAGATCTGCATTCTTTGCCGCTTCAGCGGAGGTCATAACGGTAAGACCCTGAGCCTCTGCTTTCGCCCAGCTCTTGGAGCCCTCGTACAGACCGACGATAACATTAACGCCGGAATCCTTGAGGTTGAGCGCGTGTGCATGACCCTGAGAACCGTAGCCGATGATAGCTACTGTCTTGCCGTTCAGTTTGTTCAGATCGCAATCCTGCTGATAGTAAATGTTTGCCATGATTATAGTCTCCTTTTTATTTTGAAAGTTTAATTTTTTATAATATTGAGTTTATCCAAGGTGGTCTGCGAGAACAAAGACAATTGGAAAAAATATATTTTCTTTCCCATAGTGACGCCCTAACAGCCCCCTCATTCTTGGGTCACTTTCCGAGCAAGGTCAAAGACCCTCTCTCCAGTGCCACGATGCCTGTGCGGCACATTTCGATGATGCCGAAGGGCACCATAAGCTTAACAAACGCGTCGATCTTGGACGGGTCGCCCGTGATCTCGATGCAAAGCTCGTCCGTGGTGTAGTCGATGACCTTGGCGCGATAGACCTCAGTGGCGGCCAAGATGTCGCTTCGGGTGGCCGTATCGTTTTTGACCTTGATGAGCATCAGCTCACGCTTGATGGAATCGTCCTCAAGCACCTCCACTTTTTTGACATTGTACAACTTGCGAAGCTGATTGATCAACTGCTCGCGAGCATATCCGTCACCGCTCATGGAGATGGTAATGCGGGAATATTCGGGACTCTCGGTCTCGCCAACCGTCAAGGCATCGATATTGAAGCCGCGGCGAGTAAACATACTGGTCACGCGGGTCAGGACACCAAACTGGTTGTCTACATAGACCGCAATGACAAATTGATTATTCTTTTGCATAGGCACCTCACTTTTTCACGATGATATCGTCGATGGAGCCACCGGGAGGAAGCATGGGAAGAACAAACTCATCCTTGTCGATAACGGCATTGATAAGCACGGGACCGCCCACGGTCAATGCCTTTCGGAAGGCTGACTCAAATTCTTCGGGCGTGGTGGCTTCCATTCCCACAAGACCGAAGGCATCGGCCAGCTTCATGAAATCGGTCTTGCGTCCCAATACCGTGTTGGAATACCGCTGACCGAAGAACAGTGTCTGCCACTGACGAACCATGCCGAGCACACCGTTGTTCATGAGCACGATGATAACGGGAATGTTGTAAGTAACCGCCGTAGCCAACTCATTGAGATTCATGCCAAAGCTGCCGTCTCCCGTGATCAGCACGGTAGTGTCGCCCGTTGCCACTTGCGCACCGATGGCCGCGCCAAGACCGAAGCCCATGGTTCCAAGACCTCCGCTGGAGACGAAACGGCGAGTTCTGTCGAACTTGGCAAATTGCGCCGTCCACATTTGATGCTGACCCACATCGGTAGCGATGATGGTGCCTGCGGGCTTGTTTTCATTGATGATATCCAAAACCGCCTTGGGACTGAGCTGTGCGTTTTGTGCCTCCTCCGCCTCGCGGATAAAGCGGTTCTCGTCCTTTTTCAGACCCTCTACCAGCTCGCGCCACTCGGCATTTTCCCGCGCCTCGGCACCTTCGGCAATCCGACGGAAGGAGTCATAAACATCGGCAATAATGCCCACATCTACATTTACGTTTTTATTGATCTCGGAGAAATCCGGGTCAAGCTGAATGATCTTGCTGTTCTTGGCATACTTGGCGGTATTACCCGTAGCACGGTCGCTGAATCGAACACCCACCGCCAAAATAAGGTCAGCATCCTTCTGCGCCATAGAGGAAGCATAATGTCCGTGCATACCCTGCATACCAAGAAAACGGTCATACCCGTCGGGGACAGCGGAAAGCCCCATGAAGGTACATCCCACATACGCATCGATCTTTTCGGCCAGTGCCATGATGTCCTCGCCCATGCCAAGACCTGCCGCACCGCCGCCGATGTAGATATAGGGGCGCTTGGCTTGGTTGAGGAGGGTGATCGCCTCATCGATCCGTTTTTGATCGGCAAGCGGCAGAGGGATCTTTTCCACGACTGCTTGCGGCTCATAGTCACACTGCGCGATCTGCACATCCTTGGGCACATCGATCAAAACCGGTCCGGGACGACCCGACTTGGCGATACGGAATGCCTCGCGCACCGTGTCCGCCAGATCCTCCACGCGATTGACAAAGAAATTATGCTTGGTAATGGGCAAGGTAATGCCCGTAATATCGATCTCTTGGAAGCTGTCCTTGCCGATCAGCGAGCAAGGTACGTTACCGGTGATCGCCACCATGGGGATTGAGTCCAGCATAGCCGTAGCGATTCCGGTTACGAGGTTGGTCGCACCGGGACCGGAGGTAGCGATGACCACGCCCACCTTTCCCGTTGCGCGGGAGTATCCGTCGGCCGCGTGGGAAGCACCCTGCTCATGGGCTGTGAGGATATGACGGATCCTGTCGCTATTTTTATAAAGGGCATCGTAGATATTGAGCACCTGACCGCCGGGATAACCGAACACGTCGGTCGCGCCCTGCTCGATCAGGGTGTTTACGATGATCTCTGCTCCTGTCATTTTCATATGTATAGATACCTTTCTTGGTAAGTTGTTATGTGAAAAAGGAAATCCTTCTTAATTCAATGCTTCCAGCATCCTGTTGACCGCGCTGACCAGTGCCTTGACGGACGAAACAATGATATCGCTGTCCACGCCCGTTCCCCAGTAGACCTTTCCGTCGCGCTTAATGCTGACATAGGATGCCGCTCTTGCGGTGGTCGTTCCCTCCAGTGCGTGCTGGTTGTAGCTTTCCAGCGTGTAGTCCAAACCGATGACGTTCTTGACGGCATTGGAGACCGCATCAAGACGACCGTTACCGAAGGACACGCAATCGCGGTTCTCACCGCGGTATCCCACCACGCTGACAGCACGAATGCCGTCCGCCTCGTCGATATATACCGCTTTGCTCACCGTTACGTCGCCCTTATGGTTTACAAAATCGCGGACAAAGATATCATAGACCTCACGAGGCTGAAGCTCACGATGCTCGTGGTCGGAAATGCTCTTGACGTGATAGCCGAAGGCCTCGCGCATCTTGGGCGGCAGATTGTAGTTGAACTGCGTCTCCATAATATATCCGATACCGCCCTTGCCCGACTGGGAGTTGATGCGGATCACATCGGCCTCATACTCGCGTCCGATATCATCGGGATCAATGGGCAAATAAGGCACATTCCAAATGCCGTTACCCTTTTCCGCACGGTACTTCATGCCCTTGGCAATGGCATCCTGATGGGAGCCGCTGAAGGCGGCAAATACAAGCTGACCGCTATAGGGCTGACGCTCGTAAACACGCATTCTCGTCACCTTTTCATACACCTCGGTGATGGCAGGCAAATCGGAGAAATCCAATCCGGGATCGATGCCTTGAGAGAACATATTCAGCGCCAGAGTCACGATATCCACATTACCCGTACGCTCGCCGTTACCAAACAGTGTTCCCTCGATTCGGTCACCGCCCGCAAGCAAGCCCATCTCACTGTCCGCAATAGCACAGCCGCGGTCGTTGTGGGGGTGGAGCGAGATCACCAGATTCTCGCGGTTATGAAGATTTTTGCACATATATTCCACCTGCGCTGCGTAGACATGAGGCATGGAGTGCGACACGGTAACGGGCAGATTAATGATTACCTTGTCCTCGACCGTGGGTTGCCAAATATCGATGACCTCGTTACAGATCTCGGCGGCAAACTCGGGCTCGGTTCCCGTAAAGCTCTCGGGCGAATACTCGAAGGTGATATGTCCCTTAGCCTTGGCGCGATACTCTTTACACAGCTTGGCACCGAAGGTAGCGATGTCGATGATCTCCTGCTTGCTTCTGCGGAAGACCTGCTCGCGCTGTGCCACAGAGGTGGAGTTGTAAAGATGCACCACCGCGTGCTTGGCACCGTCGATCGCCTCAAAGGTCTTGGCGATAATATGCTCGCGGGACTGGGTCAGCACCTGAATGGTCACGTCATCGGGGATAAGATTCTGCTCAATGATGGTGCGACAGAACTCATATTCGGTCTCGGAGGCGGCGGGGAAACCCACCTCGATCTCCTTAAAACCAACGGCACACAGCAGCTTGAAAAACTCCAGCTTTTCCTCAAGGCTCATGGGAATGATGAGCGCCTGGTTGCCGTCTCGAAGGTCAACACTGCACCAAATGGGCGGCTTTTCCAGCGCGTCCTTCTTCATCCAATCCATCGTAACGCCTTCGGGCACGAAATATTGCTTTGTGTATTTTTCACAGTTGTTCATAATTCGTTTTTCCTTTCCGTGTCTTTCGTTGCGCCGCGACGCGAGGAATAAAAAAACGCTCCTCCACGCAACGGCAATAAACCTTTGCATAAAAGAGACGAAGATACAATAAGGATATATTCTCCGCGGTACCACTCTGATTGGCGATTTCTCGCCCCCTCGCGCCCCGTCTGACAACAGGACATCTCTATAACGGGAGAACCCGTCCGAGCCTACTGAGCTTACACCGTTGGGTCGGCGACTCCGGGAGGAGTTATACACCGTTTCGCACACCGTCTTACACCGCCCGACGGCTCTCTGCGCTGCTCTGCGGTCTTACGTCCCTTCACAGTCTTTATATGGATTTATTTTATCTTATTTGCCTCCGTTTGTCAATAGAAATTTGCGTTTTTTGATATTTTTTTCATTTGGCACAATGAATAGCTTCATTTTTAATTTTGGTATGGTAAAATTGCACAAAAGTCGCCTATGGAAAGAAGACCATTCTTTGAAAATATCAATGGCAAAAAGCGCAGAGTGCGCAAAATCTTGCCCCTTGCAAACACTTCGCCACTTTCTTTCTCGCAAAATGCAACTGCTTTGATCTTTTCCGCAGTACTTTTTTATTAAATTTGTGTTGCAAAAATAAATTTTGCAACAATCGTGAAAAAATGATATAATAATGGTGCAAATTGAGATGCCTTTCGTCTATATAGATGAAGGCCTTGATGAAAGGAGGACATATCATGGATGACTTCGCAATCATAACATTGTACAACGAGCGCAACGAGCGCGCCATTGCCGAAACCGACAAAAAATACGGTCGTTTCTGCATGACGATCGCACAAAACATCCTTTCGATCCGCGAGGACTCGGAGGAATGCGTCAACGACACCTGGCTCAAAGCATGGAATACCATTCCGCCTCAAAATCCCTCTCGCCTGCGTGCCTTTCTGGGAAAGATCACTCGCAATCTCGCCATTGACCGATATCGCCAAAAGAACGCCCAAAAACGGGCAGGCGAGTTAAATGCATCCTTGGAGGAATTGAGCATCATTCCCACAGGCGAAGCTACACCCGAGCAAGAGTATTCACTTCGTCTGTTGGGAGAGAGTATCAACCGATTTCTCGGAACCCTTTCCGACCGTGACCGCAATGTTTTTCTGTGCCGATATTACTACACCTATCCCCTCTCACAGATCGCCAAGCGGTACGGAATGCAGGAAAACTATCTGCGCAATCTTTTGTCGCGCACCGTACACAAATTGAAGGAATATTTGATTAAGGAGGGCTTTTTCGTATGAAAAATGACATGATCTACCGCGCACTGGAATATGTGGATGAAACCTATCTTGAAGCGGCCGCCGATGCGATACAAAGCCGAACAAAACCTCGGCTTATCCGTCGATGGGCACTTACCGCCGCCTGTTTTCTGCTCATTATCACCGTCGGTCTGCTCCCCCTCATTCCCCGCCTTGCCGAGGAACCGCCGACCCCTGACAAAGAGTTGGTGCTTTCTGCCACCGACATCGCAGCCATCTTTGACAATCAATATGATGACATAGCTACCACCTCCTATCAGAAAATATATGCACCGAACATATCCGCGCTTTCCCTCTCCCCTCCGCCCGACACCGAGTATGTGAATCTATACGAACACACTGGCTCGGAGAAGGCTCCTGATTTGGAAAGCTACACAGACTTTACCGACACTGTGATGACCAAGATGGCCAAGAGCCTGAATATCCCTGTTCCAAGCTATGAGATTCGACAAGAAGAGAATGGGTACACAACCTTCATCGAACAACCGTTCATCTATTTTTTGTCCACCTCGCATTATCCCACATACAACACAGCATCCTTTTCGGGATTTACTTCCTCCCGCGTTTCTTTGGACGGGAAGCTAATCTCTGCCAATCAACAACAAAGCGACGAACAGATCATTGCCTCTCTCTCCACCGTCCGTCAAACGCTATTTACCCTTTTTGATATTTCCTTTACCGATGCTTATGTGGTCCGCGAATATGGCATTTACAACACCCACGGAGTAGAGTGTTTGCGTGTATATTTCTACAACGCATCCGAGCACCCCTTAAACGCTACGGCCAAGGACACCCCGTATTCCGATTATTTGGAACTGACATTTCGAAATTACCGCCAAAATACAGCAAGTGATGATATCCTGTATAATGTATTGGTTCGTTACATAGATTTCCACGCCCCCGCAGAATCACAGTATATGAACATCGGACAAAAGAAACTCCTTTCTTTGGAAGAAGCCGAAGCACTACTGAAAAAGGGCTACACCTTTGGAAACCATATCTGCGCTCTTTGCATGGCATCCCAAACACCCATCGACTTTTCCGACTATGACTATGTTTCTTTAGAATACGCCTGCAATCTCAACATCAATGCGGAAAGCAATCTATGCTTCCCCTTCTACACCTTCTACAAAGATATCGGCAAGATAAAAAACGGCAATCGGATTTATGCCAAAACCTACGTTCCCGCCGTCAATATACAAGGGCTTGACGAATATTTTAAGGCACAGGAGTCCAATCACCCCAAAACCTCCGACATTCACTCCGACGTCCGGTAACCGTTGCCCAAACACCCCGAAATTCAAGGATAGATCCAACTAAAAGCGCGGCCATGGCGATTTTGTCCACGGCCGCATCTCTTTTTATTTAAAATTACAATGCCGACAAAGCGGATAGTCCAACCGATGGTCGGAAAGCGCTTGCAAAAAATCCTTCGCCGGCGCATCGGCAAGGATCTCAGCGAGCGATCGCTCGTTCAAATTCCCCAGTGGCATCACACCGTCACAGTCGATACAGCACGGAAGCACCCGCCCATCGCACAAAATGGCAATATGATCCCTCATGGCAAAGCAATGCGAACGCGCCCCGTAGTCGGGAATGCTGCCATCGGTGGTCGGCCAGTCAAATTTCTCGCCCCACTCAAGATACACACCTTCCCCTATCTTCTGCCCACGCCGATTCGGTGTCCACTCACCCGAAAAACGCGTCCGAAGAATGTCCAACACCGCGCTGTTCTGCTCATTTCGCGCGGCAACCACCGCATCGGGATTGTCCGCATTCCAAAGCCGAAGCGCCACGATCACACCTCGATCGCCCAAAAGCCGAGCCGCCTCGGCACAGTCCTCCACATACCCCCTAAAATCCCGTCCAACACGCTTTTCGGTATTGGCCTCAAACGCATGAAGAGAAACACTGATCTTATAGAGAGATGCCGCCCGCGCCATCAGCGCCGAAAGCCGCTTGGGAAGAAGCGTTCCGTTGGTCGTAAGACAAATGCGAAATCCCATATCGGCGGCAATATCCAGAATCTCCTCCAACTGCGGATGAAGAAGCGGCTCCCCCATAACGTGCAAATACAAATAATCCGTAAACTTCCGCGCCTCTTCAGCATAACGTCGAAAATCCGAAGGCACCAAAAAGCACCCCTCTCTCGCCGTCCCCCGACAAAAAGAGCAGGATAAATTGCAAACATTCGTGATCTCAAGATAAATCTTCGGAAATCTCATAATCTCCCTTTCTGAAAAATTCCGAGACGGGGCGCCTGCGGGCGCGGGAGGTCGCTTTTTGAAAAAAGCTCCGCAAAAACTTTTCTATGGCGCCCTTTTTGTAGTTTGTGCGAACATAGCGAGACACCATAAAATACAATA
>JAZSPB010000156.1:0-195583 GCA_045537235.1 Eubacteriales bacterium
TACATGGCCTTGCACATGGTTTGCTCCTCGCTGTGACGGCAAGGAGGGAAGTCCCTTCCGCACGGCATACGATGTGATGAATAACTGGGGCGCTAACCACGGTGCCATCAGCTACGGTCATATCGGAGCAGACATCATAACCCTTTGCTCGATGCTGCGTATTCCCGTTTGTATGCACAATGTTCCCGAATCCAAGATCTTCCGCCCCGCCGTTTGGAATGCTTTCGGCTCGGATAAGGAAGGACAAGATTACCGCGCTTGTGCTACTTTTGGACCTCTTTGGAAATAAAGATAATAAAAAACTCTCCCATTTGAAATTTTGGGAGAGTTTTTTCTTTTACTTGACAATAGGGATTTTTTGTGCTATAATCGTCTTACCACACAAACTTAATATTTCCAAACTGACGGAGTCCGTGTTTTTATTTTTGGTAAAAATACTGGCTTCTATTTTGGCGTACTCCGTTAGGTTTGGTCAAAGTTTGTGTGGTAACAAATCGGGGCTTGTATTTTTCGGTGTGTACAACTTCGGTTTGTACACACTTTTTTGTTATTTAGGAGGAAATGATGAATTTTAATGACTTTTTTGATTTTTTAGGGAATATGGATAACGGTCCCGTGATTTTTATGCTCATTATCTGCATTGCCATGGTCTATCTTTCTTGCATTTGGTTGATTTCCTATAACAAGGCCAAAAAAGCAAATCGTGAAATACAAGAACTGTACGGTTTTTTTGAAACCGGAGATATTGTTCGGGAAAACGGGGTCACAATTGCCTCAAAAAGAATAGATAAGCACCCTAAAAACAATGCGATTCAAATTAATATTGTAGTATTTTCACTTGCCGACGGAACAAGTCTTGAATTGGCGATCCAAGACGGTAATTCATTTTCGGAGCTTTTGGTTGGAAAAAAAGGAATTTTGGAGCATCAAGGAAAACGCTTCGTCAGTTTCATTTTTTCTTGATGATACTGCGGCGGAATGATTAATAAAAAAACACCGAAACTCGAGCTCAATCGTTATGCTTTTGCAACAAACATTTGGTGTTTTTGCAGATGAAACGGAAACGAGGCAGAGCTACATAAAAAGGTCAAAGTTACCGATTTGATCGGCGGCTTTGACCTTTTTGTGAGACGTTTTTGGTTTTTATTGCAGGAATAAAGTCTGACCTGCACCAACCTTAGTTACCTGCCCGCTGCTGTTCGCAAAGAACAGATCCACCGCAGTGGGGTTGTGCACCATGCTCATATCTACACTAAACTGAAGTTGATTGAACGCATTGATATAATCAAAGATCTCAATGTTGGTTGCATACCAAATGTCCTCTCGTCCCGCAATGGCCGAGAGCACCTTTTCCATATGATCCCAATTGTTCTTTTCGTCAAATTCGTAAGAATGTCCCCAAACATAAAACATGAGAGGAAAACGGCTTACGGGATCTGCCAAAAAGGAGTCGATCAAATTGAAAATATCCTTGTCATTATGGTGGCAAGTCGGCTCCAAGCGAAGGAAGTCACCGGTCGGCAGATCGAATTTGTGCGTGGATCTTGTGCCTCTGGAATAGACAATGCCGGCGCATCTTGCCGCCTCTACCGACTTGTCATCCACTGCCCATGTTCCGTTGGGATAAGCCATACCTCGTACAATTCTTCCAAACATCTTTTCCAACGCCTCCCGATCGTTCACGATCTGGCTGACCGCTGATGCTTGCGGAATGGTTGCGAGGGAAGGATGATTGCAGGTATGAACGGCGATCTCATGCTCCGTGCCCTCAAACAATTCCAAAAGTTCTTCCTGACTCAGTCTTGGTCTTTTTCCGTTTTTCGGATTGATGATCGAGCCGCTGTTAAGGTTGAATGTTCCCTTAACATGATATTTATTAAACATTTCAACCAAGGGTTTGTCGAATAAAGTACCGTCATCATAGCTCAATGTGAAGACTTTTGCCAATCCACCGGGGAACCGCATAAATGCACTTCGAATCATAATTGTATCCTCGCTTTATTTTTATTCATAATACTTTGCCTATTCTTGGTAGAGCCTTTTATCGAAAACATTATAGCATTTTTGTCCCCAAAGGTCAAGAGTTAGTTGAAAAAGTGTTAAAATCTTCAAATCGGTATTGAAAATAAAAGGAGGATGTAGTATAATAGTGGGGAATATAATAAAAGAAGAATCTGTTTTTGGAGGTGCGTTATGAGAATCATTGTCGTAGGATGCGGAAAGATTGGAAATACCATTGTCGGAAGTCTTGTAAATGAAGGACACGATGTGGTTGCGATAGATGACGACCCCGATATTATAGCGTCCGTTACAAATACATATGATGCCATGGGGGTATGCGGAAACGGTGCCGACTGCGAGACCTTGGGAGAGGCAGAGGTGGAGAAGGCAGAGCTTTTCGTCTCGGTAACGGGCTCGGACGAGCTGAATATGCTCAGTTGCTTTATTGCCAAGCGAATGGGCGCAAAGCACACCATCGCCCGTATTCGAAATCCCGAATTCAATGACAGCAGCTTGGGTTTCTTGTGTCAGCAGTTGGATCTTTCGGTCTCTATCAATCCCGAGTTACTTGCTGCGCAGGAGCTTTTCAACATTTTAAAGTTCCCGAGTGCCGTCAATGTGGAGACCTTTTCGGGACAGAGCTTTGAGATCGTTGAGCTGCGTCTCAAAGAGGACTCTCCGTTAGTTGGTATGAAGCTGATGGAGCTTCGCAAACGATATCAGGCTAAATTCCTTATCTGCGCGGTTCAACGTGAGGATGCGGTTTATATCCCCGACGGTAATTTTGAGCTGAAAAGTGGGGATAAGATCGGTCTTACCGCGTCTCCCATGGAGATTCAGAAATTGTTGAAGATGCTGGGCATCTTGCAGAAAAAAGCAAGAGACATTATGATTCTCGGAGCGAGTCGTATTGCTTATTATTTGGCAAAAATGATGGTGGCCGAGGGGAACAGCGTGAAGATCATTGAAAAGGACAGAGAGCGCTGTGAGGAATTTTGTAATATTCTTCCCGGTGCGGTGATCATCTGCGGAGATGGCGCTCACCCCGAGCTTTTACTGGAAGAAGGGCTTGCCACAACCGATGCTTTCGTGGCTTTGACCGGAACGGATGAGGAGAATATTCTTCTATCCTTCTTTGCCAATGCTCAAAAAGTCCCGAAGGTTATTTCTAAAATCAACCGCTCCGAACTTTCCTCCATGGCAGAGAATTTGGGACTGGATTCCATGGTCTCGCCTCAGAAAACCATTTCGGATGTGCTGACTCGTTATGCCAGAGCACTTCAGAACTCTCTGGGAAGCAATGTGGAAACCCTTTACAAGATCATGGATGGCAAGGCGGAGGCATTGGAGTTCAATGTCCAACCCGATTTCCGATTCCTTGAGGTGCCGCTGAAAGAGATGAAGCTCAAGACCAACATTCTGGTAGCCGGCATCATTCGCGGTCACAAGACGATCATTCCCGCCGGTGATGATGTTATTCGCTCGGGCGACAAGGTCATTGTGCTTTCCACCGAGCATCGCTTGCAGGATTTGGCGGATATCATGGCATAATCGAAAGGGACGTATATGAATTATTCAATGGTTTTTAATACGATCGGTCGCATTATCCGCGCGGAAGCAGCACTGTTGCTTTTGCCTGCGACGGTATCGCTTATCTATAAAGAAGAGTGCTTTTGGGGCTTTTTGATCAGTGCCTCGTTGGCACTTGTGATCGGTTGTATTTTGGCTTTGGTCTGCCGACCGAAAAATCAAGTGATCTATGCTAAGGAAGGTTTTGCCATTGTGGCGATCGTGTGGCTTGCCATGTCCGCCATTGGTGCGTTGCCGTTTGTAATCAGCGGAGAGATTCCTCATTTTGCGGATGCCTTTTTCGAGACGGTCAGCGGATTCACCACAACAGGAGCCTCCATTCTTACGGATGTGGAAAGCATGAGTCACGGTCTGCTGTTTTGGCGCAGCTTTACCCACTGGGTGGGAGGAATGGGTGTTCTTGTGTTTGTCATGGCGCTGATCCCTAACCTTTCGGATCGCTCGATTCATATCATGCGTGCCGAGATGCCGGGACCGATCGTGGGAAAGCTGGTTCCCAAGGTCAAGGATACAGCAAAAATTCTGTATCTTATTTACATTGTGTTGACTGCTGTTGAGGTCGTTTTCCTGTTGGCGGGAGGTATGTCTCCTTTTGCCAGCTTGATTCATGCCTTTGGTACCGCCGGCACCGGTGGTTTTGGCATCAAGGCGGACAGCATTGCGGGTTACAGCCCCTATTTGCAGTGGGTCATTGCCATTTTCATGCTGATCTTCGGCATCAATTTCAATCTGTTTTATTTGGCACTGATTCACCGTTTTCGTTCGGTTTTTCGCAGCACCGAGCTTTGGGCATATTTGGGGATCGTCACGACAAGTGTTGCCGTTATTACGCTCAATATTCTGTCTTTGTGCTCAAGCTTTTCTGAGGCGCTTCGTCATTCGGCATTCCAAGTGGTGTCCATCCTTACCACAACGGGATATGCCACCACTAACTTTGATCTTTGGCCGGGACTGTCAAAAACTGTTTTGCTGATCCTTATGTTTATTGGTGGCTGTGCCGGGTCGACTGCGGGCGGTATCAAGGTCTCGCGTATCGTAATGATGGTGAAGATGGTGTTCAACGAGTTGCGATTTATGGTTCGCCCTCGCTCGGTCAACACCGTACATTTTGAAGGAAAAACGGTTGATGAACAAACGCAGAGAAGTGTGGCCAATTATTTTCTGATCTACATCCTTTGCTATTTTGCCATCTTCCTTTTGATCTGCTTTGAGCCGTTTGGTTTTGAAAGTAACTTTTCTGCTGTGGCTGCGTGCTTTAATAATGTAGGTCCCGGTTTTGGTGTCGTTGGTCCGTCGGGGAGCTTTGCGGAATATTCCGCATTCTCCAAGGTCGTGCTTTCGTTGGCAATGCTTTTGGGGCGTCTTGAGATCTTCCCGCTTATTATTGCGTTGTCGCCTCGCACATGGACAAGAAAGTGAGAGCGATGAGCACGCCCGAGTCGATCAGAGATCATCTGCTGTCTTTGCAGGATGAAAAATATAAGATCTTTTGCAGTGCCTTGATGCCAACGGTGGATTCCGGTTCCGTTATAGGAATACGAACCCCGCTTCTTCGCCGTTATGCTAAGCAACTGGCAAAGGAGGGGAGCAATGACCGATTCATGCTCGCACTTCCGCATACCTATTATGAAGAAAACAATTTACACGCTTTTTTGATCGAGCAGATCGGTGATTTTGAAAAAACGGTACGAGCACTCGATGCGTTTCTGCCATATGTGGATAACTGGGCAACCTGCGACTCCATGAACCCCAAGGTCTTGGGAAAATATCCCGATCGCCTTTGGCCGGAGATACAACGGTGGTTACAATCGGAGCATCCTTATACCGTGAGATATGCCATCGGGCTTTTGATGCGGCATTATTTGGATACGCATTTTTGTGCGGAATATCCCAAGCGGATCGCCGCGATCCGATCCGAGGAATATTATGTCAACATGATGATCTCGTGGTATTTTGCCACCGCGCTTGCCAAGCAATATGAAGCGATTTTACCTTATATAACAGAGCGGCGACTTCCGATATGGATCCACAACAAGACGATACAAAAAGCAATTGAGAGCTATCGCATATCTTCCGAACAAAAAAACTTGCTCCGAGAATATCGGATCAAAAAATAAAAAACAAAAAATTAAAGGAGACATAGAAAATGTTTGAGATGATCACCCCCGAACAGGCGGGCATCAGCAGTAAGCATGTTGCCGATTTTATTTCCTTCTGTGAGAGAAGAAGCATCACCTTGCACAGCGTTTTGATGATGAAGGGCGATCGCGTTTTTGCGGAGTATTATTGGGCGCCTTTCCATAAGGACTTTTGCCACAGAATGTATTCGCAGACCAAGAGCTATGTGGGTGTTGCCATAGGGCTTCTTGAAGAGGAGGGAAAACTGAATCTTGATGATCCGATGGCCAAGTATTTCCCCGAGCGAATTGACCGAGAGCTGCCTCCGTATCTTGCGGCGCAAACCGTTCGTGAGATGCTGACCATGACCACCTGCGGTCATCCCGACCGTTGGTTTGTTGCAGGTGATCCCGACCGTACTCATCTTTATTTTGCTACTTCAAACTCTGCACGTCCCGCAGGTACTTATTTTGAATATGACAGCCCCGGTTCTCAAGTCCTTTGTTCGCTGGTGGAAAAGCTTTCCGGTAAGTCATTGTTCGATTACCTTGACGAGAAGATCTTCCGCGAGTTGGGCACCTTCAAGACCGCGAAGATCCTCAAGACACCTTGCGGCGATAGCTGGGGCGATTCGGCATTGCTTTGCACCTCTCGTGACATGGCTTCCTTTGCCCGTTTTGTTATGAATTACGGTACATGGAACGGCAAGCGCTTGATGAACGAGGAATATTTGCGTAAAGCTACCACCAAGCAGGTTGGAAATCACCGCTCCGGTTTTGAGCTTTATGAGTCCCACGGATACGGATACCAGATCTGGATGACCGAGCAGAACGGATTCTCCTTCAACGGTATGGGCGGTCAGTTTACCATATGCTTACCCGATAAGGATTTCATTTTTGTATGCACGGGAGACAATCAAGGCTATACCGGTTTCGGTCAGGTCCTTTTCAGCGCGGTGTTCGACATTATTGTCAACAATATGCAGGAAAAGCCTCTTGAGGAATCGCCTGCGGCATATAAACAGCTTTGCGAGACTACAAAAAATCTTAAGCTTCGCACTATGAAGGGAGAGGTTTCCTCGCCTTATACGGAAAAGATCAACGGACGCGAATATGTCTGTGGAAGCAATCCTATGGGCATTACACGTTTCTCGTTCCACTTCTTCGACGATAAGCCCTGTGAATTCCGTTATACCAATGCGCAAGGAGATAAGACTCTTTACTTTGGCATGGCAGAAAATGCATTTGCCAAGTTCCCGCAATTCGGGTATTCCAATGATGTTGGCGGACAGAGAACCACAGACGGATTTCTCTACAACTGTGCCGCATCGGCTGCGTGGGATGATGCCAGCAAGCTCATGCTCTATGTGCAGGTGATCGACCGTTATTTCGGAACTCTTTATATGTTGTTTGCCTTTAAGGGAGATGAGGTTGCGGTAAATATGACCAAGACCGCCGAGGATTTCTTCGGTGAATATCAAGGCTCTTTGGTGGCAAAGCTTGCCGATTGAGAAGAGGCACAGTAAATGAAACTCTATCTCAAACAGCACGTCTTTACCTTCGGAGACCGATTTACGGTATATGATGAAAAAGGAAATGACCGCTTTTATGTGGAAGGGGAGGTCTTTACCTTCGGAAAAAAGTTGCATATCACCGACCTTGCAGGCAATGAACTGATCTATATCGAACAAAAACTGTTCTCCTTTTTGCCAACCTATTATGTTTACCGAGGGGAACAGCAGGTTGCCGAGATCGTCAAGGAATTTTCTTTCTTCCATCCCGAGTATACCATCGGAGGGCTTAACTGGCATATTTCCGGCGATATATTTGACCATGAATACACCATGGATGACGGAGAGAAGACCGTGACTACCGTTTCCAAGGAATGGTTTACATGGGGAGATACTTACGAGATCGATGTGCACGACTCGGTAGAACCCATATTGGCATTGGCGGTTGTGCTGGTCATAGATGCTTGTATAGACTCCTCTGACAATTAAACAGAGAAATCATTATTAAAAATGTCCCATGCTCTTTTGCGTTTGTGCGAATACAACGATTCCAAGAAGGATCGCTGTTCTTTGCATCCGCAAATGTGACATGGGACAATTATTTAAGTTTAAGTGGTTTTTGTTTGGGCTGAATATGAGAAGGATACACCGTGGAATTTTCTGCGGATCCGTTTTTGAATGCCGAAAGTTTTGCGGGAAATATCCACGCTTGAAAGGATACAAGCTTTCTTTGTCTCGCAATGTCGATTTCGATAACGGTGGAATGCTGTTTTTTGAATCATGGCAAAGAATGCGAAACACAAGGGGGGATTGTAGATCGGAAAGCTTTTGGGCAGTACGGATATCTCTAGAAAAACATGATTGTATTATCACCATATAGCATATAAATAAACAAAAGAAAGTTAACGCGTTTTTATATGTTTTTTTATATTTAAAGCAATTATTTTGTTCGAAGGGTTGATTTGAGAAATGGATTATGATATAATTAATATGTAGAAATTTCCACATAAGAGGAGCGTGAGAAATTGGGAGGAGTACTTATAAAAAAGTTGAAGGAGGCGCTGATATCGGTGCTTCCCGTTGTCGCCATCGTGGTTTTACTGAATTTGACCCCGCTGGTGAATTTTTCCGGGAAGGAGATCGCTGTCTTTTTGATCTCTGCCTTTTTTCTGATCCTTGGTATCGGCTTGTTTAACCTCGGAGCCGACCTTGCGATGACCCCTATGGGTGAGCATATCGGTGCGGGACTTTCCAAGACAAAAAAACTGTCCCTGTTGCTGGGTGTTTGCTTTGCAATGGGCGTTTTGATCACCGTTGCGGAGCCTGATCTTACCGTTCTTGCCGACCAAGTTTCCGATGTAATTAACGGAACGGTATTGATTCTTTCCGTTGGTATTGGTGTAGGTATCTTTTTGCTGCTTTCGGTTCTTAAAATTCTTTTCCGAAAGCCGCTTTCGTCCATGCTCATGTTTTTCTATATGTTGCTGTTTGCCGTAGCCTCTCTTGTGGTCATTAACGGAAATGTCGATTTTTTGCCATTGGCTTTTGACTCGGGAGGCGTTACAACCGGTCCCATTACCGTGCCGTTTATTATGGCATTGGGTGTGGGTATTGCGGCGACACTCGGTGGTAAGAATGTGGGCGAAAACAGCTTTGGTTTGATCGCTATGTGCTCGGTAGGCCCCATTTTGGCCGTCATGATCTTGGGGGTTACGGCCAACGGCGAGATTCCGTACCAAGTGCCGAATTATTCGATCGATAACCATTTGGGAATGGCGCTTTGGAAAGAGCTTTGGGCGGTTACCAAGGAAGTGGCATTGGCTCTTGGCTTGATCGTCATATTCTTCGCGCTTCTCCAGATCGTTTGTCTCAAGCTTCCCGGAAAGAAATTGTATCAGATCGCCGTGGGAATTATTTATACCTTCCTCGGTCTCGTCATTTTTCTTACCTCGGTTACCGTCGGCTTTATGCCGATCGGCTATAAGATGGGCACCGAGTTGGCAAGCAGAAGTCCTGTTCTTTTGATCGTATTCAGCTTTGTGCTTGGAATGGTGGTCGTTTTGGCAGAGCCTGCGGTGCACGTTTTGAAGAAACAGGTAGAGGACATCACCGACGGTATGGTCAGCAAACGTTCTATGATGATCGCACTTTCCATGGGTGTCGGTCTTTCTATCGGACTTTCGGTTCTTCGTATCTATTTCGACTTTAATATTCTTTATTACATGATTCCGGGTTATTTCCTTTCTTTGGGACTTTCTTTCTTCGTACCCGGCATTTATACCGCGATTGCATTTGACTCCGGTGGTGTTGCCAGCGGACCCTTGACATCTACCTTCATCCTGCCGTTTGTGGTAGGTGCTTGTATGATATTGCAAGGGGAAAACAAGGTCATGAGCGATGCCTTTGGAATGGTGGCTATGGTTGCTATGACACCCTTGATTACCATTCAGCTTCTCGGTTTCCGCGCAATCCTATCCAAGAAGCTCAGAGAAAATATTGCCATGAAGCGCATTCTCAGCTCCGATGACGAGCAGATCATCAACTTTATGTAAGGAGGGCAGAGCATGAAAAATCAAGAGAATATCGCTCCCGCTGCTAAAAAACGGAAAGCGAGTGCCCCTCGTCAGCCCGCGCCTCCGAAGCTTAAGCTGTTGGTTACGGTAGTCAACCGAGAGAAAGCCGAACTGTATACCGCGCTTTTGCAAGCCTTTGAGATCAATCTTCAGCTCACCGTGGCGGCCAGTGGAACTGCCAATACCGAAATGCTTCGTGTTCTCGGTCTCACAGAGTCCGAAAAAGCGGTCATTTTCAGTGTGCTCCGCGAAGATCAAGCCAATGCGGCACTTCGTTACCTTGAGGAGAAATTCCATACCATTAAGAATGGTAAGGGAATTGCTTATACCATTCCCATGACGGGAACCATCGGTGTAGCCATATATCAGTTCCTCAGTAACAGCCGCAAGTGATAAAATAAGAAAGGTACGGTAATATAAAATGAAAACATTCGACCATGAGGTCATCCTCTGTGTGGTAAATGCCGGTTTCAGTGATGCTGTGATGGATGCGGCCAAGGAGTTTGGAGCCAGAGGCGGAACGGTCATTCGCGCTCGAGGGACCGCCAACTCTGAAGCGGAGAAACTTTTTAACATTGTGATCCAACCTGAAAAAGAAGTGGTTATGATCTTGGTGGATTCGTCCATTCGTGACAATATTCTTCACGCACTCTACCGCGCGGTTGGATTGAACACTCCCGGTCAGGGAATTGCCTTTTCTTTGCCCGTTGACCAAGTCGTGGGACTTTCCAAGCCCGAGCAGACTAAAACCGAAGAATAAGAATTGTCTGCGAGCAAATTGGCAGCTTGAAAAATCTTTTGAAAATTTTTGATCCGCGTCCGCCCGGCGTTTGTGCGAGCATACTGTCCCACGGGACTTGTCATGTTAACACGTTTCACGGCGAGGACGCGGATCATATTTTATAAGGAACTGTTTACATTTGCAGAGCGTGGTTGTTCCTTACCAAAACGACCAATTTACTGACACCGATCAACTTTCGGTAAAGTTATCATAAAATGTTTCTTGGTATTCCTTTGTGCACATGATTTTTTGGGGATTTCCCTCGAATCTATTGAAAAAACGGCAAGTTTGTGTTAATATTATATTTAAATACAATTTGCTTTTTGTTTTTTACAAATCGGAATAGGAGGACATATGATTTTAGTAAACGGAAGACCCGAAACCAACGAAAGTCGACCGGCAAAAGAGCTTCGCACCTATGATTTTTTGGATTCCCTTGACATTTCTTATGACCGTATCGACCATGCTCCGGCTATGACCATGGAGGTCTGCGAGGAGATTGACCGTGTGCTGGGCGCGACTATATGCAAGAACCTTTTTCTATGCAACCGCCAGCAAACCGATTTTTATCTTCTTATGATGCCCGGTGATAAGCCCTTTAAGACCAAAGATCTGTCGGCGCAGATCGGTTCTTCGCGCCTGTCTTTTGCTTCTCCCGAAGCTATGGAGAAGTACTTGGATATAACTCCCGGATCGCTCAGTGTTCTGGGATTGATAAACGACAAGGATCATGCCGTGAGACTTTTGATCGACAGCGATATTTTGGAAGGCGAGTATATCGGATGTCACCCGTGTATCAATACTTCGAGCCTCCGCATCAAGACGGACGACATGATGAAAAAGATCATTCCCGCCATGGGACATTTTGTAACTCTTGTCAAGCTGTAAGAAAGGAAAATACAGTATGGAAAATGTAGTACTGAGATCTCTCAAAGAACGCAGAAGTGTTCGTAGCTATCAAGCGCGCCAAGTCGAAGAGGACAAGCTGACGGCTATTTTGGAGGCAGGAACCTATGCCGCGACGGGAATGAACCGTCAGTCGCCCATCATGGTCGTCGTGCAAGATGCCGCTGTTCGAGAAAAGCTTCGCAAAATGAATGCCGCAATCATGGGAAATCCCGACATGGATCCCTTTTACGGTGCGCCGACTATTATTATCGTGCTTGCTGACAGTAAGATTTCCACCTGCGTGGAGGATGGCAGCCTTGTTATGGGAAACCTCCTCAATGCCGCCCATGCCGTTGGTGTGGATTCGTGTTGGATCCATCGCGCCAAACAGGAATTTGAATCCGAGGAAGGGAAGCAGTTGCTTCGCGAATGGGGGATCGAGGGAGAATATATCGGTATCGGTCACTGCATTCTGGGTTATCGTGATGGGGCAGAGCCAACGGTCAAACCGCGAAAGAGCAACTACGTTTATCGAGTGTGATTTTTGTTCTTTCGTTTTTGACGCAAACAAAGTCGACAAGGGGCAAGGTGATACCTTTCCTTTGCCTTGTGTCTTTCTCTCAATATTGAAAAAGTCTGCGATAAGAGGTAGTTTATGATTTTTCTATGGCTTTTTTTGATCTTGATCGCGCTATTGGCGGTGCTGATTCTCGTTCGAACTGCAATTTTTCGCCCCAAAGCCCCGATCCCCATATCGGAAGATTTGGTTTTCGTGGATAATGATGCCAATATTGCCGCGCTTCAGAAACTCATTCAATGCAAGACAGTCTCATATTATGATTCTTCATTAGAGGATAATTTTGAATTTGAAAAGCTGATCCATCTTTTGCCCGAACTATATCCGGAGGTTTTTCGCGCGTGTACTCTCACACATCTTCCCGACCGCGCCTTGCTGTTTCATTGGAAAGGACAAAAGCATGACGCACCCTCGGTCATGATGGCTCACTATGATGTGGTTCCGGCGGAGGAAGAAAAATGGCAAAAGCCCCCGTTTGCGGGGGTTCTTGAAAATGGAGTCCTTTGGGGAAGAGGTACTTTGGATACCAAGGTAACCTTCAACGGCATTCTTTTTGCCGCTAATACGTTGATTTCCGAGGGCTATGTTCCCGAAGAGGATATCTATTTTGCCTTTTCGGGCGGGGAGGAGGTCAACGGGAACGGTGCTGTCAACATTGTCAATTGGTTTGTTGAAAATAATATTAAGCCGGCGTTGGTGGTTGATGAAGGAGGCGGCGTAGTGGAGAGGGCTTTTCCCGGTGTAAAAATGCCTTGTGCTTATATCGGAATCGCGGAAAAGGGAATGATGAATGTCACTTTTTCTGTGGCGTCGAACGGCGGTCATGCATCTGCGCCCAAGCCTCATACCCCCATTGGTATTCTTTCGCGTGCCTGCTGCGCAATGGAAACTTCGCCCTTCCCATTGCATATAACCAAGCCGGTGACCGAGTTATTTGATACGATAGGAAGACATTCTACCTTCCTTTATCGCATGATCTTTGCCAATCTTTGGCTTTTCAAAGGTGCGTTGAATCTTCTTTGCAAGAAAAACGGCGGTGATATCAATGCCTTGCTTCGAACAACTGTGGCATTCACCCAGGCTTCGGGAAGCATCGCTCCCAATGTTATTCCGCCCACGGCAACAATGACGGCCAATCTTCGTTTGAATCCCAATGATACGGTTGCGGGAGCCGAAGCTTATATTCGAAAAACGATTGGAGACGATTCTGTTCAGATAACCGTCAAAAACGCGATGGAGCCCAGTCCCGTTTCAGAGGTCTACTGTCCTGCTTGGGACAAGGTGGCTAAAGCGGTGGCAAGCACATGGCGTGGCAGTATCGTAACGCCGTACTTGATGGTGCAGTGCTCCGACAGCCGTCATTATCGGGATCTTTCCAACCATGTATATCGTTTTTCAGCCATGGATCTGACTGCCGAAGAACGGCAAAGTATCCACGGAAACAATGAACGCATTCGCGTGGAGGCGGCAAGGAGAACCGTGGAATTTTATATCCGTTTGATGCGGCAATGTTAAAGGAAAAGGTAAAATACAAATTATTTTGGCGCGCCCAATGATAAAACGGGGGCGCCAAAATCAAAGAAAAAATTATTTTTCCACCTTTGAATTTGAAAAGAAGGGACAAGCGCAATCTCGCGTTGACTATATAAAACATTTCTTAAGTATCGCTTGTATCAAGTATTGACGGCGATTACTTTTTTATTTTTGGCATACATACTTGCATATTATCTGTTTTAAATTTGGCTATGTCACAATAAATAGTTAATTTTTCAAATTTTGATTTATCGGTGAGTTTGAAATGGTTACGCAGAGATATAATCGTTTCTCGGAACCCGTAGGGGCGCGCATTGCGCGTCCGCCTTAAGCCAACGGTGACCGTTCATTTTCGGACGACCAAAGGTTGCCCCTGCGATGGTTGTACGTTACAGTCGACAATTCAATAACGCCCGATTTGCCCGAAATTCTTCCCAAAATTCAGTCATTTGATGTGACAGAGCCTAAAATTTTAATTTGCGCCTTGTTTTTGTATTTCAAATATGATATACTAAAAAAGAATTTATGAGCAGCATATACAGGTATTAAGACCTAAAATTGCATCAAGTATTCAAGGGAAGGAGAGAAAACATATGAAAAAGAGAGATTTATTTGTTTTTGCCGGACAGTCAAACATGATGGGGGCTTCGGTTTTTCCTCCGAAGAAACCTATTACCGTAACCGACTCTTACGAATACAAACACGTATCAAAAAGATTAGGGGCTGCTGAAGGAAGATTTGTTTTAGCGGGGTATCCATGCGGCGAGTTTTCTTACACAGAGGAAATGATAAAGGCGGCCTATCGCCCGGAATTTGTCGATCACACCGGAAAAAGCACGGTAAATACTTATTCAAAAACCACTTATTTTTGTCCTGCCATGTGTAATTTGAAATGCCAAGAGGCGCATGAGGAATACCGATTTGATCATTTTAGCGAATCGACTATGATGGCAGGTTGTTCTATGGCACCGCTGTTTGCTACCGAATGGGAGAAAAGAGGTCAAAAATGTGCTTATGCGCACATTGCTAAAGGCGGCGTTTCAATCGTGCATTATTTCAACAAAGATATGGTTGAACATTACAACAAAACAGTGGAAAAACATAATGCGTGTCATAATTCCGATTGGAAAACGATCAACTCGTCACCTATGCGAAACGGTGCATCTGCGTATTTTGATGAAAAGGTGACCGATTTTTTCTCGGATGCAAAGAAGCACTTTGAAGGAGAGGACACATCGGTCAAAGCCTTGGTTTGGTGCCAAGGAGAGTCAGACCGCGCCATTTCGTGCGAGGAGTACAAACTCCGTTTGGAGATTCTTTGGTCGCATATGAAGACCTTGGGTTTTACACACTTTTTCTGCGTCCGAGTCGGATTTTGGGGAGATAAACTGCCCAATAATATTTATGAGATCATGCGAGCACAGGAAGATTTTTGCCGAGAAAGTGAAGATTGTTATATTGTGACGCGAGCTATGTCGCTTATGTCTCATCAGACAACAGACGGAACCGATTGGTTTGCTATTCAACCAAGTGAGGAATATTGCGAATGCCGAGACAGCTATTTCGGGTTTAGCAATTCCCATATCAATGAAAAGGGCTTTTCTTTGATTGCCCAACGTATGGCAGATAATCTTGTAAGGATCCTCAAAGAAGAAAAAGAACCGATTTTGGAACCTGAAAATGTGAATAAACTTATATAAAGTCGACGGAGAAAAACCGTTGTCTCGAAGAGGTCTATGAAATATCAAAACATAATTCCCGCCATTTTTCTTTCTCGTCCCAACCGTTTTATTGCACACGTTGAGATAAACGGCAAGGTTGAAGTGGCGCACGTCAAGAATACGGGACGTTGTCGTGAACTGCTGATTGAAGGCGCAACTGTGTACCTTTCAGTTTTCGATAATCTAAAAAGAAAAACCAAATATGATCTGATCGCAGTGGTGAAGCAAAGAGACGGCGGGGCGCCGCTCCTTATTAACATGGATTCGCAGATTGCCAATGATGTGGCAGACGAGTGGTTGCGGTCAGGCGCCCTGTTTTCGAAAAAAGCCAACATTCGCCGTGAGGTCACATGGGGGACATCTCGGTTTGATTTTTATATCGAGGACGGAGATCGTCGCGCATTTTTGGAAGTCAAGGGTGTGACTTTGGAGAATGACGGTGTGGCGAGGTTTCCCGATGCGCCGACCGAACGGGGCATAAAGCATTTGAATGAGCTTGCTTCGTGTGTTGGTGAGGGCTACGAGGCCTATCTGCTATTTGTGGTTCAGATGAAGGGCATTCGTGTCGTGCGTCCCCACGATGAGATGCAGAAATCCTTTGGTGATGCCTTAAGAGCGGCTTTTCGCAGTGGTGTTCAAGTCATGGCCGTGGACTGCATTGTAACCCCCGACAGTATTGTGTTTGATTCGGAAATTTCCGTTGAACTGTAAAGGAGAGAAAATGAAACGAATTATGTTTGTTTGTCACGGCAACATCTGCCGAAGCCCGATGGCAGAATTTATTCTTCGAAATCTATCCAAACAAGAAGGAATGGATCTTATCATAGAATCAAGTGCCACCTCTACCGAAGAGATATGGAATGGAATCGGCAATCCCATCTATCCACCCGCAAAGGCAGAATTGACCCGACACGGCATTTCTTGCGAGGGCAAACGGGCGGTTCAACTGCAAAAAAATGATTACGAAAAGTACGATCTTTTTATCGGAATGGACAGCGCCAATATCCGCAATATGCACCGCATTCTCGGCGGAGACCCGAACGGCAAGATCCGCAAACTCATGGACTATACCGATCGCCCGGGCGATGTGTCTGATCCATGGTACAGCGAGCGGTTTGATATCGCCTATCGGGATATTTACGACGGTTGTTGCGGGCTGATGAGCGAATTGAAGAAAGAGGGAAAAGTATGACCGAAGTAGTTGCCGCACTCATATGGCGCGAAGATCGATTTATGATATGTCGGCGCCCGCCCCACAAAGCGCGGGGGCTCCTATGGGAATTTGTTGGCGGCAAGGTGGAGGCAGGGGAAAGTCGAGAAACTGCCCTGGTCCGTGAATGTCATGAAGAGCTGGCAGTCACGGTTGCCGTAGAGGATATTTTCATGGAGGTCACGCACGAATATCCCGATATCACGGTACACCTGACACTTTTCAACGCCCACATTACCGAAGGTGAGCCAAAAATGCTGGAGCACAGTGATATCAAGTGGATCACGACCGCGGAGATTCCCGAATACGATTTTTGTCCGGCAGATAAAGAAATTCTTGAAAAACTAATGCTTACTTGATAGAATGCGAGGGGTTTTTATGGCACTTCAAAGATCGGTTTTGAATACGGAGCGAATTCAAAAACTCATAAAAGATTATTACAATATCAATATTCTTTCAGTGAAAAAATTGAAGCTGGGTACAGCAAATTGCTATCGGATCTCAGATGAAACGCAAACATATTTTTTGAAAGAATTTCAAAAAGGCTTTAGTAAAGATGATTTGGCGCGCGAGGCAAATTTGACAGATTTTCTTATCAAAAATCAATTTCCTACCGCTCGATTCTATCGAACCATTGACAATTCCGTCGGTTTTATATATGATGATAGTTTGATCTGCTTGCAGGAATTTGTAGAGGGAACTACGTTCGGATACAACGATTTTCCGAAAGAAATGCTTCCTGAACTAGCTGAAAAATTGGGAAAAATGCATCAGATTCTGCGCGACTATCCGCTTCCTACGGATATGGGGGAGAAGTGGCTAAAACGCGTTTCTTCCGAGGCGATTATCGCGGGATACGAGGCATTGATCCCTGTTGCCGAACAAAGGACGAACGATTCCCATCGCGAGCGAATTTTGTCTGATTTGAAATACAAGAAGAAATTGGTGGCTCGCAGCGAAGAATTCAAGAAGCACTATAAAGGAATTACCTATTTGCCAACTCACGGTGATTATCAAGGCTGTCAGCTTGTTTGTGAAAATGGTCATATAAAAGCGGTTATTGACTTTTCTTCTGCCTGTAGACTTCCTGTGGCATGGGAGATCATGCGTTCTTATGTGCAGTCGTCGTCAATTTGCAGAACTCAGGCGCACATTGACATAGCAGACTTTTGCGAATATGTAGCAACATATATGCGATTTTCTCCGCTGACATCTATTGATCTGGCATCCATGCCATATGTATATTTGTTTCAGTTGTGCATTAGCAAATATGGTTATCCACAATATCTCAAGACAGATTCAGAGGACCGGGAAGGGCTTCTGCAATTTGCTTTCTGGCGCACTGATATTTGTCGGGAAATTGAGGAAAAAGCGGAAGAAATATCGCGTGCTCTTGTTAATTTGGGGCGGTAATATCAATTCTAACCACATCTATTTTATCAAAGTATGCCAAAATCTAAAACATAGAAAGAATGATGCAATACGATGCAATACAAAGCAAAAAACAGCATGAATTTAATCTTATCATCCTGCGATTTTTCCAACGAGAAATCGCAGAAAATCATAATCGATAATTTGCCTAAACCCATCCATGAATGCCGTCTTTTGTTTGTTCCCAACGAAAAGGCAACGCGAGAGGCGATACATAGTGAAAAATATTATAATTGGATGCAAAAGCGGGGATTTTCGAAAGAAAATATTACAATTTTTGATCATCGAGAGCCCGAACAATATTTTGGCTTGGATATTGATGTGTTGTACATCAGCGGCGGCAATACCTTCGAAACCCTCCAAAAAATACGAAAATGCCATTTTGATACCGAGATGATTCGGTATATACAAGCGGGGGTTACTTATATCGGAGGAAGCGCAGGCGCCCACATTGTCTCGGCGGACATTTCCCATGTTTCAAGATACGATACCGTTCCCGGCGGATTTGCTGATTTTCATGGTCTTGGTTTGTTTGACGGTGTTTTGATCTGTCACTTCACCTCGGAACGACAAGAACATTATGATGCGCTGAAAGCAGATGGAAAATACAAAGTGATTGCATTGACCGACGAGGATTCTATTGTTGTAAGAAAGGAGTACCCCTATGGATAAAGAAAAAATTTTAAAAGCCATCGCTCCTTGCGCCCTCTGCTGTTATACCTGTCCCTCGATGAAAGACGGTGTGATCGCGCAAACTGCGCAGAAGCTACACCACTATTTTGACGGCTTTTGCGAGTTTAATCAAATGATGTTGCCCGAACGGTGGCGGCAACGTGAGGCGGATTTTCAAGCTTTTGATGATAAGCTGGTTAAATATTCAAAGCGCCATTGTAACGGATGCCGAGACAATACTCACGGTCAGTGCTGTATTGAGGGGTGTTTTATTCTTGAATGTACATCAAGCCACGGTGTGGAGTTTTGTGCCGAATGTGCAGAGTTTCCTTGCAACAAGCTGAAGTCCGACATATTCCACCCCGTCGTCATTGCCGAGTGGAAAGAAGGAAATGAAAGAATAAGAGAGGTCGGCATTGAGCAGTTTTATGAGGAGATTACCTCCAGATCTCATTATTTGCCGTTTAAGGATAAGGGAAATCAGACATAGAAATATTTGCGTTGAGCAGACAGATTTATAAATAAAAAAGGAGAATGAACATGAGAAAAAATTTTGGAGCCAAACCTTTTCTTTACCCCCAGCCGGTATTTATCATCGCCGCTTATGACGAGCAGGGAATCCCCAATGCTATGAATGCTGCGTGGGGCGGTATCAGCGAGGAAGCGGAGATCAGTGTTTGCATAAGTCCCGATCACAAAACAACAAAGAACATTCTTGCCCGAGGTGCGTTCACGGTCAGCATGGCTGATGCAGCCCATGTGGTCGAATGTGACTATCTGGGAATTGTTTCGGGCAATAAAGTATCAGACAAACTGACTCACATCGGATTCCATACTACCCCAAGCGAGTTCGTCGACGCTCCTCTTATCGATGAGCTTTCTATGGCTGTAGAATGTAAATTGATCAGCTATGACGAGCATACTTGCCGCCTTGTGGGCGAGATCGTCAATGTCAGCGCCGATGAAGGGATCCTCAACGAGAAGGGAAAAGTTGATCCCGCCAAGCTGCGCCCCATCACTTTCGATCCTATGAATAACGAGTATCTCGTTCTTGGTGAAAAGGTAGGCCATGCATTTTCCGACGGCTTAAAATTGAGATGAATATGAAATATTTTTCGGTATTGTTGCTAATAATTATAACAATATTATCTTCTTGCGGTCAGCAAGGAGAGAAGGAAAATAAAGAGGAGAGCAGAGTGGAGAGTAGCGAAAAAAACGAGTATATAAGCATTTCAGCCCAACAAGCAAAGCACCTTATGGATACCGAAACCGACTATATAATATTGGATGTAAGAACCGATGAAGAATATAACGAAAGTCATATCCCGGGCGCTATCTTGATCCCCGACTACGAGATTGCTGAAAGGGCGGAGCAGATTCTGAAGAAAAAGGACTGGTTAATTTTAGTCTATTGCCGAAGCGGACGTCGAAGCAAAAATGCGTCGCAAGTTCTTGCCGACCTTGGTTACAGCAATGTCAAGGAATTTGGTGGAATCATTGATTGGCCATACGGAGTCGAATGAGAAAAAATCATAAAACCGCTTTCTTTGATTTTCGTCTGTTTTGGATGAGTGTGAGGTGTTGAAAGCGCTTTGATTGAGAAAAAAGAAAAAGCTGAATCCGAAAAAGAGGGTTCAGCTTTTGATTTTATAATGAATCAGTTTTGAAAGATCACAAAAATCAAAAAAAGAGTTAATGCAATGCCCAGTGATGCCAGTAACAACTTGGCCCATTCGGGAAAAGACGTATCATCCCTGTAAGATTCAGGGACTCTAATAATAGTTGGTCGCATAGAGGGAGAATCCATTTGTCTTTTGGTCTTTTGCAATTGATTCAGCTGAGCTATGGGATCGGTTCGATTTATAATACGGGAATAAAAATTTTCGATCCAATCAATATCTTCTTGAGAGCAAAGTTCCTCATCAAACGCCCCAATGTCATGCGCCAGACGGTTTCTTTTGTGGCGATATTTTTTCAATCGCGCCAAGTCCGATTCCCAATTTGGGATAAAGTAAGATCCGTCTCTTGTCTTATTTTTCATATCTCTAATATATTCGCTGACTCCATGCTGGGCACCGTAGCATTGGCCACATAATTTGTCAAGACGATTAAAAGCATCGAAGAATATACGATTCATATATACCTCCCTATAAAAACAAAAGCCGCAAGGTAATCCTTACGGCTTCATTTTTTGCGGTTGAACCCGCAGAGCTGGCGGAAGCGGTGGGATTCGAACCCACGGTACCGTGAGGTACAACTGATTTCGAGTCAGTCCCGTTATGACCACTTCGATACGCTTCCGTATTGAATTTTTCGTCCGAGATATAGTTCCATCTCGTGACGACTCGATTATTATATCATACTTTTTTCAAAAATGCAATAGGGAAACGCAAATTTTTTTGAAATTTAAAGGGGGAAAAGCTATTGTTTTATTCGCAACTCCGTGATATAATGGTTTATATTAAAAAGTACACGACGGAGGTTCAACTATGGGAATTGAAAAATTGGATCGTAACTTTGAAATTCAGTCCAACGTAGATAAAGCAGATGTGGTTTGGCACAATGTAACGGAGGATGGCTTTGACATCTATGGTTTGTATGATCCCCAAAACGGGGAGTCTTTTCGTCGGATGCCCGCCGATATTGCAGAAACGATCAGTTCTTCGGTATCCGTTTTGTGTCGAAAAACCGCAGGCGGTCGTATTCGTTTTCGTACCGATTCGCCTTATATCGCCATTCGCGTTTATTATAAAGAGCTCAACAATATGTCGCATATGCCTCGCTCCGGTTCCTCAGGCTTTGATCTTTACCGTTATGAGAATGGAAAATATCACTTTATCAAAAATGCCATGCCGACGGCCGACGATAAAAACGGATATGAGCGAATGATCTTCCAAAACAATATTGGAATGAATGATTTTCTAATGCATATGCCGCTTTATAATGAGGTTTCGGAGGTTTATATCGGTCTGCGCGAGGGGGCTGCTATCGAGCCCGCAGCTCGCTACCGAGACATTGCTCCCGTGGTTTATTACGGCTCCTCCATTACCCAAGGCGGATGTGCATCGCGCCCCGCCAATGCCTACGAGAATATGATCTCTTTAGCGCTTGACATTGACCACATCAACCTTGGTTTTTCGGGCAATGCCAAAGGAGAGAGCGCCATGGCTGACTATATCGGCGGTCTTGAAATGAGTGTTTTTGTGTTGGATTACGACCACAATGCGCCCAATGTTGCCCATTTGGAAAAAACGCACTATGCGTTCTACAAGCGGTTTCGTGAGTATCAACCGAACACACCGATCATCATGGTCAGCCGTCCCAATATTGATCCCGAAGTATTGCCTCACCCAAGAACAGAGATCATCAAGCGCACCTACGAGCAGGCGCTCGCGGAAGGGGATGATCAGGTCACTTTTATCGACGGTGTAACGCTGTTTGGCGACGATATGCGTGATAGCTGTTCTGTTGACGGATGCCATCCCAATGATCTTGGATTTTACCGTATGGCCAAGGTAATCGGAGCGGCAGTTGAAAAATATTTGAAATAAGGAATAGTTTCTGATTTTTTGCATATTGGGAAAAGGAGGATCGAGATGCATCCTGTTTTATTGATAATTTCCATCGTTATAATCAGTATAATCTCTCATTGCTTGATCGTTATTCAAACCTACGAATGTCCCGAATGCAAAAATCGATTTCGACCGAGATGGTATGATATCTCTGTGTGGATCCGCTTTGGCAGAAAACGGCTTGTAAAATGTCCGCACTGTCATAGAAAAAGCTTTTGCAGACCACTTAGCGGTCATGAGAGATAAACATAAAAAGCTTCCTCCAATACTGTTAACGGAGGAAGTTTTTTATATTGTCAAATGCGTTCCTGTCCCTTTTTAAACAAGAACTCGCAAAACTCGCGAATCTCCTTTTCGTGAGCATTCCAACGACGGTGATACACATATACCGCCTGTGTTTCGTGAAAGTCCGTCACATTCAGTGCGACCATATCCTTTTCCGCATCGCCCGCTAAGGCGCGCCGTGACCCGAGTGTAAGCCCCATATTAGCCTTCACATATTTGGCGAGGCAATAGGTATCATTGCATTCAATGGTGATTTTTGGCGAAAAGCCATGCCGCTTGCCTGTGGAATCCAAGAGCTTGCGAACACCGTTATTGAGAGGTGGCATAACAAACGGTTGCTCGCGCAACTGTCGAAAGGTCAACGACCGTCCGACCAGCGGGCTGTTTTTGGAGGCTTTTATGCAAAATTGCTCCACAACAAGTAAGAAACGCTCTCGGTCTCCATAAATGTCTGACTGCTCGTCAATAATGATGTCAAAATCTTCAAAATCCCGTGTGCTGAAATCGTTGGAAATGCGGAAACATACGTCGGGATGCGTTTCTCGATATTCGATGATCAGCTCAGTGATCCATTTCCGACGTGTTCGTATCAGCATGCCGATCTCGCATGGTTGAGTTTGCGATCCTGTGATGTCCGATACGGTTTGTTTCAACTTTTCAAAGATTTCTCCCAGTGTTTCTGCCAAACGATATCCGTTTTCATTGAGCTTGATTCGGTTAGCGGAGCGGTCGAAGAGTTTGGTTCCAAGTTCTGTTTCCAACCGTTTGATCGAAGCCGATACCGAAGAAGAGGGAACCATAAATTTTTCGGCGGTCTTGGTCAAATTCTCGTTTTGTGCGGTTTCATAAAAATAGCGCAATTGCAGAAATTCCATTTTCATCACTCCCTCATCATTTTAGCATACTTTTAAAAATATAGCAAGGCAATTTTATAAAATTCTTTACAATGTGCCAAGAATATTGTATAATGGTGTCAAATCAATCAATGAAGGAGCATCGTAAATGAAGGTTTGTATCATTCAACCGCCATATTCGGCGGATTATTCCCAATCGGATGCGTGCTATACGCGAGAACTGGAGTTGCTGGAGGAATGTGATCCTTCGATGGATCTGATTGTATTGCCGGAGTCATGCGACATTCCCTGTTTAGCCAAAACGGTGGAGCAACGGCTTGGTAGCGTAGAAAAGTATAACAAAAGTATCCTTGATGCCGCTTCCCGGACGGCCAAACGCTGTCATGCTATGGTATTTATCAACGCAAGATCAAGATTTGAACGGGGATATATCAATACCACCTATGCCTTTGACCGAAACGGTGAGGTCGTGGGAATGTACTATAAGCAGCAACCCACCCCCGGAGAGGTGGCGGATCCCACGCAAGATACCGAATATGCCTTCGAGTTTTCCGAACCGACGGTTATAGAGATCGAGGGAATTCGATTTGGATTTTTGACCTGCTATGACTTTTATTTCTATGAGAGCTTTGCCAATATGGCGCGGCAAAAATTGGATGTGATCATCGGGTGCTCCCACCAAAGAAGCGATACCCATGAGGCGCTGAAGATCATTTCGCAATTTCTCGCGTACAACACCAATGCCTATGTGGTTCGCTCGTCGGTATCCATGGACGAAAATTCCAATATCGGCGGCGCGAGCATGATCGTCGCTCCCACAGGAGAGGTGTTGACCAATCTGTACAGTCGCGTGGGAATGGCGACCGTTGATATTGACGTAACCAAAAAATATTATAAGCCTGCCGGTTTTGGAAACCCGCTGTCTGCGCATTACGAATACATCGAAAAAGGGCGGAAGCCATGGAAGTACCGCCCTGCGGGAAGCGCTATTGTCAGACCCGACGATTTTATGCCATATCCCAGAGTTTGTGCTCACCGCGGATTTTGCACCATTTCGCCCGAAAACAGTATGCCTGCGTTTGGTGCGGCGGTGGCTATGGGCGCAGAGGAGATCGAATTCGATCTGTGGTACACCAAGGACGGAGAGGTCGTATCGATCCACGATCCTACCCTGGAGCGTGTATCGACCGGTATCGGAAAGGTCTATGAGCACACATATGAAGAGTTGCTGAACTACGATTTTGGAGTCAAATACGGCGAGAAATTCAAGGGATTGAAGATCTTAAAATTTGAAGAGATTCTGAAGAAATTTGCCTGCCATGTGATTATGAACATTCATGTCAAGACGGTCAACAATACCTGTGAGTATGACAGAGCGATTTTAGAAAAGATCGTGGCACTTATTGACAAATATGACTGTAAGCAATATGTATATTTCATGTCCGGCAACGATAATTTCCTCCGACTTGCCAAAGAGGTAGCCCCCGACATTTCTCGTTGTTGCGGAGGAGGGGATGACCGCTGGGGAATGGTAGAAAGAGCCATAAAGTATGAATGCAAGAAAATTCAGCTTATGAAAGGCTATTTCAATCAAGAGATGATAGAAAAAGCGCACCAAAACGGGATTTACTGTAATGTTTTTTGGTCAGATGATGAACAAGAGACACGCCAATTTCTTGACATGGGAATCGATACGATATTGACTAATGATTACCATCTTATTTCCCGGGTCGTAAAAGAACGGAAAAAGAAGTGAATTAAATGCCGTATGCTTCGAAAGGGAGGCATACGGCATTTTTGTTATTAAAGGGGTGCAGAAAGGAGATTCCGTAAAGGGGAGGTAAGGCAACAAAGGAAGAACCAACCGCTCAAACGATCTACAGTCAAGAATTATCTTCCGGCTCAAATGTTCCCCCCAAAGTAATTATGTCCGCTCCGAGAGCATAGACTTCTTCAATATTGTGCGTTACCAAAACCACAGCATGATCTTTGGCATACTCTGAAATAATATTTATCAAAACCTCACGTGTTTCGCTGTCAACGGCGCTGAAAGGCTCATCAAGAAGCAAAAGATCACCACCGAAGGCAAGGGCTCGAGCGAGGGAAACACGCTGCTGCATTCCACCCGAAAGTTGAGAAGGATATAGGTGAAGACTTTCGGAAAGCCCCATCCCTTCCAACCACGCTTCTGCGACCTTCGATGTTTCCTTACCCTCGGCAAGCACGACCTTAATATTATCCTGTGCCGTCAACCATTCGAAGAGACGCGGCTCTTGAAATTTATATGAGATTTTAAGAAAGGTAGAATCAACCGTTCCCGAATCGGCGTGTTCCAGACCGGCAATGATGTTGAGCAAGGTGGTTTTTCCAATACCGGAAGCTCCCATGATCGCTGTGACCCCCGTTTGACCAAGGGTAAATGATATGTTGTTCAAAACTACCTTATCACCAAATTGTTTGCAAATTCCATCAACTCTCAGCATAAGACCTCCTTTTCCGAAGCCGTCGCAATAGAAGCGTGGCGGTTTTTTCAATCGCCAGACTCAAAAGGATCACCACCGTTGTCCACGCAAAAAGCTCGGGAGTCTCGAGGTAGATCTTTGTATTGTAAAGTTGTTTTCCTATAGAATTTGGCGTCACAGCCAAAACCTCTGCAGCCACCCCTGCTTTCCAAGCCATGCCGATCGAAGTCTTGCAGGCCGAAAGAAAATAGGGAAGAACAGAGGGGATGTAAAAATATTTGAGACGTTTTACGAAAGAAAACCGGTAAACCTTGCACACTTCAGCCATTTTTCCGTCCAGTGCCCGAATTCCGTCACTCACCGCCGCCCAAACAATGGGAAGCACCATAAGAAAACAGATAAACACGGGCATTTTACCGGCACCCAGCCAAATCAGTACCAAGATAATAAAAGAGGCAACAGGAGTTGCGCGAATTACCGTGATCAAGGGGGACACCAATCGGTAAACAAAAGAGAATCGACAAGTGAGAATGGCCAAGCCGGTTCCCAATATAGTTCCCAATAGGATCCCCAATAAAATACGCCCCAAAGTCAATCCTACATTTTTCCAGAACTGCGGATCCAAGCAGAGTTTTGCCAAGGCTCGCAACACCGTATGCGGATAGGGAAGCAAAAGCTCCTTATCCACAAAACGTGCTGCGCAAAACCAAACGGCAATCCAAAAGAGGACAATAATCAGTACGCTCCCCAGTTTTTTTGCGGTATTGGCTTTTTTCATTTGCTATAATAGAAATCCTCCGCGGGAAGAGCACCGCCTACGGATTGAGGGTTGACTCCGTGCATTACATCAAGGAATGCGGAAAGAGCATTCATCATATCCTCACCATCCATATAAACGATGTTGCACTTGGGAATGGCCTTTTCCGCAATAGCAGCGGCGCCTGCGTAAATACCGAGATCCACTACCATTTGAGCGGCTTCGGAAACATTTGCATTCAAAAATTCAATGGAGGCTTTGTACTCCTCAAGGAACTTCGCCACCTCGTCGGGATGCTCCTCAAGGAACGCAGTACGAACAACGATACAGCCCTGCGTCAAAGGTTCATCTTTGCTATTTTCCCATTCTTCGGTGATATCAAGCGCCACACGAAGATTGGCATTCTTGTTCATCGCCACAGAAACGATAGGCTCGGGGAGTACAGCGATCATACCCTCGGAGGAGGTGGCAACCGCGCTCATCAATGCTGCGGGTTGTGCATATGTGGTATCAACGGTAACATTTTCCACATTGCTAAGTTGACAAACGGCGCGGAAGATAAACTCGGGATTCTGCGCCGGGCAGTATACCGTCTTTTCTGCGAGGTCGGAAAGGGAATTGACGGTATTGCCGTTTTCTACAACATAAAGAACACCCAACGTATTGAGGGCAATAACCTTAACACCGCCTTGTGTTTTGTTGTAAAGAACCGATGCGGCATTGGTGGGGAGCGCGGCAATATCGATCTCGTTGTTGATGATTCCTGCATTGATAACCGATGCGTCAGTCTCAACCTTGAACTTGTAGTCCAAAGCCGCCGTCTTTTTATTGGCAGCATCCATCAGCTTTGCGGCACCGAATCCGGTTGTGCCGTTAAGAACCGAAATGCGAATATCCAATTCGGTATCGAGCTTGTTTTCCGAATCGGTACCATTGGTCTCGTCGTTGTTGGTGTCACTTTCGTTCGTGCCTTCGGTATCGGTTTCTTGCGAGCCGTTGCAGGCAGGAATAAGAGTAATGCACGAAAGCATCAAGGCGAGTACGAGTAATAGAGTAAGGATTTTTTTCATTGGTTTTACCTCTTTCATAAGAATTTTTTTATATAAAAATCTCTGCAATTAACCAAAGCGGATCTTGAGAGCATTTTTATCAAGTACAATAATTTGTTTTCCTTCTTTGCGAATCAGACCTTCGTTGATCAAGCTGTCAAAAGCACGATAAAGTGAAGCACGTCCTATATTCAGCATATCTGATAGGGAATTTGCATTAATATTGAGTGAATATTGTTCCATTTCTTTATTGCCGCAGGAAAGCAAAAAGAAGGCCAATTTTCGTTCGGGACTTCCGGCAGTAAAGCAGGAAATCTTTTCATTCAAAAAACAGATGCGGTCAGAAAGAAACCGAATATAATTCATACAAAAAGTCGGATCTTCACACAAAAACAGTCGAACTGTTTCTTCGGGGAAGAATACTACTCGACACGCTTTTTTGGCTACGATCAAGCTGACAAATTCCTCCTTTTGACTGAACAGATTTGCCACCCCAAAGGTATCTCCGGCATTTAACATACGCAAAAGAACGGTGTTGTTCGGGTCGGCAGAAAAAACCGAGGCTGAGCCGGAAAGAAGAAAGCCCATTTTTTTCTCCTTTTCTTGAGGCGAGTAGACTGTCGCCCCTGCGGCAAATTCAACCGGAATAACCGAACCGTTTTGAATCTTTTCGGAAAGAATATCGGGATTTACCCCTCGAAAAAGGGGATGCGAGAGAAGCCGAGAAATCAAATCCATA
Source organism: Eubacteriales bacterium (assembly GCA_045537235.1). Classification (GTDB taxonomy): domain Bacteria; phylum Bacillota; class Clostridia; order Oscillospirales; family CAG-272; genus RGIG8775. The sequence goes on from JAZSPB010000156.1 coordinate 28,324, forward strand.
GATTCACCTCCAAAAGTGTCTCAACTGATACAAAATTTTAACATAAAAAACGACACTTGTCAATAGGAAAATGATATTTTTTTCACAATTCGCTTGTTTTATTGTTTCTCCTATCGAAAAAATTATCGCAAAATTCGTAAAGCTATTGATTTCCAAGGAAATATGAGTTATAATATTTACGAAGTATGTGCATATGCACAACAAATATTTGGAGGTAAATATGACGCTTGTTGTTTTGGCTGCCGGTCTTGGTTCGAGATATGGCGGAATGAAGCAGATCGATCCCATCACCAAAGACGGTGAATTTATTCTGGACTTTTCAGTTTACGATGCGGTAAGAGCGGGATTTGATAAAGTGGTTTTTGTTATCAAGGAAGCGATGCTGAAGGATTTTCAGGATACGGTAGGTGCTCGCATCGGCGATAAGATCAAGGTGGAATATGCATTCCAAAAGCCGGAGCGCTATGTCGGTGCCGACCGCATTCCCGAAGGTCGCACAAAGCCTTGGGGTACTACCCATGCCTTGCTTTGCGCCAAGGAATATCTTACCGATAATTTCGCCGTGATCAATGCGGACGATTTCTACGGAAAAGAGGCATATGAAACCATTGCGGCGCATCTTTCCAAAGCCGAGGATATCGATGGCGTGGGGAATGTAGCCATGGTTGGCTATGTCTTGGGAAATACCTTGACCGAAAACGGAACGGTGTCTCGCGGTGTTTGCCAAGTGAACGAAAACGGATATTTGGAGAGCATTGTGGAAACCACTAAAATCATGCCCAACGGCGATATGGCAGTTTCCATTGTTGACGATAACAAATATCCTTTGCCGTACAACACCATGGTATCTATGAATTTCTGGGGCTTTACGCCTTCGATCTTGGATTATTTGGAAAAGGATTTCGAAAAATTCCTCGGCACTCTTTCCGATGATCCTATGAAAAAAGAATGTTATCTGCCGTTTTCGGTAGACAATGCTATGAAGGAAGGCAAGTGCAAGGTCAAAACTTACATTACCGAGGCCCAGTGGTTCGGTGTCACTTACAGTGAGGACAAACCGGGTGTAGTTGCCGGAATCCGCAGTCTGATCGATGCCGGCGTATATCCCGACGGTCTTTGGAAATAATCAAGTAAATTTAAAGAGGTAAATGGAATGTCTATTCTTGTTACAGGCGGCGCCGGGTTTATCGGCTCCCATACTATCGTTGAACTGCTGAACGCCAACCGAGACGTGGTAGTCCTCGACAATTTCTGCAACAGCAAGCCTGTTGTACTTGATCGTATTCGTGAGATTACGGGTAAGGATTTCAAGTTCTATGAGGCGGATCTGCTTGACTATGATGCTATTGACAAGATCTTTTCGGAGAATGAGATCGACAGTGTGATCCATTTTGCGGGACTCAAGGCCGTTGGGGAATCGGTGGCACAGCCCTTGCGCTACTATCATAATAACCTAACCGGTACCTTCAATCTCTGTGAGATCATGCAGAAGCACGGTGCCAAGCGAATCGTGTTCAGCTCCTCGGCTACCGTTTACGGAAAGCCCGAAAGTGTGCCGATCCGCGAGGATTTCCCCCTTTCTACTACCAACCCCTACGGCGAGACCAAATTGATGATCGAACGCATTCTCAAGGATGTTTATGTGGCAGACAATGAGTGGAGTGTATCCATTCTTCGATATTTTAATCCCATCGGCGCTCATAAGAGCGGTCGTATTGGAGAGGACCCCAAGGGAATTCCCAACAATCTTTTGCCCTATATCACCCAAGTGGCATCCGGCAAACGGGATCACCTTTCGGTGTTTGGAAACGATTACAACACCCATGACGGTACCGGCGTGCGTGATTATATCCACGTCGTTGACCTCGCCAAAGCCCATCTCAAAGCGCTTGACCGCGCAAGCACCGTGACGGGAGTAGAGCATTTTAACATCGGTACAGGTGTCGGTTATTCGGTTCTTGATATCGTCAAGGCTTACGAGAAGGCTACGGGCATCAAGATCAAGTATGAGATCGTTGACCGCCGCCCCGGTGACATCGATGAGTGTTATGCGGATCCAACACGCGCCTATGAGATTCTTGGCTGGAAGGCTGAGTATAATATCGAAGATATGTGCCGTGATGCCAATAACTGGCAGAAGAATAACCCCAATGGATACGGTGACTGAAAGGAAATGCAGCAATGAATAATATTGAAAAGAAATACTTCGGAACGCTTGCGGACGGTAGAAAAGTCCACGCCTATACACTGTCCAATGCGAACGGAATGCGCGTTATGATCTTGGATATGGGCGGTACGCTTTCCCAGATCCATGTTCCCGACAAGGACGGCAGATTGACCGATGTGGTCGGCGGCTATGACAATTTGGATTATTATGTAAATGCATCCGGCTATCAGGGCGCATTGATCGGTCGTTTCGGTAACCGCATCGGACAGGGAAAATTCACCCTTGACGGCAAGGAATATTCCTTGTTTCTCAACAATAACGGCAACCATCTCCATGGCGGAAAGGAAGGCTTCAACAAGAAAATTTGGGATGTTGTTGCCAAGGACGGTGACGAGCCTGCGCTTGAGCTGACCTATGTTTCTCCCGACGGAGAAGAGAATTACCCCGGTACTCTAACCGTCCGTGTGACCTATACCCTCTCCAAAGAGAATGCTCTTTCTATCCGCTATGAAGCGACGACGGATAAAAAGACGATCCTCAATCTGACCAACCACGCTTACTTTAACCTTGGCGGCTATGCCTCGGGCAGTATCCACGATCACTTCCTGCAAATGGATGCCGACAGTTACGTCAGAACCGATGAAAAGCTGATTCCGACGGGCGAGCTCGCTTCCGTAGAGGGAACGCCCTTTGATTTCCGCGCAGGAAAGAAGGTCGGACAGGATATCAATGCGGATAACGCTGATCTTAAAATTGCAGGCGGCTATGACCATTGCTTCAACTTCGCGGGAGGAGAAACCAAAGAACCTGTCCTGCGTGCCACCCTCAAGGATCCCAAGTCGGGTCGTGTCATGAAGATGTACACCAATCAGCCGTGTGTGCAGCTTTACACAGGCAATTTCCTTGCCGATGATGGCTATCCCTTCAAAGGTGGACTTGTTAAAACCAAGCAAATGGCGCTTTGCCTTGAGACTCAACATATGCCCGACAGTATCAACCAAAAGGGCTTCACCAATGTTGTGTTGGATGTGGGAGAAAATTACGATTACACCACCATCTACGCATTCTCGGCAGAGTAATTAATTGAAATAATATGTAGAAAAGCGATGCTTGTTTCAAGGCATCGCTTTTTGCTTTTTGAAAACCGTTTGCCACAAAAAATCAAAACTTTTCTTTTTTCTTGATTTTCTGTTTACAAACGGGACATTTTGTGATATAATCAAAAATGCGACACAACTGAATAAAACTCAATTGGGGATGGCCATTTTTATCATATGGTAAAAATGCATGCTCTTTTTTCGCCTACCCTTTTGAGTTTACGAAAAGTTGTGTCGCAGCAATCGGAGTCATGTGTTTTTCGTGCGTGGCTACGAGCTGCGCACTTTTTATTTTGTTTTAAGAAGGGGAAAAGAAAATGAAAAAACAATTTTTACGGTTGATAGGTTTGTTGCTTTGCCTGTCAGTTCTTCTGTCCAACACTGTGATTCTTGTGGCTTCTGCCGAGCAAGTAAGCGGAACCTGCGGGGCAGAAGGGGACAATCTGACATGGGAATTGGACACCGACACGGGAGAATTAACCATCTCCGGCTCGGGCGCAATGGAAGACTACTCTCTTAGTACTGCTTCTCCGTGGTATTCATACCGTAGTTCTATAAAAACGGTAAACATTTCTGACGGAGTTACGAACATCGGCGATTATACGTTCTATGAATGCAAAAATTTGATGAATATAGAAATTCCAATAGGGATAACGAGTATAGGTAATTTTGCATTCCGAGGATGCGGTAGTTTGACGGAAATAGAAATTCCGATGGGTGTGACGCGTATAGGTTCTACTGCGTTCTCTAGATGCAGTAGTTTGCTGGATATAAGAATTCCAACAAGTGTGACGTGGATAGGACCTTATGCGTTCAATGAATGCAACCGGTTGACGAATATAGAAATTCCAACAAGTGTGACGTGGATAGGTTCTCACGCGTTCAGTGAATGCAGCTGTTTGACGAATATAGAAATTCCGATAAGTGTGAAGAGCATAGGTAATGGGGCGTTTTTTGGATGCAATAATCTTTCGTATATTGCTGTTGCGCAAGGAAATGCTGTATATCATAGTATAGATAATTGTTTAATAGAGACAGCAGCCAAGGTATTGATTGCCGGATGCAAAAACAGCAAGATTCCCACCGACGGAAGTGTGACGAGCATAGGCGATTATGCATTCTCCGGATTCACCGACGAGACGAGCCTCACACTTCCCGAAGGATTGACGAGCGTGGGCATTCATGCATTCGAAGGTTGCACCGGCTTGACGAGCCTTGTGCTCCCCAAAGGATTGACGAGCATAGGCAATTTTGCATTCAGAGGTTGTACCGGCTTAACGAGCCTCACATTCCCCGAGGGATTGACGAGTATAGGCAATTCTGCTTTCTCTAGATGCACTGGTTTGATGAACCTCACATTCCCCGATGGATTGATAAGCATAGGCACCAATGCATTCACTAGTTGCGCTGACTTGTCGGTTCTTACATTTTTATCCCCGACGACAACGATTGGCAATTTCTCCTATGCAATTTCTACAACTTCTACCACAATTTATGGTTACGCAGGTTCTACCGCCGAAGCATTTGCCACTCAATACAACCACATTTTTATTCCCTTCGCCACCGACACCTCCACGGTATTTGAATTCACCCTAACCTTCACCCCCACCCCCGATCAAGTCGGTGTTTACACCCCTGTGGCGACCTTAAACCGTGTCGGCGCAGAAAGCTCCGAAACCTTGGATTTTCTCTATATTGAAGAGTCCACAGGTACACTGGTCATAAAGGATGCGGAAGGAATCTATCAAACGCTCCGCAACGGTTTAGGCAGAGCCATCACCGTAGGCGAAACGGAAACCGCTGTTGCCGTAATTTACGACAACGTAAACGGACTTTTCCGATACTACATCAACGGCTATCTTGCTTATTATGGCACCTTTAACAAGGCAACCAACGACATCCCTGTATACAATCCCGCATTCTGTGCTCTTGAAGCCGTCACCGACAGTTTAACCACACTTGACACAGTGACAGTAAGCAATATATACAACATCAACGAATCGGGCACCTCCGACTTCATCGGCATTCAGCAAAAAGAGGGCGATACTTCCGCACTTCGCATTCTTGCGGGTATTGATATGCTGTATTACGGCTCCATGGGCTTTGATGTCGAGCTGTTCCGTGACGGACAGTCTCTCGGTACGATCGCAAGAGCCTCAAGTGAAGTATACACCGGCATCACCGCCGGCGGCGAAACGGTCACGGCCGATAATTGCGGCTACCGTTATTTCTCTATGCTGACAATTGAGGGAATTGACACCGGCGACGGAGCGGAATACTATTTTGTTGTTCGTCCCTTCACAGAAGTGGCAACGGTAAAATATTACGGACAAGCCAAGAAAATCGATATCAGCACCACAGGCTTCACCATTGATGAAACCTACACGGCGCAATAAGCAAAAGTAAGGGTAAGGCTCATTCGGACATTTCTTCGAATGAGCCTTTGTCATAGTCGTAATGTATATTTTCCAATAGAACAAGCATATAGTTTACCGAACTCAAAACGGAGGAAGGAAACTATGAAATCACAAATCTTGTCTTTTTTTCTTGCCATAACCATACTCATGACAGCTTTTGTCATTTCCGTGGTGGCGGCCGATGCGTCGGAGGACGTGTCTTTGGAAAGCTCCGTCGCCCTCGACTTGGAATGCAAAAGCGCGATTTTGATGGACGCAACCACAGGAACTGTCCTGTATGAACAAAATGCTGATGAGGCATTGCCTCCTGCATCGGTAACCAAAATCATGACCTTGTTGTTGGTCATGGAAGCGATCGATGCAGGAACCATCAAGCTGACGGATATGGTCAGTGCCAGCGCCCATGCGGCATCTATGGGCGGCTCACAGATCTACCTCAAAGAAGGCGAACAAATGAGTGTGGAAGATTTGGTAAAAAGTGTGGTCATCGCCTCGGCCAATGATGCGGCGCTGGCACTGGCTGAGCACGTTGCGGGAAGTGAAGAATCCTTCGTGGAACGCATGAACAAGCGCGCGGAAGAACTGGGGATGGTCAACACCCATTTTGAAAATACCAACGGGCTTGATGACACCGTAGAAAATCATGTAACCTCTGCGAGAGATATTGCAGTCATGTCAGCCGCATTGATCAAGCACGAAAAAATACTGGAGTACAGCGGCATTTGGATGGATACGATTCGAAACGGCGCATTTGGTCTGACCAACACCAACCGCCTGGTTCGTTTTTACCGTGATGCTACAGGACTTAAAACCGGCTCTACCGCCAAAGCGAAATTTTGTGTTAGCGCCACGGCAAAAAGGGATGGAATGCATTTGATCTGTGTCATTATGGGCGCCGAGACACGAGACAGCCGCAACGCCATTGCCACCAAGCTTCTTGATTATGGATTTGCAAATTATGCCTTGTATCATGCTGAGGGAAAAGTTCTGAATGAGCTCAAGGTGCTTGGTGGGGTAGAAGATACTTGCGGCATCGCCTACGACGCGTTTGATTGTGTTTTGCCCAAAGGTGGAGAGGGAAAGGTACAATGTGAGATCAAGATCGACGAATCGATCGCCGCACCGGTGAAGAAGGGAACCGCGGTAGGAAAAATTATATACCGATCGGGAGATGAGGTATTGGGAGAGGTTCCCATCCATACCACAGAGACCATAGAGAAGATCGGTTTCGGAGATGTTTTTTTGCGAATGCTTGCAACCATATTTGTTAAATAAAAAATCACAATAAAATTGCAAAAAGGTATTGAAAAAGTAACGATAATGTAGTAAAATATAGGAAATGCTTATCCAAAAAAGAGGTAAAAAAGACAAATGACTCTCAAATTAAATGAAAATTATGTAAAAGGCTTTGTTCGTGACACGGAATATGACAATATCCAACCCATGATCACCGCCGCTCACGATCAGCTCAAAGCAAAAAGCGGCGCAGGAAGCGATTTCCTCGGTTGGACAACGCTGCCCTTCGATTATGACAAGGAGGAATTTGCACGCATCAAGACCGCTGCTGCCAAAATTCAAAAGGCTTGTGACATCTTTATTGTCATCGGTATCGGCGGCTCCTACCTCGGTGCCCGTGCGGCTATCGAATTTATCCGTTCTCCCCTTTATAACAATATGAAAAAAGACACGCCCGATATCTATTTCTCGGGTTGCAATATCAGTGCAGAAGCTCTTCAGCAGTTGCTTTCTATCTGCGAGGGCAAGGACGTCTGCATTAACGTAATATCCAAGTCCGGTACAACAACCGAGCCCGCTGTGGCTTTCCGTGTATTCCGTGAACTTTTGGAGAAGAAGTATGGTGCTGAAGGCGCGCGTGAACGTATTTTTGTCACGACCGACAAGGCGCGCGGAACTCTCAAAAAATTCTCTGACGAGCGCGGTTACGAGACCTTCGTTGTTCCAGACGATGTCGGCGGACGTTTCTCGGTGCTTACCGCAGTTGGACTTCTTCCCATCGCCGTTGCCGGCATTGACGTGGATGCTCTTATGAAGGGTGCACAGGATGCCGCTACCGCGTATGGTGACCCCGATATTCGCAAAAACGATTGCTATAAGTACGCAGCACTTCGTAACATCCTTTACCGCAAAGGCAAGACCACCGAGATCCTCGTTGGTTATGAGCCGGGAAACCAAATGATCAATGAGTGGTGGAAGCAGCTTTACGGTGAAAGCGAAGGAAAGGATCAGAGAGGTATTTTCCCGTCTTCTGTTATTTTCTCCACTGACCTTCATTCTTTGGGACAGTACATTCAAGACGGTATGAGAAACATCTTTGAAACGGTTCTCAACATCAAAAGCACCGGTTATACTCTTGAAATCCCCTATGATGCACAAAACGTAGACGGTCTCAATTTCCTTGCCGGAATGGATCTTAACAAGGTCAACAAGACTGCAATGCAGGGAACTCTTTTGGCTCATGTGGACGGCGGTGTGCCCAACATCGTTATTGACCTGGAAGACAAGAGCGAGCACTCGCTGGGTTACTTGATTTACTTCTTTGAGCTTGCTTGTGCGATCTCCGGTTATGTCCTCGGTGTAAACCCCTTTGATCAGCCCGGTGTAGAGGCTTACAAGAAAAATATGTTTGCTTTGCTGGGAAAACCCGGCTATGAGGCAGAACGCGCAGAACTTGAGAAGCGCATTCAGTAAATTTGTGCAAAATTTTTAGGAATATTTTTAAAAAAACTATTGATTTTTTATAGTCTTTGTTGTATAATATAACCAACCAAAGAAAACGGAGGTATCCCAAATGTTGAAATTAATTATCGGTGTCAAGGGAACAGGAAAAACAAAAACACTTATCAGTATGGTAAACGAAGCTGTCGATGCTTCGCACGGCGACGTTGTATGTATTGAAAAGGGAACAAAACTCCGCTTTGATATTAAATATCAGGCAAGATTGATAAATACAGAGGAGTATTATATTGACGACGCACATGCTTTGAGCGGATTCATTGCAGGCATTCTTGCCAGCAATCATGACGTGACTGAGCTATTTGTTGACTCGGCACTCAAGATCTGCAAGAACGATGTAGCAGAATTTGAGAAGATGTTGCTCACTCTTGAGAAACTTCTTGAAGGTCAGAACACTAAGGTTTTGATTACCGCGTCTCTTCCCATGGAGGAAGCAACCGATACCATTAAAAAGTATCTTTGATTTATCGAAATAAATAAGTCAAGACCGCTGTCTGTTGCAGGGGTCTTGATTTTTGCTTTTCTATTATTTTTGTATTCTTCTCATCCTTTTTGATTTATAATTACAAACTGTTTTTCAAAAAGGTGCGCACTCTTCGTTTTTTCGAAAAGTGCGCATTATTTTTGTTTATCATTCAAACTTAAATAGAAAATTTTTGTCTAAAACGGAGAAACCTTTCCTCCGAAAAATGATAGCCCTATCTTTTAAAAATTTTCCCCGCCAAGCTGCAAAGAAAGAATGTAACAATATCAGCTACAACAATCGTTGCTCCCGCAGGCGTTTCTGCGAGAATGGAAATGCAAAGTCCCAATGTCGCACAAACCAAAGCAAGGATCGAGGAGCAAATGACCACGGACTTGAAATTTTTAAACAGTCGCATGGCAGAAAGAGCAGGGAATATTATGAGAGCTGTGATCAGTAATGAGCCGACCAAACGCATGGCAAGCACAATGACAACCGCGGTGACAGTGGCAATGAGCAAATTGTAGGCACTTGCCCGAAGCCCGGAAGCCTTGGCAAAGCTCTCATCAAATGTAACCGCAAAAATTTTATTATAGAAGACCAAATACAGAACAATGACCACTGTGGAAAGTACTACGCAAGTAACAACATCGGTGGTGGAAAGTGTCAAAAATCTTGTAGAGCCGAACAGCGTAGAGCAAACATCTCCCGCCACATTGGACGAGGTCGAGAAAACATTGAGAAGCAAATAGCCAACAGCCAAAGAACCGACAGAGATCATCGCCAATGCCGCATCCCCTTTGATTTTGGCATTTTGTCCCATACGCAAAAGCAAGACTGCCGCCACAATAGTAATCGGAAGAACTACGAGCATACTGTTGGATATACTGATAACCGTAGCTACCGTCATAGCACCGAAAGCTACATGGGAAAGCCCATCTCCGATATAGGAATAGCGTTTCAGTACCAGCGTGACCCCTAGAAGCGACGCGCAAAGTGCCACAAGAATGCCGACGATCAGCGCGTGACGGACAAAGGGGAACCGAAAATATTCTATCAACTTTTCCATTGCCATTATTCAACACCCCCTTTTTCGGTGTCAAAAAACGACTGTCCCTCTCGGCTTTCCCGATATTGCTCCACCGTACCGAAAAAGTGGTGTGTGGAGCTGATATGGAGAATGTGAGATGCTTGGTTGACTGCCGCAGAAATATCATGAGAAACCATGACTACGGTAATGCCTTCCTCATGATTGAGCCTGTTGATCAATTCATACATTTCTTGTGTTACTTTAGGGTCAAGTCCCGATACAGGTTCATCCAAAAGCAGCATTTCTCCCGTTGCACATAAGGCACGAGCCAAAAGCACTCTCTGCTGTTGTCCGCCCGAAAGCTCGCGATAACAACGTTCGGAAAGACCGTCGATTCCCAATTTTTTCATGTTGGTAAGTGCCAACTGCTTTTCGCTTTTGGTGTAAAAGGGACGCAGGCCCATTCTACCGATACATCCCGAAAGAACGATCTCGCGGACAGAGGCGGGAAAATCACGTTGAATTTGTGTTTGTTGAGGCAGATAACCGATGTTTTTGTGAGAAAATCCGTTTTCCTCTCGAATACTTCCTCCAAGCGGTGCCTTAATGCGTAAAAGTGCTTTGATCAGTGTGCTTTTTCCCGAACCGTTTTCACCAACGATGCAAAGGTAATCCCCTCGGTTGATTGAAAAAGACAGGTTTTCAACCACGGGCTTGCCGTCATAACCCAAAGAAAGATTTTCAACTGTAATTTGTGCCATATTTTTCCTCATTTAGTGGTTTAGCGCAGAGCAAAGCGCTTGGAGATTGTTTTTCATAATATCCAAATATGTCACTCCGTTTTTAATATCTTCGCGAGAGATCGACTGGAGCGAATTCAAAGAAACAATGCGAATATCCTTACATTTTGCGGTAGTGATCACGGTGTTTGCCAGATTATCCTCGGAATTTTCCAAGATCACCACGGCGGGGAGGGAATAATCGTTAAGAACATTTGATAAAAAAGCAACTGTTTCGAAGCTTGCTTCGGTCTCCGCGGAGCAACCGGGAAATGCCGCGAAGCAGGTGAGCCCGTAGTCATTGGTTAGGTACGAGAAGGGAAAACGATCGGCAAACAGCAAATTTTTTGTGTCAGCCTCTGCGACCGCTTGCGCGTAATCACTATCCAGTTTGTCCATTTTTGCAACATACTTTGTACAATTGTCGGTATAATGCGCAGCCTTCTCGGGGATTTTTTGACAAAGAACATCGGTGATCGCTTTGCAAAAATGCTTGGCATTTTTCAGCGAAAGCCAAAGATGTTCATCATATACTTCTTCATGATGATCATAGCCGTGGTGGTCGTTGTGGTCATGACCGTGGTCGTGATTTGTGTTATGATGCACAGATTGTTCTACCAGCTTTTTGTCCTCGGACAAAAGAGACATCAACTTGATGACCGTACGCTCGTCATTGGGTGCTGCCTTCAGTGCGTCATCTATCCAAGTATCCGAAATACCGCCCGTGCAAATTAAAATATCGCAAGAGGATATCTTGGCGATATCGCTGACTGTAGGCTGAAAACTGTGAAGATCGGTTCCGTTTTCTGTTAAAAGGATCAATTCAATTCCTTCGGTATGATTTCCCAAAATGTTTTTGACCCAATCGTATTCAGGGAATACGGTAGTCACGATCGTTACTGTTTCATTTTTTACCTGACTGCCACAGGATGTAGTGGGAAGAACGACAAGAAGTATAATCAGTATTAAAATTGCAATTCTTTTCATTAATATATACCCTTTTTAAAAATCATACGGTTTATTATACTATACAGAGAAGGATTTGTCAATAGATTTGAGAATGATTTTCATTTTGAGAAGAGATTTTCTCTTTTTAGAAAAGAATCTTGCCAAAAGGTGTTGTATTTTTTTGAAAAATATGATATGATATATTGTATTTTTATTTCCAAGGAGTAGTTTAGTATGTATCGCTCGATTCTTGATGTTAAGACCACACAAAGGGCAATTAAGTCCTGCAAGGATTATTTTGAAAGAGAGCTGGCCAAGGCATTGAATTTGGTTCGGGTCAGTGCCCCTCTTTTCGTGACCCCCGAATCGGGCTTGAATGACTGTCTAAATGGCGTAGAGCGTCCTGTGCAGTTTGATCTGTTGGAAACCGGGCGGGAGGTTCAGATCGTTCAGTCTCTTGCTAAATGGAAACGATTCGCACTTGGCAAATACGGTTTTGAGCCGGGGGAAGGTTTGTATACCGATATGAATGCGATCCGCCGCGACGAGGAAACTGATGCCATCCACTCGATCTATGTAGATCAGTGGGACTGGGAGAAGGTGATCACCAAAGAGCAAAGAACGCTTCAAACTCTTCGCGATACCGTAAACAGTATTTTCACAGTTCTTAAAAATACCGAACGCTATATGATTTCCGAATATCCGCAGCTCGGAGAGGCTTTTTCCAAAAATCCGTTGCCCGATCATATCACCTTTCTGACAACAAGCGAAATGGAGGATGCGTATCCCGAGTTGACACCCAAACAGCGGGAGCACCGTGTTGCCAAAGAGTATGGAGCGGTTTGTATCATGCAGATTGGCGGCAAGCTTCGGTCCGGCAAGCCCCATGACGGTCGGTCGCCCGATTACGATGATTGGTCAATGAACTGCGATATCCTTCTTTATTTTGATGTTTTGGACATCTCCTTGGAGATCTCCAGTATGGGTGTTCGCGTAGATGAGAATGCACTTGCCAAGCAGTTAGAGGAGGCGGGATGCAATGACCGTCGCGAGTTGGCATTTCATAAAGCGGTTCTGGATAAGAAACTTCCGTATTCCATCGGCGGCGGTATCGGTCAATCCAGACTTTGTATGTATTTCTTGAAGAAGATGCACATCGGTGAAGTTCAGGCTTCTGTATGGCCTGAGGCTCAAGAAAAAGCACTGGCTGAGCAGGGCTGTACGCTCCTTTAATATACGCTATGAAAAAGCAAAAGACAAGACTCATTGTGGTAAGACACGCCCAAAGTGAGAGCAATCAAGCTAAATTTTATGCTGCGGCTACAAATGTCAACCTTACCGAATTTGGAAGAGAGCAGGCTGAATTAACGGCGGATTTTCTTCGCGACTATCCGATAGATCGCGCATATTCCAGCCCCATGGTGCGCGTGATCCAAACGGCCAAGCCTATCATTCGCGGGAGAGGCCTTGATCTTGAGATCGTCCCCGACCTTCGCGAGATCGACGGCGGTATGTGGGAAGGTCTGCCGTATACCGAGATTGAGAATTGCTATCACAATGAACGCAATCTTTGGTATAATGATTTTATCAATTGTATTTGTCCGGGGGGAGACAGCGTTAGTGAGCTGTACAATCGTGTCCGTCCTGCCTTTGAAAAGATTATCGCGGACAATCGCGGTAAAACAGTTCTCGTTGCCAGCCATGCGACACCCATTCGTTTGATGCTTACCCACTTTTCAGGAAAGCCGATCAAAGAGTCCAATAGCACACCTTGGCCTGAAAATGCTTCGGTAACCATTGTGGATTGCTTTGACGACGGAACGTATGATCTGATCCTGTTTGCTCACGATGAGCATCTTAAGGCAAAAAATATGTTTGTTGAAGCGCATTAAAAAAGGGAAAAACATATTCATTTTGGGGATTTCCGCATAATCAATATTTATAGCAAGATCTCCCAAATCCAATAAAAAAGCAGATGCCGTAAATTCGTCGGCATCTGCTTTTTTATTGGCAAATTACAGATAGACAGCCACAGTATAAACTACGCCTGCAATCATAATGGCGGCCATAAATCCGCAAAAAATTCTTGTCAGCAAGATTTTTCTCTGTTCTTTCTTGTTTTTCATGTAGATTACCTCACTTATTATATTTTTAACTGCATAGCATTAATATCCTTCTCGGCAAGCAAAGTACCGACTGCGGGAAGCTTTAGTTTGCGATACCCCTTGGTATCTTCTTGTTTGTCCGCGGAGTGGATGCTGGCAGAGATCACTGTTTGCCCCTTTTTCAAGGTCATCAGCGCTACACCGCCGGCCGTTCTTGTGGTTTTAACAGGAATCAGGGAAGACTTAAACACAATGGCTCGATCCGCGGAGTTGATCATCATGATATCGATTGGTTTATCCTTTTCTTCGTAGAATGCCGCGACAATGGGAGAAGCATCGGAATAAGCGCCTTGCAGCTTTCTTCGAACCGCCCTAGTCTCATAAGAACTGAGCGGAACGCGGACACCCTTGCCGTTCTCAAAGATAAAGATCATATGCTCATCTTCGGGATAGGATTTCTGGACGCGCATAAAGATCGGTTTTTCACCGGTTTCCATTTCCAATTCAGCGGGAATGAATGCACCCATAGCCGAGGCCTTGGTATTTTCGAAATCCGAAACTTTGGCACGGTACAAACGGCATTTGTCGGTAAAGAACACCAACTCTGCCGAATTGGTTGTTTCGTAGGAGTAGGTAAGCACATCGCCCTCTTTGAGCTTGTGTTCGTCATTTCCGCGAAGAGAGAGCAGTGTGATCTTCTTGAAATATCCCTCCCGTGTCAGATAGATGCGAACATTGTAATCATCCTCGGGAGTTTCGTCCACATACTCTTCTACATCGGAAGCATATTCCAAATAGGATTTTCTCGGCTGACCGTAGGTCTTTTTGATCTCGGTCAACTGCTTGGAGATCAGTGCCTTGACCTTAAGATCGTCACCGAGGATATCTTCCAGTTGTGCAATATCCTCTTGAAGACCCGTAATCTCATTGATGCGATTCAAAATATATTCTTTGTTGAAATGACGCAACTTGATCTCTGCAATATACTCGGCTTGGAGCTCGTCCACATTGAAGCCTTTCATCAAGTTTTCAATGACAGCAGAATCCTGTTCGGTATTTCTAACAATCTTGACCGCCTTATCAATGTCCAGGTAAACTGCCGCAAGACCCATGAGCAAATGAAGCTTTTCCTTCTTCTTGTTCAAATCATACGTCAGTTCGCGCCGCACGCACCCCATGCGGAACAAGATCCATTCACTCAAAATTTCGATAATTCCCATTTGACGTGGGGTGGAATTGATCAAAATATTAAAGTTGCATTTGAAGCTGTCTTCAAGCGGCGTCATCTTATAGAGCTTGGCCATCAACTTGTCGGGATCGGTGCCCTTGCGAACATCAATGGTAAGCTTGAAACCGTTTAGGTCAATTTCATCTCGGAAGTCTACGATCTCCTTGAGTTTTCCGTCCTTGACCAGATCGGAAATTCGGTTCATGATGAGCTCGATGGAGGTGGAGTAGGGAATTTGCAGAATATCGATACAATTTTGCGTGCGATCGAAATTGTATCTCGCACGAATCTTGATCGATCCTTGTCCCGTCTCATAAATGGAGCGCATCTGTTCGCGATCGTAAATGATGGTGCCACCACCCGGAAAATCGGGGGCTTTAATAATATCCAAAATCTTTTCGATGTTGGTTTTGGGGTTCTTCAACAGTGCAATGGCACCGTCGCAGACCTCGGAAAGGTTGAAGGGGCAGATGGAGGAAGCCATACCGACCGCGATTCCCGTGTTGGGCGTGACCAGCACATTAGGGAAAGAAACGGGAAACAGCGCAGGCTCGGTCATAGTATTGTCGTAGTTGGGAACCATATCTACCGCATTTTTATCAATGCCGCGGAACAGTTCAGCGCAGAATTTGTCAAGCCTGACCTCGGTATAACGCGATGCCGCAAACTTCATATTAGACGAATACTGCTTGCCGAAGGTGCCCTTGGAATCAACGAACGGATGCAAAAGCGCCTCATTGCCACGGGTAAGGCGGACAAGCGTTTCATAGATCGCCATATCTCCGTGAGGGTTGAGTTTCATGGTCTGTCCGACAACATTGGCGCTCTTGGTATAACCGCCTGTCAAAAGTCCCATTTTATACATGGTATAAAGCAACTTTCTATGTGAGGGCTTAAGACCGTCGATCTCGGGGATCGCGCGGGAGATGATAACGCTCATGACATACGGCATATAGTTTTTCTCGATGGTATCGGTAATCAACTGCCGCTGTACGGGCGCATATTTGATAGGAGCATTTTCTGTGACTTTACTTTTTCTTGCCATTGTTTCCTCCTGCCTAAAATTTATACCTTGCGTATTGTATGCGCCGCCGCGCGGATCATGCGGTTATAGAGCGCAAGACCGATTCCGTCCTTTGGGGGAAGATGAGCATAAATGATATCCACATCCAGCTTGTCTGCATCGCGAAGGGCGGTAAACAGTTTTTTTGCCTGTGTTTCCAGATCGTCGGCTTTGCCAATATCGATCATGTTGTTTCCGGAAAGCTCGGAAAGCTCTTCCGAATAACAAAGCACAGCACATTTTTTATGTTCGCATTCTTTTGTGAGAAAGGATACGACATTCGTTTCTTCACCATCTAAAAGCACCAATGGAATGTCCGGAGCGTAATGCCGATATTTCATTCCCGGAGATTGCGGTCGCTCGTTCGCCCCAAGCTGTTCAATGACCGACGGCGCAATGTCCACCGCAGAGCAAACACAGAGAAGGGCATCGGCTGTAATGGCTCCCGGACGAAGAAGTGTCGCTCTGTCTCCGTCAAGTCGGATGATCGTAGACTCCAGTCCGATCTCGCAATCGCCGCCGTCAATGATCATGTCTACTCGCCCATTCAGATCGTCGATCACATGGTGTGCGCAAGTGGGCGACGGTTTTCCCGAAAGATTGGCCGAGGGCGCGGCAATGGGAAATCCACACGCATCGATCAACTTTCGCGCAATAGGATGTGAAGGGCATCGAACAGCAACCGTTTCCAGCCCACCCGTTACCGAATACGGAACCGTTTCCTTTTTGGGAAGAATAACCGTCAGTGGCCCCGGCATAAAGGCCTTGGCCAATTTATAATAAGTATCATTGGTGTGCGCATAGCCTTCAGCTTGCTCTGGCGATGCAATGTGTATGATCAACGGATTGTCGGAAGGACGACCCTTGGCGGCATAGATGCGTTTTGCTGCCTCCGCATTGGTTCCGTCCCCTCCGAGCCCGTAGACCGTTTCGGTAGGGAATACCACAAGTCCGCCCTCTCGCAAGATGTGTGCGGCTGAAGAAAGTGCCTCGGGGGCGATGGTCATTCCGTCGGTTTTTATAATTTTTGTGTTCAAAGCAAAACCTCGTTGTTAATTGCTTTTCAGCTTTTCTGCGGTATCGGCGGTGATCAGGGCATCGATCATCTCACCAATGTTGCCATTAAGAAAATTTTCCAAAGAATATACAGTAAGACCGATACGGTGATCGGTAATTCGTCCTTGGGGATAGTTGTAGGTTCGAATACGCTCACTTCTGTCGCCCGTTCCCACCTGACTTTTTCGCTCCGAGGCAATTTTCTCGGATTGCTCTGTCTGCTTGATATCATAGAGCTTGGTGCGGAGCATTTTGAGGGCTTTGTCCTTGTTCTTGAACTGGCTACGCTCCTCTTGGCATTCGATTACGATACCGCTTGGCTTATGGGTCAAGCGAACCGCCGATTCGGTCTTGTTGATATGCTGACCGCCCGCGCCGCTCGATTTGCATGACTCAAAGATCAAGTCCGCAGGATTGATCTCAATCTCCACATCCTCAACCTCAGGCAAAACGGCAACCGTTGCGGTAGAGGTCTGAATGCGTCCTTGGGACTCGGTCTCGGGAACACGTTGAACACGGTGAACACCGCTTTCAAATTTGAAACGAGAATAAGCACCATCACCTTCGATCATGAACGTAATCTCGCGAAAACCACCCAATTCAGTTTCGTTGGCATTCATGAGAGAGGTCTTGAACCCAACGGTTTCCGCATACATACAGTACATACGGTAAAGAACAGCCGCAAAAAGTGCCGCTTCTTCTCCACCTGCCCCTGCACGAATTTCAACCATGACATTCTTGTCATCATTGGGGTCACGGGGAAGAAGAAGGATCTTTAATTCCTCCAAAAGCGTCTCAATCTTTTTTTGGCAAGCCTTATATTCGTCATTTACCATTTCACGCATATCGGCATCCAACGATTCGTCGAGCATTTCCCGCGCCTCGCGACACTCGGTTTCGGTACGCTTGTACTCCCGAAATTTTTCAATGACGGGAGTCAGCCCTTTGTATTCCTTCATGAGCTTGGTATATACCTCATTGTCGGAAAAAACATCGGGGCTTGCCAAGCGATTTTCGATGTCAATATATTTTTCTTCAGCGGATTTTAACTTTTCGAGCATGAACGGAAAAGACCTTTCTGATCAATATTTGGAGAATGCGCAGAACGCACGGTAGGTTTCATAAACATCTACCTTGGAAACAATTTCATAAGGTGCGTGCATGGAGATCACGGGAACACCGAGGTCAACGGTCTCAATGTTGTGCATAGAGATATACTTGGCTACGGTTCCGCCGCCGCCGCAATCCACCTTGCCAAGCTCACCCGTTTGCCAAAGAACATTGTCCTTGGCCATTACACTGCGAAGCCAAGCAATGTATTCTGCGCTGGCATCATTGGTTCCGCTCTTGCCGCGAGCTCCCGTGTACTTGGTAAGGATAGCACCGCAAGAAAGCAGAGGGGAATTGCGCTTTTCAAATACGTCGGCAAAGTTGGGGTCATATGCCGCAGATACGTCTGCGGACAGACACTTGGAATTGGCACGAACCTTAATGGGGTCTACGCCCAATGCTGACGAAACCGATGCAATCAGGTCAAGCAAAAGATCCGACTGCATACCGGTGTTGCCGTCGCTGCCGGTTTCCTCTTTGTCAGCGAGAATACACATGAGAGAATGCTCACTGTCCGCACAATCAAAGATTGCCGTAAGTGCGGGATATGCACAAACTCTGTCATCATGACCGTAAGCACCGATCAAGGAGCGATCCAGACCTACGTCACGCGCTTTTGCAGCAGGAACAACGCAAAGCTCTGCCGAGAGGAAGTCGATCTCTGTCATGCCGTATTTCTCGTTAAGAAGCTTAAGAACATTCAATTTAATGGCATCCTCGCCCTCGCCGCAAGGAATGCTTCCCACAAGCACATTAAGCTTTTCACCGGGAATGGCCTTCCCAAGAGGCTTTTCGTCGTCAGCGTGTCCAAGATGGGGCAGAAGATCGTTGATATAAAGAATGGGATCGCTGTCATCTTCACCGATGGTTACCTTAACCACAGTTCCGTCGGTCTTGACTACGACGCCATGAAGTGCCAAAGGAATCGTGACCCACTGATATTTGCGGATACCGCCATAATAATGGGTCTTGAAGAAGCTCATGCCGCCTTCCTCATAGAGAGGGCAGGGCTTGAGGTCAATGCGAGGAGAATCAATGTGTGCTGCCGAAATACGGAAACCGTTCTCAAGATTTTCCCGTCCAACAGTAAATAAGAAAAGGTTTTTGCCGCGATTGTTGTAGTAATACTTGCCGCCGACTTCAACCTTCATTCCCAAAGAATAGGAAACAAAACCGTTTTTCTCGGCATCGGCAATCGAGCGCTCTACCGCTTCGCGCTCGGTCTTGGCATCGTCAAGATAGGAAGCATATCCGCGAGCATAATCAAATGCCGCCGCCAGCTCCTTTTCTCCGAACTGCTCATAAAAGCTTTTTTTCTTGTAAAAGAGAATATCCTTGTTTTCCATAATGATCTATCCTTTCTTTTCAATTGATTTTATAATTTTATGAATCTTTGTATAGTTTTCGATAAATCTCAGCTCTGCGAGTTACCTTTTCCACATAGGATGCCGTTTCTGCATAGGGAATATGGATAAGCTTGCCATCGCGAGAATATTCATCGGATTCCAACCATTCGGAGACGCGTCCCATTCCGGCATTATAGGCCGCAAAGACGGTCTGATAGTTTTGATAATACCGATATAGGTAACTCAGGAAAAAAGTACCGTATCGGATATTGATTTCGGGATCGTAAAGCGCATCGACGGGGTGTTCCTCGCCCAACAGCTCATTCAGCCACAAAAACGTGGAAGGCATGATCTGCATCAGCCCCACCGCACCGGCAGAGGAAATTGCATTCGGATCAAAGTTGCTTTCCGTCTTGATAACCGCAAATACGATCTCAGTCGGCACATCAAACTCTTTTGCATAAGCCTCCACCGTGTCGGAATATTTCCCGGGATATACAAGGCGAAGGATCAGTGGAGGAGAGAGGGCGACCAAAAGTAAAAGACATAGTAAAAAAATCAGTGTTCGATGCCAAAGCGTTTTTTTCAAAGAAACAACCCCTCCGCTATAAGAATGGACTTTAACTGTTCGGAGGTGTTTTCTTTGTCCGCATCGTTGATCACGGTATACCGAGCTTGCGAGGAATAATAGTCGTCCGCTTTTTGCGCAGCCAAACGAGCTTCGGCGGCATTTACCGTCAAACGATCCCGTTTTATGATCCTTTGCAATCGAAGCTCATAAGGCGCAAGGACAGCGATACAAAAATCACACATCTCATCGAAACCAGCCTCAAACAGTAAGGGCGCATCTACCACGACCGCACGGCAATGTTTCATTTTATACTTATCAAGAAGCCGAGAGGTTTTTTCTCTCACATATTTATGCGTGATTCGATTCAGAACCGCAGCACGTTCTCGACTCATATCGGAAAAGACAATAGCCGCAAGTGCTTTTCGATCAATTCCGCCTCGCCCGTTAATAATCGACTCTCCAAATTCATTGACAAGCTCGCGTGTGCAAGGAGAGGGAGCTTTGATCAAATTGTGATATACATTATCCGTATCAATGCAAGGAATCTCCTGCGAGGAAAAATAATCACAGCAAATGCCTTTTCCCGCGCCGCTGGGACCGGTAAGACCGATAACCTTCATCGTTTTTCCTCCACGGTTCGCCATGCGCCTTCTGCCGCCGAACAATAGGCCGCTTCCATGATAGCCTGCACATAGGCGCCGTCGGTAAAATCGGGAGCGGATTGCGTCTGGGTATATACCGAATTCAAAAAATGGTAGAGACTTTCCACATGACCGCGAAGCCATCCCGAAGAGGCTTTAGGAGAGGGGAACACGCCACCGGGCGTGGGGTATCTTCCTACACACTCGATACGCGTGAAGCCTCGAGCTCCTCCCAGCTCTGTATCGGGAAGGGTGTTGTCATAAAAATACAACCAGTTTGGCTCCATCAACGAAAAACGCAAGGAACCTTTTTCACCGAACAGCTCTAAAAATATATCATCGTTCGCTCCCACCGCAACCTTGCTTGCCGAAATCGTTCCGCAAGCGCCGTTTTTGAGCTTGACCAGCATATAAAAGGCTTCGTCCGCGTTGGTTTTCCACGCGCCGCCGTCCATTCCCGTGCGCATAGGATAAGCAATTTGTGTCATAGCACAAACCGAATCAAATTCACCGCAAAGGTGATAGATCAAGTCGATAACGTGCGACCCAAGATCGAAGAGAACACCGCCTCCGCAAATATCTCGATTCTGCTTCCAACCCGCTTTTTTTTCAACATTGGTGGCACTGCTGTGAAGATAGGAGGCAGAGAAGGAGAGCATACGACCAATGCGCCCCTCATCAACCAGTTGCTTGGCACGAAGAATGGGAGCGAGAAAACGGTTGTTGAATACAATATTGTGAATTTTTTTGCTGTTTTTTTCAGCCAGCGCCGCAATTTCGTTGGCTTGTTCGGCTGAAATACAGAGCGGTTTCTCACAGTAAATATGTTTTCCGGCCAAAATGGCTTTTTTCAGGGTGGAGAAATGGCAATTATTGGGCGTGCATATATCAATCACATCAATATCAGACGAGAAGATCAGATCATCTTCGCAAGCTGTAGCCACCGAAAAGCCGTATTGCTCACAAATGGCGCGAGATTTCTCCATGCTTGTGGTACATATGCCGACAATCTCTGCTTGAAAGGGAAGATCACGATAAAAATAGTTTAAATTATTGACCGCGTACGAATGTGTTTTTCCCATGCTGCCGAATCCCAACAGACCGATTCGGATCACCTTTTTTTCAGCCATAGTCGCGCCTCCCGAACAAAAAATTACATCTTAAATATTATACACTAAAATCATGCAAATTTCAAGTCTTTTTCAAGGATAAGTCAAAAAAACTATATACAAAACGAAAAAAATGTGCTATAATGTAAAAGGAAAAATATATTTGCAAGAAAATGAATATCAATGAAAGGATGACCGCTATGTCGGAATATAACAGATTCAAAAAGAACAACCGCAAGTATGAAGAAAACAGAGGAAATCGAGAATATAAAAATATTCACAGTCAAGAAGGCTTTAATAATGCTGACCAAGATGAGAATTGCGGTGTTGTTATCGGAAGAAATGCGGTGAGAGAGCTTCTTCGCTCCGATCGCTCTATTGATAAGATAATGGTAAAAAAAGGCGAATTGGAAGGTTCGATCACCGTCCTTGTTGCGGAAGCGCTTTCTCGTGGTATTCCTGTGATTGAGGTAGATAAATCCAAATTGGATGCCGTTTCGGGTTTTGCCCCCCATCAAGGGATCATCGCCATGGCGGCAGAGAAAAACTATTCCACGGTGGAAGAAAT
The DNA here is from genome assembly GCA_045537235.1 of Eubacteriales bacterium. Lineage (GTDB taxonomy): Bacteria > Bacillota > Clostridia > Oscillospirales > CAG-272 > RGIG8775. Next base: position 50,776 of record JAZSPB010000156.1, read on the forward strand.
TCTTGCCATTGCCGAGGAGCGCGGAGAAAAACCGCTGATCGCCATCTCGGACGGCATCACCGATCCCTATAATTTGGGTGCTCTGATTCGTTGCGCAGAGGGGGTTGGTGCTCACGGACTTATTATCCCCAAGCGCCGTGCTACCGGGCTGACTCCGCTGGTAACCAAGGCCTCGGCCGGCGCCATTGAGCATCTTGCTATTGCCAAGGTGTCCAACATTGCCTCGACGATTGAACTTCTCAAGAAAAAAGGTCTTTGGGTCTATGCGGCCGAGGCCGGGGGACAAAATTATTTTGAAACCGATTTTACCGGCGGATGTGCCATTGTTTTTGGCAGTGAAGGGAACGGAGTATCCAAGTTGGTTCAGGAAAAGAGTGATTTTATCACATCCATTCCCATGTACGGCAAGGTAAATTCCTTCAATGTATCTACCGCAGCCGCGGTCATTCTTGCCGAGGCATCTCGTCAGCAGCGCTTCGGAAAATAAATTCTTTATCAAGTTTACGAAAGGAGTTTCAACGGTATGAACAGAAATTCGGATGACAGTATCCACGATATTCTGGAGCGGCTGCGCAAAAATGTGGAAAATCAAGACGACGAGCCGATTGCAGAAACCGTTGCCCCCGCGCCCAATACCGAATCCCCTGAAAATCTTTTGGATAAATTAAAAGCACACATGGGAGAAGCCGCGGCAAGCACCGAGGACTCTCGAGAAAGCGATTATGACATTCGCGGGTTTGAAATTTCCGAATCGGAGGAACCCGAGATGCCTTCTTCCAAGGAGGAGAAGCAACCGCCTCAAGCGGAGATGACCGAATCCTCCTCTAAACAGGAATCTTTGATCGATCTGCCATGGGAAGAGGGACCGGAGAGCGCGCCTTCGCTTTCCGAATCATCTGACCTGTTTGAAGAAGCAGAGAACGGCAGGGGAAATGATGATGAAGAAACGGAATTTCATAAAGATGAGCAAGTTGAAGCGCCAACCGAAACAATTTCTTCTTCTGCGATCATTGAGGAAGTGATTGCGGAAGCATCTCTCCCCCCTGAAGCGGAAGAACTTACCGAATCACCCATTGATTGCGCAGAAACGGAAGAATTGCAAGAGTCGGAGCCTATTGAAGAAAATTCCGATGAACTCGCAGATACAAAACCTCTCAATGATGCCGAAAATCATGCCGATGTTGTCACAGATGTCGTCGCTAACGCGGAGGATGATGTTGTTGAATTGCCTTCCGTTTCCGCCGACTCTGACACGAGCGAAAGGGAAATGTCTGCCAACGACATCGAAACCGATGAAGAATCGGACAATGGTGAACGTACCACCGTTGTAAATACATCTGACACCGTCGAAGATGCGAAAGAAAACGAAACGGTAGACGAACAACCGCTTACAACCGCAGAGATGGAGGAAGAGGTTCGCAAACGTGTGGAGCTTTTTGTGGAAAAAACAGTAGCTCCCGAGGAAGAGTTTGATTACTTTGCTCAAATGGAACGCGCCGCTATGCGGAGCAAGCAAAGATCCTCCTCGGAAGAAAGCATTGATACCGAAGCCGTTTCCGCAGACATCACCGATCCTGTGCAAGAAACCCTTCCCGATGAAACGGATTCCGAAAACACCGACATTCTTGTGTCCGAGGTTGAGACGACGCCCCCCATTGAGCAAGAATCGCAAACAATGGTTGAGGCACCAATATCTGCAGAAGCATTCTCTGTTCTTTCGGAAAATGAAGAAACGATAGCTTCGCCGTTATTGGAAACCAAAACATCTTCCTTTTTCTACCAAAAGAAAGATACGGATGCATCGTCCAAGGACAGTCTATCCGTTGATCATGCAGCCTCGCGTCTTGATGACACCGACATCAATCTCCTTTTGGCTTTGGGGCAGAAGGATGCGCTGGAAAAGAGTGTTGGTTTTGTCCGCGTCCGCGAAGCAAAAAATAACTTTTACGATCCCGCTGACGAAGAACCGATCGGAAAAGCCTTTGCTTATAGCGGGGAAGAATTTCGTTCTTCCGAGCAAGCGGAAACGATCAAAAGCAATTATCGAAAAGAAAGAAAAACACTCTATAAACGCTTGGTTTGCACCTCGCTCCTTTCTCTTGTTTTGCTGTTTTTGGAGCATCTCACGCTTACCGGTCTCACGATTCCGTATCTTTCCGATTTTTTGTCGGTGAAACTGTACTATAATTTAACCAATCTGGTTCTTATCACGCTTTGCTTGCTGATTTCCTTGAAACCGATCTTGAATGGTATCCACGGGTTCTTTACCATGCGTCCCAACCAGCATACCCCTGTTGCCGTCCTTTCTTTGCTCAACTTGGTCTACAGTATAGCACTGCCGCTGTTTTTCAATTCATCCAACATCAACACCTACAATTTCGTTCTTTCTCTGTTCTGGATCCTTTCGATTATTGGTGACAATATTCGACTTACCAAAGAGATCATGACATTTGATGTTATTTCGGACAAAAAGGAAAAATTCTCTCTGGAAAAAGCCGAACTCTCTCCCGAAACCATTCGTGAAAAAAATGTTCTTCAGAAAAGAGATCTGTTGGTGGAACGTGTCAGCTTTGTAGGAAAATATTTTACGAGAACCGCTCGCCGTTCTGCCGCCTATAACCAATATTTTATTGAGCTTTTAGTTATTTTGACGGTCGCCATTTTATCCGCCGTTGTGACAGCTTTTGTCAGCAACAGTGTATCACAATCCGTTCATATGCTGATTTTGGTTCTTTTTATCTGTATACCGGCACAGCATTTGGTTCTCGGCGTTTATCCGTTTGGAAGATTGGCCAAGCTCTTGTATAAAAACGACAGCGCCATCATCGGGGAAACCGTTGACCGTGAATATGTTGGTGCCAACACGGTGTATCTTGACGATATTGAAATGTTCGGTCATCATGGTGTTTCGGTTTCCGGTCTCCGTGTGTATAACGATGCGGATCTTTGCAAGATCTTATATCATGCCTCTGCCGTATTTTCGCAAGTAGAAGGACCGCTTCGTTATGTTTTTGAGGATTCTGCCCAAGAGATCGAAGATCCGCAATCGGTAAAGCTTCTAAACATTTGCGCCAATGGTGTCGAAGCGTTGGTGGATTCTCAAGATAAGATATTCATCGGTAATATTGGCTTTATGCGCAGTAACGGATTTTTCCCCAAGCGCAATGAGGATGATGACAGAAAAGTCGATAGCGGAGAGATATCTATCCTCTATATGACAGTCAATGGGACTCTTTGCGCGAAATTCTATATGAAATATGTCATAACACAACGGTTTGAAAAATTTGTTGAGGAAATGAGCGAAAACAATACCAAGGTGGGAATTCGAACCTTGGATCCCAATGTGACCGAACGCATGATCGCTCTTCTTCGCCGCGGAAAGGAAACCGAGATATCGGTCATTCGTCCGACACTCAACGACCTTACACCTCTTGGAAGACGCTCCGACAGCGGTATTATCACGGCCAAAAGTCCGCACATGATCTCTCGCATTCTTGCGCAGTGTACGCGGTTGAAAAAGATCAATCGATTCAGTTCGTGGATGCGGTTCCTTTCCGGTGTTGTTGGCATAGGTGCAATTGTTGCTTTGATCTTGACTCAAATGACCAATAACGTTCCGTCTCTTGCCGTTGCATTCTATCAACTGCTTTGGTTGATTCCAACGCTGATCTATACCAAGATAAAATTGAAATAGGAAGATACAAATGAAAAATAACAGTTCAATTATGAAAGCCGTCACCAAGCCCGGGCGGTATTCGGGCGGTGAATATAACCAGATCATCAAGGACAAAAATAAAGTAAAAGCAAGATGGGCTTTCTGCTTTCCCGATTCTTATGAGATCGGTATGTCCAACCTCGGTGTTCGAATCCTCTACGGTGTCTTGAATAATGAAGATGATATCTGGTGCGAAAGGGTTTATACCCCTTGGTCGGATATGCAGGAAAAAATGCGCGAGCATAACCTTCCTCTGACCGCTCACGAGAGCAAAGACCCTTTGACAGAATTTGATATTATCGGTTTCACGCTTCAATACGAGATGTCATATACCAATGTTCTCAATATGTTAAAACTGGCAGGAATTCCGCTCCGCGCCGCTGACCGCGGAGATGAATATCCTATCATTATCGGTGGCGGTCCTTGCGCCTATAATGCCGAGCCGATTGCCGATTTCTTCGATTGTTTTTCCATCGGAGAAGGGGAGGATATGTTGGTGGAATTTACAAAGCTCTACATAAAAATGAAGGAGAGCGGCAATTATTCCAAACGCGAATTCCTCCACGAAGCGGTCAAGACGGTAGGCGGCACCTATATTCCTTCCTTCTATGATGTCACCTACAATGATGATAATACCATAAAGGCTTATACTCCAATTTACGATGACATTCCCACTCGCGTTACCAAGCGTATCATGAAGGATATGGACAAAGCCTATTTCCCGGACAGGGTAGTCATGCCTTATATCGAGACTGTTCACGACCGAATCATGCTGGAGGTCTATCGCGGCTGTATTCGTGGCTGTCGTTTTTGCCAAGCGGGCATGGTCTACCGTCCCGTGCGCGAAAAAACGGCAGAGGTTTTGAATCAACAGGCTCGTTGTCTCTATGAGTCTACGGGATATGAGGAGATTTCTCTCACCTCACTTTCCATCAGCGACTATACCGAATTGGAATCGCTTACCGACAAACTGTTGTCTTGGACGGATGAAAATATGGTGAGCCTCTCTTTGCCTTCATTACGTGTTGATAGCTTTACAAAAGAACTGATGGATAAGGTAGCAAGTGTACGCTCGTCATCGCTGACTTTTGCCCCCGAGGCAGGAACCCAGCGTTTGCGCGATGTGATCAACAAAAACGTCAGAGAAGAGGATCTTCTCCGGGCCGTCAATGTCGCATTTGATGCCGGAAAAAATCAAGTTAAGCTCTATTTTATGATGGGACTTCCCACCGAGCAGTTGAGTGACCTCGACGGTATTGCTGCATTGGCAAAAAATGTTGTGGATGCCTATTATCAGAATCCCCACCGTAATAAAGCAAGATCGCCCCAAGTCACTGTCAGTGTGTCTTGCTTTATTCCCAAGCCTTTTACCCCCTTCCAGTGGGAGGCACAGGACACGCGGGAAATGTTGGAAATGAAGCAACAGTATCTTGCTGAAAAGATTACCGATCGCAAGGTTCGTTATATTCATCATGACTCTAAGACATCTCACATTGAGGCAGTCCTCGCACGAGGAGATAGACGCCTCTCCGCGGCACTTGAATTGGCCTGTGAGGAGAATTTCATGTTTGACTCGTGGGATGAATTCTTTGATTATGATAAATGGCTGTCGGTGTTTGAAAGAACCGGCATCGATCCTGCTTTCTATGCCAACCGTAAATTCGGCATGGATGAGGTTCTTCCTTGGGACATTATTGATTGCGGTGTCGAAAAGAGCTTTTTCAAACGTGAGTGTGAAAAGGCATACCAAGAAAACACAACGCCCAATTGCCGCGAAAAATGCAGCGGTTGCGGTGCCAATAAACTGGGAGGTGAACGCTCATGCTGTCCCAAGATCAACAGGTAAAGGCTTGCTACAGACGCAAGGAATGGCCGCTTCTGCCGACGCCGATCAATGTAAGAGTCAAATTCCAAAAGATTGGGGATCTGCAATATATTTCTCATCTGGATCTTCAGCGCACTTTGCACCGGATTCTTGTCCGTGCGGGAATTCCCATGTGGTATACAAAGGGATTTAACCCTCATGCAAAGATCGTCTTTTCCACGCCGCTTTCCGTAGGCGCGCAAAGTGTTTGCGAGATGGTAGATATCCGCATTGACCGTGATATGCCTTGTGAAGAGATCAAGCGGTTGCTGAATTTGGAAGTAACCGAAGAGCTTCGCATCCTTGATGTATATTTGCCCACAACCAAATTTTCCGATATCGTTTGGGCAAGCTATGAAATTGAAATTCATGAAAAGGGAATTACCAACTTCTCGGAAACCATTCAAAAAATTGTTGAGACTGATCATATCATGGCAATGAAGAAAACTAAGTCCGGCGAGAAAGAAGTGGATATTTTGCCAATGATAAAAGGTTTTTGGGCTTCCGCCGATGAAAAAAGTGAATATCTTTCTATAAAAGCTGTGTTGAATGTTGGGCAAGACAATTACCTAAACCCGGAATTGCTGATTCAAGTCTTAAAACAAAAATTTTCCATTCTCTCCACCGATGATTCATGGTATACCGTTATGAGAACCGCAACCTATTTTGAGGATGGAATAACCGTTTTCGAATAAGTAAAGAAAGGATTATCTATGGGAATTTTTTCCATGACGCAAGCGCTTTCGTTTGCCGGAAAAATATTTGATAATAAAAATTCTACCACTCCCATGGTGGAAACGACTTCGTTCAAGCCGTCTTTTTCATGGCAATACGAAAGCCAACGAATCGAACGATGCGCCCCCGAAGAGCAGGGCATTCCTTCATCGTTAATACATGATTTTATTCAGACCTTGGCAGAGGATAAGACACTTAACCTTCACAATATTTCTATTCTGCGTAACGGAAAGGTGCTTTGTGAAGTTGCTTTCGGAGCCGAGCGCCTTGATGTTTGGAAATACACCTTTTCTGCTTGTAAAAGTGTACTGTCTTTGGCTGTTGGAATCCTTGTCGATGACGGTATTCTTCATTTGAGCGACCGCGTTGTAGATATATTTCCCAAGGTGGTTCCGCCGTTGAGCAAGATAAAATTAAAGGATCTGACGGTGGAGGATCTCCTCACCATGAGAAGCCCTGTTCTCTTTGCGGAAATTGATTCCGCTATCGAAAAAGATTGGCTTCGGGGATATTTTTCCGCACCAACTAAAGGCGAGCCGGGTGAAACCTTTAAATACAACAGTCTTAACTCCTACATTCTCTCTGCAATCGTTGTTCAAAAAAGCGGTATGTCGCTGTCGGATTTTCTTGACACAAGACTTTTTACCCCCCTTGGCATTGATCGAGGTGCCTGGTACTGGGAAAAATGTCCGATGGGGATAGAAAAGGGTGGTTGGGGATTGTTTATCTACCCGGAGGATTTTTGCAAAATTGTTCAATTGGTTATGCAAAAAGGAACATGGAACAACCGGCAACTAATTTCCGAAACATATTTGACGGCTGCCACCGCGGCTCAAGTCGAGGTTACGGAGGAAAGTGCACTCTTTAATTACGGATACCATATATGGGTAGGAAAGCATACAGATACTTTCTTATTTAATGGAATGCTGGGACAAAATTTTATCGGGTTTAAAAACAGTGGTATCATTGTTGCCTGTAATGCGGGGAACGGAGAATTTTTTCAGCAAAGCAATTTCTTCCGTTATCTTGTTGAATTTTTCGATAAAAAATTTGAAGGCACCTGTCCCAAAAATGCCAAAGCTTCGCTTGCCCTCTCCAATTATATCTCTTCGCTTTCTGCCTACACTGTCAAGCCACTCAAGAAAAATATCTTCGCTCGGCTTTTTCAACAGATCTTCAAAAAAACAAGCCACTCACATGATTTCGATACGCTTGCCGGAACAAAATTTCAATATTTTAGAGGGCATGAAAAGGCGATCGGTCTTCTTCCATTGGTACTACAGGCGGTTGAAAACTGTTATCCCAAGGGATTTTGCAGTGTATCATTTGACCGCGATGGAAAAAATGATGTTTTGATCTACGAGGAAAACGAAAATCGGTTGAAACTGCCGTTGGGATTTGATAAGCCCCAAATCACCGAGCTTTCCTTTGGGGAAAATCGCTTTCTTGTGGCAACAAAGGCAAGCTTTAAATATGACGAAGATGATCGTCGTGTCCTCGTGATTCGAATCGATTTTCTCGAATTTCCATCTTCCCGCATCTTGAAATTTATATTTTTAAACCAAGATACGGTCTTGTTTCGTCAAGAAGAGCTTCCCGGGAAAGATTTTGCGATCGAAACAATTCGAGAGCACATTGGAGAATTTGCAGACAAGCCGATGCTTTCGGGAATCATCGAACGGATCGGCAGCGACTTTTTTGAATTTAAAGCCGAATGTGCGTTTGCTCCCGAACTGACATTAAAACGTCAAAAAAACAAATACAAATAAAAGAAAAGCACTTATGGAAACATTACCATAAGTGCTACTTTTTTTAAGTCATCAATCTATATGCGACTTAAGAGCGATGGCCAACTGATCGGGGCAGGAGGTAGACTTGAAACCGCAACGAATGCCTTCTAATTTTGCGATAGCCTCCTCGACCTTCATTCCTTTAACAAGTGCCGCCACCCCTTGTGTATTTCCGGAACAGCCGCCTAAAAACTTAACCTCCGCAATTGTATCATTTTCCAGTGTGATCTCGATTTCTCTGGCACAAACGCCGCGTGTTCTGTAAGTGAAACGATCCATTTTTCTTCCTCCGATCATATTTGAATATACAGACCAATAACATTAATATCTTTCCCAAAAAGAAACAAATAAATGAAGAAGGGAAGTGCTGTATTCTCTGATATTTCAAGGGTGACCGTATCTACACAGGCATTTCCTCGATAGTATAGGGGCACCGATGACAGGCGCATAACCGACATTTCAAATTGATCGGCTGCTCCAATCATATCCAGCATTTTTTGTGCATTCGATGAGATGACTGAAAGTTCGATCCGACGGGGATAACTTCCGCCAAACTGATAGACTTCACGAGACACCATGGCAAACCCGGTAAATGCATCCCCTTCTTCGTCCTCGACATTGCAAACAGCACTGATTTTCAACTCATATTTGTCTAACATCCGATAAAAACTGTTCAGGCGTCCGTCGGTTGAGTTTTCTATGGGAAGGATCCCAAAATCACATTCGCCGCGGTGAATACGTTCGCAAACATCCACAAAGCTATCCGATTGAATCAATTCATCGTTCGGTATCAGTGAACAAAAACGATCGTATGCCAGAGATGAATACCGATTGGACATCCAGCAGGCAATTGAGGCTGATGCTTGCACTTGACGAAGGGTTTCTGAAGACACCTCAAGGAGATCTTCAAGAGAATATCTTGAAGCCAACAATTTTGCAATAAGAGTTTTTTCTTTTATGGTATCTGCGCGAGACTGTTTTATCTCTCTCGCTTTTTCGCGCCGCAAACGATACTGTGAAAGAAGCATTCTCGCCGCTGCGGAAAAGGAAAGAGTTTCAGAAAGAAAATTCTCATAATAATCTCGGAGCAAAAGCCTTTTTTCCTCTTCGATCGTCTTCTTTTCTTCGGTTATGGAGGACAAGTTACGCAAAAGAATTTCTTCCCGATTCAATTTGGACTTTGCCTCAGTATTCATATTTGTTCAAGAAGAGAAAAACTATCCTCAAGGAAACTTGTCATTTCTTCGGCAGTAAGCTTTCTTTGAGAGAGGACGGCCAATTTATAGATATACGAGGCGATTTTGATTGCCGACGCTTTATCGGTTGCCATCATTCCATCTAACTTTTTAACAAGCGTTGCTGCGGTGTTGACTACAAGAGTCTCTTCTTTGCTCATGCCCATCGGCATTCCCATGTTCCCGGAATACATACGCATCATTTCCTCCATGCGGCGAGACTCTTCGGAAATATTAAGGATAGCGGGAGTTTTGGTCGATTTGAGATTCTCAAATTTTACTTTAAGTTCGGAATTGCCAATCGCATCCTTGAAAAGGTCGGCAAGAGCGGCATTCTCTGTTACCTCTCCCTCCGTTTTCATTGCGGAAGCTACATCGGCATCCACTCGGACAAACTTGACATTTTCCATATACTGTTCCAGCATAGAAAGGAACTGTACCTCAAACTGTTTATCAAAACAAGCCACTTGAATGCCTTCCGCATCAAAAAGGGAAATGTACTGTGCTTGCAGAGCTTTGTCCGTAGTATAATACACCGTGTTTTCGTGCTTTTCGCGAGCGGTCTCCAAATAGTCCTTGAGCGTGGTGAAGCAATCGTCGGACAGCTTGATCAAAAGGGAATCTTTAACACGATCGTAGAATTTCTTGTCGCGCATACAAGCATATTCCACGAATACTTTAATGTTCTCCCAAACCGACTCGTATTTTTCTCTTTCTGTATTATAAAGAGAGTTCAGTTTGTCCGCAACTTTTTTCACAATATGAGCTGAAACCTTGGATACATAAGTGTTAGTTTGAAGATAGCTTCTTGACACATTCAAGGGCAATTCGGGACAATCCAATACACCGCGAAGCATAATCATATAATCGGGAATCACTTCCTTGATATTATCGGAAACAAATACCTGATTGTAGTACAGCTTCACCTGTCCCTCGATCGACTCATATTCATTAGAGATCGCAGGGAAAAACAGAATTCCTTTGAAGTTGAGAGGATAGTCCGCATTGATGTGGATGTAGAAAAGAGGATCGCGAAAATCGCCAAAGGCCTTTTTATAAAATTCATTGTATTCTTCAGGTGTACATTCCGATGCGGGCTTGAGCCAAAGAGGAGTTGTCTCATTGATTGGCTTTTCTTCGGGAGATTCCTCCGATTTTTGACCATCCTTGATTTCTGTGAAATAAATCTCAACAGGCATAAAGGAACAGTATTTATCCAACATTCCGTGAAGCTTAAACGCGTTTAAATACTCCTGTTCTTCATCGGAAATATGCATGATAACAGATGTTCCGTGAACTGTGTCTTCGCAAGGCTCGATCTCATATTCGCCAACATCCGAACAAGTCCAGTGCACTGCGGGTGCATCGGTATACGATTTGGTGAAAATTTCTACCGTATCGCTTACCATAAAAGCAGAATAAAAGCCAAGACCAAAATGACCGATGATGCCATCGGCTGCATTGTCTTGTCCTTCATATTTTTGAATAAATTCAAGAGCACCGGAGAGGGCAATCTGGCAAATATAGCGCGACAGTTCCTCCTCGGTCATACCGATTCCATTATCCTTGACAGTAATGGTTTTTTCATCTTTGTCAAGAATCACATCAACACGGTAGGCTTCATCTGTCATTGGAATCTGACCGAGAGATTGGAGCCTTTTAAGCTTTGTGATTGCATCCGTGGCATTGGAAACGATTTCACGAAGGAATATATCCTTTTCCGAATACAACCATTTTTTGATAACAGGGAATATATTCTCGGTTTCTACCGAAATTCCGCCTTTTTTCTTGATTTCTTCCATGATTTTTTTTCCTTTTCCCAAATATAATAAGGTTTGACTTTGCCCGATCCTTCAAAAAGCGGGCAAAGCAAACCATAAAAAACAATTATTTTTCTTTGTTTTCGGTGTTTTCTTCCTTGATATCTTCTTTTTTCATCTTTTTCATTTTCATCTTTTTTTGCGTAGCATCGACATTGCCATCGGCACTGTTTTTGGCTCTCCTCTTCGCCCTAACGGCTTTTACCTTGCGAGCAATAAGCTGTTCTTCTTTTTTGATCCAATCTCCGCTGATGCGGAAAAGTTTGGCAGACAGATGCTCGACCTCTTCATCGGGCTCGGCAAGCGAGTTTGCGCTATAATAATCGGCAAGAGAGGTGGGGAGATTTTTATTGGCAAGGCGATGCTTGATATTCTTTTTTAAGACTGCACAGATGACAGCAAAGATCGGAACCCCCAAGAACATACCGAGGACACCGAAATAGCCACTCATGATCGTGACGGCAACCAAAACACCGAGTGAGGAAAGACCTGTGCGGTCACCAACGATCTTGGGTTCGATAATATTTCCGTCAATCTGTTGAATTATCAAAATAAGAACAAGGAAGAGCAGCAGTTTCTCGGGTCTTGCAATAAGAACAATAAATGCCGAAGGAATTGCACCGATAAAGGGTCCAAAGAAGGGGATGATATTACAAACACCGATAAATACCGAAACAAGAATCGAGTAGGGAATTCCGGCGATGCTGAAAACGATAGAACACACAAGAATAATGAGTGTGGCATCAATCAATTTTCCTACAATAAATCCACCCAATGTCTTATCGGCAAAACGGAACCAGTCTTTGACCGAATCGGCTTTTTTCTTTGAGCAAACGGCAGTAAGGATTCGATTAGACTGTGCGTACAATTTTTCTTTGGAAATTACAAAATAGATGGAGAGAAGGAAACCGATAAAGACATTCTTTACGCCGGTCAAAATCATTCCACCGTATGTTGTTGCCCATTCGATTACCCGGTTCAATATATCCTCGGTTCCCGCAAATAAGCTGCTGATCGCCTCAACAATGGTTTCGCGGTTGATATATTCAAAGGCTTCTTCGCCGCGAGCGGCCAACACCTTGTTCAAGAAGCCATTGATCGCATTGATCATCGAATTGAGATAGGTTCCATCACTTATTTTCTTGACCAGTTCTTCAATGCTGGAAAGGAGTTGCGGCACGATCAAAACCACAAAGAGTGTTAAAATAACAATGATAGAGACGTATGCCGACACAATGGAAAGCGAACGTCTGACACGTTTTTTCTGTATTCCTTTGAATATGCGGTTTTGAAAAAAACGAACCAGTGATGTACAAATATACGCAATCACACCGCCAATGACCAGCGGAGTAAGCACGGACAGCTTTTCGTCCACCCATTCGTAAAAGGATGAAAACCGATCAAAATTGGTGATAATGACGACAAGCAAAATCACAAGTGCATATACAATAGAACAAACGGTAAATATTTTCTTTTTCTTTTCGTCAAAACCGAACATATATACCCCCGAGTTGATGATGCGATTCTCAACATTTCCTTTCATAACGCGATGATAATAACAATATTGATATTATTATATTTTATTATATCGTTTTTTGCGGTGGAAGTCAATAACTTAAATAAAAGATTAAAAATATTTTACAATATTGTTTCATTTTTTTCGAATATGTGATACAATAGAGATATCAAAAATTGGAGGTGCTCCTTATGGCCGAAGTTTTTGCCTACGCAAAAATTAATTTATTTCTGGATATTGAAAAAAAACGAGAAGATGGTTATCATGATATAGTAAGCGTTATGCAGACAGTAGACTGGTATGACATCTTGAATGTTCGAAAAAATACCGAAAACAAGAAAGAAATAACCCTTATCTGTGAAAATGCAGATATCCCCACCGACGAGACTAACACGGTATATAAAGCCGCCTCCTTGTTTTTGAAAAAAATCGGCACATCGGACGGGATGGATATCACCATAGAAAAAAACATCCCTCACGCAGCAGGAATGGCAGGCGGAAGTGCCGATGCGGCAGCCACCTTGAGGGAACTGAATCGAATGTACGGCGACCCACTCTCCAATAACGAGCTTTTGTTACTTGGAAAGCAGATCGGAGCAGATGTTCCGTTCTGTATTGCGGGAGGAACCATGCTAACAACGGGAATCGGAGAAAAAATGATTCCTTTGTCCCCCCTCCCACCTTGTTTTCTTGTTTGCGCAAAGTTAGGAGAGGGAATTTCAACGCCTAAAGCCTATTCTGCATTGGATACCAAGCACCGAGACTTTAGAGACTATTCCGTTCACCAAAAGCAATTCAATGCTCTTGAAGGCGCGCTCAAAAACCAAAATATTTTTGCCTTACCCAGCGGTCTTTACAATGTTTTTGAAGAGGTTGCAGAAACAGAGCGCCCTGCCGTAAGCCTTTTAAAAACAAGCTTGCTCAAAAACGGGGCGTTGGGGGCCATGATGAGTGGAAGTGGTCCTTCCGTTTTCGGGGTGTTTAACGACCAAGTCACAGCAGAACGTGCTTGTTTGGATCTTGCATCGCTTGGGGCGGTTTGCAAGGTTTGCACCCCTATCGGTTCACTTTGAATTCTTGCGTTTTTTCGTTCGATTTTCAGTGTGTTTTTCACGAACACTCCTTCTCATCTTAATTTAAATCACGAGGTATAAAAAGTGAAAATTGTTACAATTACGCTAAATCCGGCATTCGATATCCACTGCCATATTGACAATTTTCTCCCATGCCGCGAGAATTTGGCTCATGTGACCGAGCGAGATGCCGGAGGAAAAGGCGTCAACATCTCTCGGGCGCTGACGGCGAACCAAACAGAAAATATTGCTTTGCTGGTGTTAGGTGAGAAAAATGCTGTCGATTTTTGCCAAGCCCTTTCGGTCGACGGAATCCTTTCACACAACATTATAGTTCCCGGTCGGATACGCGAAAATATTACTATTCACACAAACGACACCGAGGAAACTCGCATCAGTTTTGCAGGTTTTTCCGCCGATGAAAGTCTTCTTTCCTTGATATCCAATACACTGGACGAATTGTTAGACAATGAATCCTTTGTAACTTTTACAGGGCGTGTTCCCGACGGCATTGGTATGGATGCAGTAAAAGGCTTTTTGATGGCTCTGAAAAAACGCGGAGTAAAAATCGTTGTTGACTCCCGATCTTTTGAAAAGCAAGATCTGATCGACATCAAACCTTGGTTGATCAAACCCAATCAAGAAGAAATTTCGCATTATTTTGGACGCAATATCCAAACGCAAGAAGAGGCATTAGAGGCAGCACAATATCTTTATCATAATGGCATCGAAAATGTTATGATCAGTTTAGGAGCCCGAGGAGCGCTCTTGGTTTGTCAAGAGGGGAGCTTCTTGGCTGTTCCGCCGCAAATTGATGCGATCTCCACCATTGGCGCCGGCGACAGCTCAATTGCGGGATTTTTGGTTGCTGCCATGAACCGAAAAACATCGAAAGAAATGCTTGCCATGGCCGTTTCTTATGGGAGTGCCGCCTGTTTGCAAAAAGGGACACGTCCTCCTAAAAGTGAAAATATTGCGAGGCTTTTATCTCAAGTCACTGTCCAAAGAATATAAATCCAAAGAAATAAATATAAAAGAAAAGACCACTTTACACTCTTGTTTGAGGGCAAAGCGGTCTTTTCTTATTGAAGAATTTGTTTGACTGCGCGGATCGCATCTTTGCTTTGTGCAGAATCCAAGATCGTATAAATAACATATTGTCCGATTACCGTAACCTTGGCATTTTCAAACTTGGGGTATTCTTTGATATCATATACCACACCGCTTTGGAATCTTTCCTTGGCATCTTTGAGATACCTTTTCAACTGTTTTTCACAAAGCTTGGCATCGGATGCTGATTTTACATGGAAAACCCCAAACTCGTTAAAATTGGTGCTCTCGGTGCAAACTACAACACAACAGTCGTCTACAAAAGAGAGGGAAGTAAAATGATATTGCATATAGTATTCGGTATTGTCCGTGTAACCAAATGCTGTGGGAGCCGCTTTTTGAATCACATCGGAGATCGATTCGGCGCTTGCTTCCGCAGATGCAAATACCGCATTGGGTATTATCGAAACAATCAATATTATAAGAATAAAAAAACAAACTGTCTTTTTCATGCATCTTCCTCCGCCGGATAGCCGTGTGTGCGAATATATTGTAGCACAGCGGTCAACCCGATTTCATTCAAATGGATCCCGTCACCGCCATTGTCGTATTTTTCCAAGAGATATCCGTCCTCGTCTGTCAAAACTGATGCGGTGTCAAGATATTTTAAGCCGTATTCACTTGCAAGATCTTGAATCCATGTGTTACATAGTTCGATCCTTTGAGGTGTATAGGCAGAGACTTTACAAGTTTTGGCTACCGGAAAAAGTGACTGAAGTATTATTTTTGTGTCCTCGGATGCGTCGATAGCGGAATTCAACAGGATACGATAACATTGTTTAAATTGATCCTCAGTATAGTATGATGCGCCGTTATTGAGCCCCAATGTGATGATCAAATATTGCGGCTTTTTTCGAGAAAGCGCTTGAGAAACTGTGAGAGCGCTACCGTCATCGGGAAAATAAAGTTTGGTTTGGGCAATGGTGGGGGAGAGCGAAAGTGTCCCGGCGCAGGTCACTTTTCCATCGGGCGAAGAGGCACCTGTCCAAACCTGCGTCGTATTTTTTCCGTCATGAAGGACTCCGTATCGCCAAAGGCCGTAGGTGGTGGATTCCCCGAGGAAGACCAACCGATCAACATACTCCCACCCCATGTCCGCAGTCTCCGCAAGAACAGTCTCTCCTCGCATGGCATCAACCTTGATCTCCGAAGAATTCTCTGATTCTGTTAAACTTCTCGCCTTTAAGGCGTTTTCCCTTTCCGTGATCTTTCCCAAGCACATAAGCAGGGGGAGCAGGATAAAAAACAAAAGAATGATAGTAAAAACAGAAAGCACATAAGAATTAAACTTTTTTTCCATATTACTCCATGAATTAATAAAATAAAAGGCAACCTTACACCCGACCTTGACAGATACTGTGCAATGTTGCCTTTAAATATGCCGAAACATATTTGCTATTATTATTTCCGTTTTGAATCCCCGTATACGCTCTTATACTCGGTTTTTTTGTTGTTTTTTCTCTTGATTTCAGAGCGAATGACCGTAAATACCAAAATGCCGAGTGCATAAAGAAGAGTAAGTACAGCAAAGATAATAACCGCATTGGGCATCGAAACAACACGGGAGTTGGGAAGATAGATACAAAGCCAAAGAGCGAACATAATGGCAAAATAGCGAACCACAGCTCGTCCGAATCCCTTTAATTGACTGGCTTGAAGCATCTCATTAGCAAAGACGATAATAAAGGAGAAGGGGTAAAAAAGCATTACGGTGAAAACAGACATATTGGCGCGAATGTCATAAATCGCAATCATCGCAAGAGAATACACAAGGGTTAAAATGCAAAAGTAGTAGCAAGCTACAGCGAGAGATCTTTTTATTGCCGAGTTGAGAGACATACGGATAAACCTTTCTTTAGATTGTTTTTATCATTTTAACACAAAACCTTTATAAATTCAACCATTATTTATAAACTTTTGAAAAAACTTAAACAATGAGCCAACATTATATCCCTCATATGATTTCTGAAACAAAATCGTTATGTAAAAAACAGCCAACCAATTGACAAACCCCGTGGTTGATGGTATAATTATAAGATAAGGAAACACTGTGGGAGGTGAGAAGATGTCAGACTTGAAAAAGAGCCGAAAAGAGAAGATGAATGATTTTTGGGATATCGGTCGTCTGGTTCCGACAAAGCCGAAAAATGTTACCAAACATTCCATCTCCCCCACAAAAATCGAACCTACGGAGATATCGGTAAATATCAGCACACCGTCAAGTGAAACAAGCATCGGTGAGAGTAAATTAACCATGACATCTCCGCGAACGGTTACCGAATCGGCACCGTCGGTCTATGCCGAATATCCCAATTTCTCTCCACTTATCCCTCATGTGAAAATTGTTAATTGGAAAAGCACTTATAACTATTATGAGTTTTTCTGTCGGCAAGCTGCCGCCTTATATCAAAAGCAGGGAAGCGAATGTCCCGAAGTCCATTTCTTTTCCTATGTAGCGCAATATTCGCAATTGAACCGCCGTCAGCTTGACTGGTATCTTTGGTGGCGCGAATGCGTGAGAAACGGAGAATATCGAAGTACAGACATCAGTTATATCTACCTTCTGATCTTTGAGATCATCAATTTGGGAAATGCCATTGACACTCGAAAATCTTTGGATATTTTGATCGCACTTTGGGTGAATTATAAAGAAATATACCCTCAACTTGTGGGGGCATTAGGCGATTGGATCTGCGATTACAGTTTAATTCATAATCTTCCGATCCGATTTCCGATGGCAGGGATCGACCGTAATATGATCTCGAATGTATCCTTTGCAGAGTCCTTTTGCCATTTTGATCTTTCTAACACCTCACTTTTGGCAAAATTTTTAATTTCCTTCTGTAACTCCTACAATTACAGAAAAAGCAAGTTTTATACAGAGGCGTTGCAACTGCTTTATGAGGAGCATCTCCCCGGGGCGCTGGAATATCTCCTGGGAAAGATCGATTTGCCGTCAGCCTTGGCTGCACAGCCGCGAAAACACATCAGTCGTGTTGCCTTCACCGGGGCACTTTGTTCTTATAAAAACCGAAAGCATATCGAGGCAGACTACATTTCTTTGTGCGACTCTCATGAAATAAGAAGCCGCATCGGAGATATTATCAAATATGCAGAAAATAAGCTTCGAGCCTTTTCGGGAATTCGTTCACGGCTTGGCGTTCCGTCATTAGACGAAAAAACCAAGGCAACCGTGGATGAATATTTTGCTCAAATGCATATGACAAACAGGGAAACCGAGTTTGAACATCCCGAATATGAAGCACTCTATGAAGCCAAGGAAATCACGTTTTCATTGGCGTCTGCTCTCGACATTGAAAACCGCTCATGGGAAGTCACGGAAAAACTGGTGGACGCCTTTGAAGAAGAAAACGAAACACCGCCACCGCCGGAAGAAATTGAAATTATTCCTTCCGACGATTTGGGGGGAGAGGCAGATGAAACCGTTCAATTTTTCACTTCTATTGCCAATCATCTCGATTTTTTTCACCTTATCGTACATGAAGATTTTATCGGACAGCGCTCCTACATCAGCCAACATCGCATTTTGCCTGAAGCCGTAGTAGATGAGATCAATGAAAAAGCCGCCGATATTTTTGGCGATATCGTGATTGAAGAAACCGATGACGGCTATTGTATTATGGAAGATTACCGTTCTATGTTTAAACAGGAGGATGAAAGCCATGCCAAATAACACTCATGCCGTTCCCAAACGCATTTTGTCTTCGCTTATTGCGTCGGTCTCTGCCGGTGTGGTTCCGCGCGCGGGAGCGCCTTATATGGCCATTGGGCGCAATGACGAGATTACTGCGCTTTTGGGCGATTTGGAACGTATCAGCGACGGTGAAGGGGCTATTCGCTTTATCATCGGACGCTACGGAAGCGGAAAAAGCTTCTTGATCCAACTGGTACGTGGATATGCCTTGGAAAAGGATTTTATTACCGCCGACGCAGATCTGTCTCCCGAAAGAAGACTTTACGGTACTAACGGAAGCGGTATTGCCACCTATCGTGAATTGATCAAAAATATGGCCTCCAAATCCTCTCCTGACGGCGGAGCGCTTTCTAAATTGATTTCTAAGTGGATCTCTTCGCTCCGTTTGAAATTGCTGAATGACGGAATCGATGAGAGCTCTCCTGCGTTTGTTACCAAACTTTCGGCAGAAGCCGCCCTGGCACTTCGCGACATCGAGTTTCTCGTAGGCGGTTTTGACTTTTCAAAAATCATTTCGGAGTATTATCGCGCCTTTATGGATGGCAATGACGACAGACAAAGTTCCTGTCTTCGCTGGCTCCGCGGTGAATATAGCAGTAAAACCGAGGCAAGACAAGCCCTTGGCTTTAATGTATCTGTTATCATCAACGATGACAACTGGTATGATTTTATCAAGCTTTGGGCGGTACTGGTGCGCAAGATGGGATATCGCGGTCTGATGGTGTTTATTGATGAATGTGTCAACCTTTATAAGATTACCAACCGTATCAGCCGAGAAAACAACTACGAAAAGATCTTGTCCATGTTCAATGACACGCTTCAAGGACACGCCGAAGGACTTTCCATCGTGTTTGCGGGAACTCCTCAATTTTTAGATGATACCCGTCGCGGTCTTTTTAGCTACGAAGCATTAAGAAGCCGCCTTTGTGACAGTAAATATGAATTGGACGGTGTTAAAAACCTGAACAACCCCATTATCCGTCTTGTCAGACTTAACGACAATGAACTCTTTGCCTTGCTTCGACGGATGACCGATCTTTTCGCCCAATATCATTCATGGGAACCTCGTTTGACCAATGAAGAGATCGCCGCCTTTCTGCGCACGGAGCTTGGTCGCGTAGGAAGCGATTCTATGGTGACCCCTCGAGAGATCATCCGCGATTATATGACAATTCTCAACATCCTTTTGCAAAATGCTGAGGTATCCTTCGGTGATATTTTGCAAAAGAGAGAACAGCAGGATGGAAAACCGAAAACCACTACCACGGAAACCAAAAAAATTACCGCTGCCGATATTGAATTTTAAAAAGGAGAGATGCACATGACCAAAGCAGACCGCCTGTTCGAACAGTTTCCCGAATATATCAAACGCTTTATCTATGAAAGCGGCTGGGACTCTTTGCGAGAGGTGCAGATTGCCGCAGCGGAAAGTCTTTGGAACGGCGACAACAACCTTTTACTTTGCTCCTCCACGGCCAGCGGAAAAACAGAAGCGGTCTTCTTTCCCATCCTCGCAGATTTGGATCGCGATCCCTCTGCAAGCATTGCCGTGCTTTACATCGCACCGATCAAAAGTCTTATCAACGACCAGTTTTTGCGCATGGAAACACTCCTTGAGGAAAGTGGCATTCCCGTATTCCATTGGCACGGAGATGTTGCCGCCTCACACAAAAAGCAACTGCTTGACGATCCGCGCGGCGTTTTACAGATTACGCCCGAGTCATTGGAATCCATGCTCATCAATCGTTCTAACGATATTGTTCGTCTGTTTCATGACGTCAGATATGTTATTATCGATGAAATTCATTCACTGATCGGAAGTGACCGCGGCAGTCAGATCATTTGTCAACTGACTCGATTGGGGCGGCTCATTGGTAAGCACCCTCGTCGCATCGGACTTTCGGCAACGATCGGGGATCCGGAAGAAGTTGCGCGTTGGATGTCCTTTGGGAGTGGGCGCGGAGTAGATATTCCTGCCATACAGCCTGCAAAGATTACATGGAGATTGGGGCTTGAGCATTTTTACATTCAAAATCAAAACTTTGATCAATCCAATGTTCGCGTGCCGATGACTCAGGGGGCAGCCAAAGCCGGATTTGATGCCGGTTTTGAATATATGTACGATTGTGTAAAGGACAAAAAAGCCCTTGTTTTTTCCAATTCCCGTGAAGAAACCGAATATATTACCGCCACGATGCGCCAAATTGCACGCAAACGGGGGGAGAGAGATGTATTTCTCATCCATCACGGAAATCTTTCCGCAAGCCTTCGAGAGGAGGCAGAAAGCAGAATGAAAGATGACGAGCAACAGCAACTTGTCACTTGCGCAACCGTCACTATGGAACTGGGCATTGACATCGGAAAACTTCAACGAGTTCTCCAATACGACTCACCGCACTCGGTAGCCGGCTTTTTACAGCGTCTCGGTAGATCGGGACGGCGCAATGACCCTCCCGAAATGATGATGGTCTTCCGAGAGGACGAGCCTTTGCCCGATGCCCCCCTGCCACAATTGATTCCGTGGGGACTTATTCGCGCAATTGCCATCATTCAGCTCTACATCGAGGAGCGATTTATCGAGCCTCCCAGCATCAAAAAAATGCCCATGAGCCTGCTGTTCCATCAAACATTAAGTGTTTTATCCTCAGGAGGGGAGTTATCCGCCAAACAACTGGCTGAACGCATTCTGGTACTTCCGCCATTTTCAAAAATCGAAAAAGAAGATTATCGAACCCTCTTGGTTTCCATGGTTAACAATGAGCTCTTGGAAATGACCGACGAAGGTGGATTGATCGTAGGACTGGAAGGCGAAAAATTGATAAACAGCTTTAAATTTTATGCCGTATTCAAGGACAGTGAAGATTTCACCGTTCGATGCACCTCCGATGAGATCGGTACCATAACAACACCGCCTCCTCCGGGAGACCGTTTTGCCCTCGCAGGAAGAGTATGGGAGGTGGAAGAGGTCGACACGACACGACGACTGGTCTATGTCCACGAGGTAGACGGTAAAATGGAGGTCTCTTGGCCGGGAGATTACGGAGAGATCCACACAAGAATTTTAGAGCGAATGAAGCGGGTACTGGAAGAGGACATCCAATATCCTTATCTCAAGGAAAATGCCAAAGCGAGATTGGTGGCCGCAAGGGTACTTACCAAGAACACCGGCTTAACAAAGCGATCCCTCGTCAGCTTGGGCGGGCTTACCAAGTGTTGGTTTCCTTGGATCGGTACACGGTCGTTTCGTACACTTGTACGATATCTCAAGGTCAATGCCACCAAATTCGGCATCAGCAATATTTCTTATGACGGATGCAATTATATTTGTTTCCGCCTTGATAAAGGAAGCGAAGAGGATTTGGTTGAAGCGATGCAAAGCGACGTAAAGCTCCATGGAATTCCGTGTCATAACCTTGTTTTTTCCGGGGAAACGCCAATTATTGATAAATATGATCCCTATATTCCCTCGGATCTACTCAAAAAAGCATATTCCATCGATCGGCTTCGCTCGGATGAGGTGGAAGATCGGATCTTATCGCTGATTTGAAACTCAACTGTAGTCGCCTATGGCAACAGCTCCCCCCTCGGAGGAAGCCTTGCTCAACTCGTTCAATCAGTTGACAAATTCAAATTGGCTGAAAAACAACCGTTAGATGTCACAGTACAAATGTATAAAAAAACAGTATGGGCGACAAAGCTCATGCTGTTTTCTTATTTTTCATCATTTTCAGTACATTTCTACCACATCCTTAAATTTCTTCTTTAGAATTGTTGGATTTCGGAAAAAATATTTGAGAAAACAAAGAAGGGAAGTGAAATTATAAAACGCAGAATATACAGAAGTGCCCCATTTCTTCTAATTATTTTACTTTTGGCATTACCGCTGACAGTAAGTGCTCACCGTTCGGATGTATATAGTTGGTACTGTGTTCGAAATAAAGACCATAAACAACCTGTAGCGGATAGTGAGATCCGCTTTGTCGAAGAATACAACGGCTATCATGTTGACAAAAAGCATGGAGACGATAACGAAGAAAAGGTGGTTTATCTCACGTTTGATGCAGGCTATGAGAACGGCAATGTGGCAAAGATTTTGGATATATTAAAGCAAGAAAATGTTCAGGGAGCTTTTTTTGTTCTTGGTAATTTAGTCACCTCAAACACAGACCTTATCAATCGGATGATTTCGGAAGGACACACGGTTTGTAACCACACCTACTCACACAAAGATATGACAAAACTCACCAAAGAGCAATTTTCGGGAGAGCTAAAAAAGCTGGAAGATATTTATACCCAATATACAAATGCCATTATGCCGAAGTATTATCGACCGCCTGAAGGACGTTTTTCTCTTGAAAATATGAAATATGCGGATGAACTCGGATATAAAACCATCTTTTGGAGTTTTGCGTATGCAGACTGGGATAATGGAAAACAAATGTCCCCAGAATCGGCCAAGGAAAAAATTCTCACCAATATGCATAACGGTGCAATCATTTTGCTTCATCCAACTTCAAGCACCAATGCGGCCATTCTCGGAGATGTAATTCATGAACTGAAAAATCAAGGTTATTCTTTTGGAACACTGGATCAACTTACCGCATAATTTTCACCGAAAACACGGAATCCGATTCCTTTGTCTGCTTTTGGTGTTCTCTCTTTTCTCCCCTTCGATCTCCGCCGAAAAGGGAAGCACCAATGTGTACCATCGCCACGACAATGACCGCATGAAGGTTGCTCTCACCTTTGACGATGGACCGCATCCGCTTCTCACACCTATCATTTTGGATATTCTAGCAAAATACCATGTAAAAGCCACCTTTTTTATTGTAGGAGAAAATGCCGTCAATTATCCTGATGTTGTCGAGCGAATCCTCAAAGAAGGCCATGAGATCGGCAACCATACCCACACCCACGATAAAATTGACACCTTTGAGCTTGAACAATGTGAAAAAACCATCTATGAGCTGACCGATTATAGGACAAAATTATTTCGTCCACCTGAGGGACTTATCAACGGAACCATCAAAAACGTATCGGAAAATATGGGATATGATATTATTTTGTGGAATATTGACACCCGTGATTGGGATCATACCGATCCGAATGCCATATACAAAAATGTAACTGAAAATATCAGTTCCGGCAGTATCATTCTTATGCATGATTATATCAGTTATCACAGCCCCACACCGAAGGCATTGGAGTTGATGCTTCCAAAATTGATGGATGACGGGTTTCAATTTGTGGTAGTAAGTGAATTGATTGGCTCCCAATAAAGTGATTGATTTTGATAGGTTCAAAAACCGCGTTCGTTCAAAAGTATTTCAAAAAATCAATCATATATAAATATAAAAATGTGCGTACCCCAAAGCATACGCACATTTTTTCTTTATTCAGGCTTGTAAACTACTTGGAACTGTTCGCAAACCACTCGCATATCCTCGCTAAAGGAAAGACCAAATTTTTTCATTTCTTGAGAAAAGGTCTCTTTATGAGTGCGCGACCAATGCTTCAAGCTCTTATCGCCTTCGCCCTCCAATTGGGCGTGTTCTTCTGTGATTTTTTGGAAGGGAAGAACATAAACCTTAGTTGTCTGCGTAATACAAACCGCCTGCGCCTTGGAGTTGAGAATCACGCTATATTCGCCAACTCTGGGCAATGACATTTCTTTTGCTGCATATAAGGGGTGTGCAGAAGATGTCGCTGTCTTTTCTCCGGAAACCACCAGCTTTGCCTTATTGTCTACATCACCATCAAAAGTTACCAAGCGGTAAGACTCGTCCGCGTCAACATTTCCCGATTCCAAAAACATTTTCCACATTTCGTCCGCCGATATTCCCGTATCATCCGAAAACAATGCCGTCTCCGTGGTCTCTTCGTGTTCTTCAATTTCCGCATAAGGCGACGGATCGATCATATACCGCTTGATAACGGGATATGCCGCATAAGTCGTGGTGAACATGGGAATAGCCGCAATATAAAGGATCGGGAGAATAACACCAATCGGGGTAAAGGAAATAATCAGCAGAACATTAATGCCCAAAAGAACAAGGATCCAAAGAATTGCCAAAACATTTCTCTTGATACCCAACATTACAAAAATCAAAGCATTCTTGAAAATCTTCATAATTTTCATATCGAAAGTCACCAGCATCAAATACATATAAAAACGCATAATGATGTAAATAATAGCAATCGCAACATTGGCTATATAAAGGAAATCCCACATAAAGCCGATTGCAATGCTGTTAGCCATGCTATAGATATTAATGCCGAGAACAAAGAGAATCAAGAAATCAACGAGTCCGAAAAGAAAACCTTGTTTTGCATTGCGTTTGATCGCATGCTTGATATCGGAAAAGATGAAAACAGGACGTCCGTTTACCATTTCTCTCATCAAATAAGTAAAACTGACATTGCACCAACCAAAGAACAAAGCAAAGATCAAAACCGCAATTCCGATGGTTGCATACATTCCGATAGAAGGAATCGGAACGTTTAGCTGTGGCGATGACAGCATCTGCAAAATTTGATTGGCCGGTGAAGGATCCATCTCCATGATACCGCTGAACACAGGGAATGTCAGGTCGGTAAGTGTCGGCTGCTTTTCTGACCAAAAATAAGCAAAAAAAGCAACAGCCAGAGGAACAAACTGTAAAATTGCCAATAAGTTGATGGATACCAATTTGCTCAACTTACGCCAAAGAGACTTAAAATAATATCGGATATTGGGAGTAGTATCCTCGTTAGGCTCAACACCTTTTCCATCCTTATTTAAATTGAATAATTTTAACTTCATTTTCTATTCGTCCTTATATTTTTGAAATCAAAAAATAATAAACAGCATTGAGAAGAATAAGCAACGCAAGCTCTCCGCAAACGGTAAAAAAACAAGCGATTATATCTATCGATCGTTTTCGTTGCCACCATGAAAACGTGGCGGAAGCAAAACAGATCAGTACAGCGAAAAGTGCCACATGATAAAGAAAAAATATCAACCAAAAAACACAGCCGCGGGCAAAAGAAACATTTGATCCAATCGAGCTGATCATATAAGCACCGCAAAAGCCAAATAGAAAGCTTCGATAACCAAGCACGCAAAAAACAAAACTTTTTTGGATCTTGACAAGGGGAGAAACGGCAATTAAAAGCAAACAGATCAAATCGCTGCGAGATGCCAAAATCACTGCCCAAAGAAAGTCTGTTAAACTATGAATATTTTGCACAGAAAAGGAAAAATACTGCCATAGATACAGCGTGCTGCTTTCCGTCACGGGAAATACGCCGAAATGAAATGAAAAGTTTCCCACAATGAGTGCCACGAGGCAAATGAACATCAACCAAAGAACATCGATAAAATCAGGTTGATTTCTTTGTGTTTTTATCATAGAACGATTCATTGGCAGATCCTTTCCCAAAGCAAGTAACACAAAACAACTATAAATTATATATGAAAGGATCAATATAAATATACTTTATTAGTATATCACATCTTTTTTAACAAATCAAGACGAAGTAGGGAAAATATTTCGCTTTTTGTTCATAAATATCTTTAAAAATCGAAATCAAAAAGAAAAATCGACCGCGGTTTTCGGTTTTGCGGTCGATTGGATTTTAACGATTTTGTCGATAAATTTCATATGCCATGATCGTCGCGGCAGAAGCTGTAGAAAGGGAACCGCGAAAATCTCTCCCGTATTCTACTCGCGCAACAATGTCGGCCTGCTTTTCGATAATGGCCGATATACCTCGTTTTTCGCCTCCAACAATTAAAAAAATCGGTTTTTTCATATCTGC
Organism: Eubacteriales bacterium; assembly: GCA_045537235.1. GTDB lineage: Bacteria > Bacillota > Clostridia > Oscillospirales > CAG-272 > RGIG8775. The sequence goes on from JAZSPB010000156.1 coordinate 77,149, forward strand.
ATCGTACATGGAAACCGAGTTGCGAATGCCGGAACAAACGATCTTATAGCCGTTATTCTTGAAAAAGGTTATCGCCTCTTGTGGCTCGGCGATATACATATTCATCAATTCAGAGGCACCGGCGGAAGACTTGGCAACAATTCCGGCAACGTCCATCCAGTTTCTGGGCGGAAGAATAATCCCATCGGCACCAGAAGCATATACAGAGCGAACAGAGTAACCAAAGTTATACGGATCCTCAACACCGTCGAGCATTACATATACGCCGTTAGACACGATTTTGTCTACATTTTCTTCCAGTAATCCTATTTTTCTTGACTCGCATTCGGCAATGATTCCACCATGAGTATTGCCCGTGGTTTTGGAATTAATATCGATATGATCCACTAAATGGATCTCAAATCCCAATTGAATTGATTTTTTTCGCAAGAATGCCAATTCACGAGTTTTATTGAGGGCTTTTGCCTTATCCACCAAAATGCGAATAATTTTCCTTGGAGAATTTACATTTTGTTCACAATTTTTGATAATAGCTGAAATTGAGGTCATTCCTTCAAAGATATTTCCATCGGTGCAGGTTAAATAGGTTTCTTTTTTTGCCATAAATGCGGTCCTTTTCAAAAATACGTTATAATTTGAGATTAGATTTCATAAAATGGTATTACCATAACCGTTAAAGGAAGAATGAGCTTTATGATGTACATATCCACCGCCAAAGAAAGATGTATCATATTGGGAACGTATCTTGTAGAAAATAACTTAACTGTAAGAGCAGTAGCTCAAAAATTTGGGATCAGCAAAAGCACAGTACATAAAGATGTTACGCAAACGCTAAAGCGTACCAATATCAAGCTCTACGAAGAGGTCAAGAATGTTTTGGAAAAAAACAAACAAGAGCGACACATTAGAGGCGGCGAAGCGACTCGACAAAAATATATTATACAAAAAGCAGCAGACTAAAGATTATTACCAACAAACCAAAGTCGTTTGTATTGAATCAATTCAATGAAATCTATCCGGTCTTACAAAAACAATTGTAACTTAATTATACCATAGATATTATACCACAAACACGCCGATCTTGCAACCCTTTGGTTGGGCGTGTTTTTCTTTTTGGAGAGAAATTGCATCAAACTCTCTCTATTTTCTTGTTTCCGCTCCCTCAATTATATAAAATTTGCATTTTGTATAATTGACACACTGTTTCTGTTGGGAACACCTCGATTCCCTCGGTGTTAAGATATCGGGCAAATCTACAAATAATCAAAACTTCAATTTACAAAGAAAAATACGATTCTTTTTCACAAAAAGACTTGAAATACAGAAGACAAAATGCTATAATTATATTATCAATTATTCGGAGGTTTATCATGGCTATTAAGATGCGTTTTTTGTACTACTCCAAGCAAGCCAAAATGAAGGCACTGGGAGAAGCTATCAAGCAGGAATTTGATCTTTCTGCAAACATCAATGCGGTTGACATTATTCCCCCTGCATATTCTTGTGAAAAGGAACGTCTCGTTATTCTCGGAATTTCTTCCAAGAATGACCTTGATGATACGATCAGACGGTTCTGCTGTGAGCTGAATCCTAAAAAGGCATCCAATGTTGCTGTCGTGATGGACGGAAATGAGGCTGCCGCCAATAAGGTGCTCGATGCCCTTAAAACTGCGGGAACCAACATCGTTGACGCTCCCAAGTATATTACCTGCGGACTCTTCAAGTCGAAACTGACTGACGAGGAAAAGACTTCCCTGCTTGGTTGGATTCACGACATTATCGACAATAAATTGGTATAAAGCATCAAGCCCATCCAAGGAGTTTTTTCAAGGATGGGCTTTTTGTATAATTTTTTTGTTCAATTGGTTACAAAAACCGACTGAAGAAAGATATTAAAAGAACTTTGGCAAGTTCTTTTTTATTCTTTTTGCTGGGCTATTATTCGAATACTTTTCGGCATTGCAATCCTTGCAACGCGCGTTCCAATGTTTCGGGCAACCGATCAAAATTAGCCACTAAAGAGTGGGGTTTGCTTATGGGATCATCCTGCACCATGGGGACAAAATATACGCACTTTCTGGATAAAAGCATAGCAATATTCCTCAGATTGGCCGATAGACCGTCATTAGAAGCGAGTGCTATTACAAGCGGACGGTCACTTCGAAGATGCGCTTTGGCCGCCATACAGACCGCTGTATCCGTAATACCACCCGCAATCTTCGCAAGTGTATTTCCTGTACACGGACTGATAACCATGGCATCTAAATGAATTTTGGGACCAAGGGGCTCTGCGCCTACAATGGTATGGATGATTTCGCGACCGCATATTTCAGTTACTTTAGCTTTCAAGGATGCCGCCGTTCCAAAGCGCGTATCGGTATGATATACTCCCTCACTCATAATTGGTTGCACTTCATATCCCATACCAACAATTCTTTTTAGCATTTCCAAAGACTTGTCGTGGGTACAAAAAGAGCCGCAAAAGGCATATCCAATCATGTAAGAATCCCCTCCTCGTTCAATATCTGAACAATGGTTTGCGCAATGATTTTACCCGCGGTGTATGGAGAATTTTTTCCGGGAAGTGACAGTGCCCAAATAACCTTTAATCCTCGCTCTTTAGCCGCGTGAATATCAATGCCGCCGGGAGCAGACGCCAGATCGATGATCAATGTTTCACAAGACATTTTCTCAATAAGTAGTTCATCGATCAGCCATGCCGGAACGGTATTAAATATGACATCATACCCCGATGTCAGTGCCACCAAGGAATTCCTATTGTCACGAATTTCTATATGAAGCGTATTAAGACCAACACTTTCAGCAAGAGCCAAATCTGTTGTTTTTCTGGCAGCGACCGTAACCTCCGCTCCAAGAGCTTTTAATTTGGCAGCCAAAATCTTTCCGATCCTTCCGTATCCGAGAACAGCGGCTTTTGCTCCCGAAATGGTAACAGGAAGCTCGTTCATTGCCAGTGCCAAAGCACCTTCGGCCGTCGGCACCGCATTTTTTAGTTGCAATTCTTCTTTCAAAAAAAAGTCGATATAATGAAATCCTTTATCTGACATCATAAGTTTAAGTGACGGGCTGAATCGGCCTCCAAGAATCAAGGTTTCTCTGGGAATCAAATCTAAAATCTTCGATAGTTTGACACCTGCCTGATCGCTCAAAAGCGGACAGTTAACACGAACACCATCTGCCGACGCCGGCAAAGGCAAAATCAAGGCATCGCAGCCATCGATCACCGTATTCCAATCATCACACAAACAAATATCGGAGGGGGGGCAAAAAGCTTTATCGATGCCCCACAATTCGGCGGAAAAACCGTGTTTGGTCAACTCCCTTGTCACCGATATCTGTCTCATATCTCCGCCAAGTAACGCAAGCTTTATTGATTTTGACATAAAAAAACACCTCTCATAAATGTTCTACTACATTATATGAGGGGTGTTTTGTTTGGTTCAAATTTGATTTTGTTATCAAACACCAACGACACATCAAAAATGGGAGTAACGGTTTGATTTTCAAGCCAAAACACGTCGCCAATGCGTTCGTATTTTTCGCAATCTACGATAATAGCGGAATCATCGCACAACCCGATCAGCGGGTACTTTTCCGAAATAGAAAGCAGCTCTTGAGAAACAATTTCAGCATCAAAATGCGGTTCTATTGAGATATTTACAAGACCCAATGCTTCGTACGCCGTATAATAGTCATGTCCGCAGGTAATCGAACAAACTGCGGTCTTTCCCATATTTATAGCTCCTGCACTCATTCCGATAATAACAGCATCGCTGGTTTTCAGACGATTCGTTAAATCAAAATCTTTTAAAGATTGAAATTGATTCGGTGTATCGCCTCCGGCGAGCCAGATAACATCTGCGATATCTATTATTTTCTGCGCTCTTTCTTTTGGCAGTCTTCCGTCAATCAAAAAAGCATGATCAAACCTTATATCGATATCGGAAAACATCTTCAAAACCGCATTAAAATATCGGTCATTTTTGTCCGAACTCTTATAGAATTCCGAAGCAATAAAAACAAAAGACTTGCGATCCGCAATAAGAGCATTCATGCGAGCAGCAACCTCATTTGGAAAACCGTTCTTAAAATTGCTTGTTAATATTTTTACCGCCATAAAATCCGCCTATTTCCGCTTTTTCTTAAAAAAAGCCTGTAGTAATTCCCTGCACTCGTTCTCGCAGATACCGCTGACGACCTCGGGTTTGGAAAACAACGGATAGGAACGCAGATCCATGACGCTTCCCATTGCGCCGCCGCGAGCATCCTTGGCGCCATAAAAGACACGGTCGATTCTCGCGTTGACGATAGCGCCTGCACACATGGGACAGGGCTCCAAAGTTACATAAAGATCACAGCCCGACAAACGCCAACTTCCCACTTCATGACACGCTTCCCGTATCGCCATAAGCTCGGCATGAGCCGTTGCATCCCTTCCACTCTCGCGAAAATTGAAGGCTTTAGCAATAATCTTATCTTCCTTAACAACAATTGCGCCAACCGGCACCTCGCCGTTTTCCGCCGCTTTTTCTGCCAACAGCAAGGCTTGTTTCATAAAAAATATATGTTTTTCCATTGTTACATTTGTCCCAGTGCAATTGCCATAAAAGCGATCAATAAAACACACAGTACTACAAAAATCAAAAGAACCGGTGACAGTGAGGCTCTCAAAACCGTTCGAAAATCTACCTTTTTGCTGTCATCGCAATACATCTCTTCTCTTTTTCTGTAAATGCCGAGCTCATTCGCGGATTTTACATTCTGTGTTCTACGATCCACAATGAGCAGCAAGGTTCCCAACAAAATTCCAAGACCAATAACGGTACAGATCATGATGTTATAAATCATATTGCCGGTTCTTGAATCGTAAACATCCAAAATATAGGTTTGCAGTACCGAAAAAAGATTGTTAAAGAAATGCAAAAGGATACCGCTCCAAATCGTTCCTGTTTTGAGATAAACGATGCCCAAAACTATCCCCACTGCGGTCGCGTAAAAAAGCTGAAACGGAGTTTGATGCATCAAGCCAAACAAAACAGCACTAATCACCACAGCACCGCTTTCATTATACGGGCGAATATTGGATAAAATGACTCCCCTAAACAGCAATTCTTCAACAAAGGCAGGGACAATTGCCGTGGAAATAAACATAAGAATCAGTTGATATGCATGATCAAACTTCGATGAGGCGATCGAATCGTATGCACTTTCCGGCATGGTAAACAAGATGGAATTGACATATGAACACGAAAGACAAACCGAGGTTCCCAAAAAGATAATCGCCAATGTGGAAAGCGCCGTGTTTTTCTTGGAAAGATGAAGAGAAAGCCCCATCGGCTCAACTTTTTTTCCCTTGGAGATCAAGTAAAAAAAGACCGCCGGGAATGTAAAAGACGCCACATAAGAAAGCGAACAGATCAAATCCGTAACAATATAGACCGATGCAGAACGAGGAAACACTTCCGTAAGAAATGCCATCAATTGAGCCGACGAACCGCATAACAAGTTATATAATGCCAAAAACATCAACAGTGTTCCACCGATTCGATGAAACAAGTTTCTCAGTTCTTTATTTTGTTGTGTCATTCAAAACACTCCTTCGATTGGTTTACGCTTTTATTATATCGCATCCAACAAAAAAAGTCAATACAAAAAGCGACCGAAATCCGAAGAGTCCGGTCGCTTGATTGTTTTATTTTAGTGAATGATGCATCGCTCGGTATCCTTATCGAAGATATGGAGTCTGGAGGTGTCAAACGCAACCTTGATGGTATCGCCTGCACGAGACTTGGAGCGAGAAGAAACACGAGCAATGAGGTTGGTCTCACCGATGTTGAGGTAGAGATAGATCTCTGCACCCATAAGCTCGGTAACATCAACAAATGCATCCATAGTGCTGTCCGCAAGAGCAGCAAGCTGCATGGGCTCGTCATGGATACACTCGGGACGAAGACCGGCGATAACTTCCTTGCCGATGTATTCAGCAAGTGCAGGATTGTTTGCCTTATCAGCGGGAAGCTTGATCGAGTTGCTCTCGAAATTGAAGTAGACATCGTCGCCCTTCTTTTCAAGGCTACCGTTGATGAAGTTCATCTGAGGAGTTCCGATAAAGCCTGCAACGAAAATGTTAACAGGGCTGTCATACAGGTTCTGAGGAGTGTCAACCTGCTGGATCAGACCGTCCTTCATAACGACGATTCTGGTTGCCATGGTCATAGCCTCGACCTGGTCGTGGGTAACGTATACGAATGTAGTACCAACGCGGTTATGAAGCTTGGTAAGCTCCGTTCTCATCGCTGCACGAAGCTTTGCGTCAAGGTTGGACAGAGGCTCATCAAGAAGGAATACCATGGGATTACGAACGATTGCACGACCCAAAGCAACACGCTGCTTCTGACCACCGGACAAAGCCTTGGGCTTTCTGTCCAAAAGGTGAGTGATATCAAGAATACGAGCAGCTTCTTCTACTCTGCGCTTGATCTCTTCCTTGGGAGTCTTGTTCAGCTTAAGACCGAATGCCATGTTCTCATACACGGACATATGAGGATAAAGTGCGTAGTTCTGGAACACCATCGCGATCTTTCTGTCCTTAGGAGCTACGTCATTTACAAGACGGTCACCGATGAACAACTCGCCCTCGGTAATCTCCTCAAGACCTGCGATCATACGAAGAGTGGTGGTCTTACCGCAACCGGAAGGACCGACAAGGACAAGGAACTCCTTATCCTTTACCTCAAGGTTAAAGTCGGATACAGCGGTAACGCCTCCGGGATACTTCTTGTAGATGTGTTTAAGCGACAAACTTGCCATTTAATTATTTTCCTCCTTGATTAACCATAATTGCTTATGTGTAAAAATTATCTTTTAACGTATAATATTATAGCAGATTTTCACTAAAAATGGAAGATGTTAATTCCCCAAATTTTCGCCATTGTATTTGGCTATTTTGCACAATAAAGCCGCGTTTTCTGCTCTGTGCGAAAAAAGACAAGCAGAGTGTGATTTTAATAAATTAAAGAATTATGCCTGCTTCATACTAAGAGAGATGCGCTTTTTAGCGGTATCAACGCTCAAAACTCTGACATTCACCACATCTCCGACCGAAAGAACATCCGACGGGTGCTTGATAAACTTATCAGAGATCTCCGAAACATGAACCAACCCGTCTTGGTGAACACCGATATCCACAAAAGCGCCAAAATCAATTACATTTCGCACACTTCCTGTCAAAACCATTCCCGGTTTGAGATCGGCCATATCCAAAACATCGTCGCGAAGAATCGGTGCCGGAAGCGTGTCTCTTACATCGCGTCCGGGCTTTTCCAGCTCATCTAAAATGTCATTAAGTGTAGGCTCACCCACATTAAGCTCTTCGCAAAGCTTGGAAATTCCGTATTCCTTTGCTTTGCTCCGAAGGCTCGTAAGACCGCCATTCACCACATCGGCATCCGAATAACCGAATTTTTCGATCAGCTTTTGGGCGGCATCATAGGATTCTGGGTGAACACCGGTATTATCCAATGCCTTGGCTGCGCCGGGAACGCGAAGGAAACCCGCACATTGCTCATAGGCTTTGGCGCCAATGCGCGGAACCTTGAGAAGTTGAGCGCGCGAGCGGAATTCTCCGTTTTCCTCTCGGTATTTAACAATGTTCTTTGCCATTGTCATATTAATACCGGAAATGTAAGAAAGCAAGGAATAGGAAGCCGTATTTACGTCTACGCCGACACTGTTAACACAATCCTCAACAACACCGCCAAGTGCACCGTCGAGTCTTGCGGGCTTCATATCATGCTGATACTGCCCTACACCGATAGAACGGGGTTCGATCTTTACCAACTCCGCCAAGGGATCCTGTAGGCGGCGAGCAATGGAAACCGCCGAGCGTTGCATAACATCAAAATCGGGAAATTCCTCCGCCGCCAATTTTGAGGCAGAGTAAACCGACGCACCGGCCTCGCTGATCACGATATATTTCACATCTCGATCCAATTCGCGAAGCAATCCGGCAATAAAAATTTCACTTTCTTTGGATGCCGTTCCGTTTCCGATCGCTACCACATCAACATTGTGAGCTTTGATCATTCGTCCGAGAATGCGCTTTGCCTCCTCAATACGCGATTTAGATTTCGTAGTAGGATACACAACCGCCGTATCGATGACCTTTCCTGTTTTATCCACCACGGCCGTTTTACAACCGTTGACATAGCCGGGATCGAAGCCAAGCACGGTTTTTCCTTTGATGGGCGGTTGCATCAGCAGATGCTTGAGATTGTCCGAGAACAACTTGATTGCACCCTCGCTTGCTGTATCAAACAGATCCGAGCGAATCTCACGCTCTACAGACGGAGCGATTAACCGATCGTAACTGTCATCAATTGCCTCGCAAACATATTTCTTGGCAGGACTTTTTATATTTTCGAGCATTTGGTTATAAAGGAAATTCAGGATCAAATCGGGATCCACCTCGACAGACACCTTGAGAAATTCCTCCTTTTCGCCGCGGTTAATGGCAAGGACTCTGTGAGACGGGATCTTATTGATCTTTTCGTTATAATCGTAATAAGGAGCATAAACGGAATCTTCTTCCTTGGTCGCTTTGGAAACAATAAATCCAAAATCACCCGTAAGGCGGCGGATCTCTTTGCGGAATTCTGCATTATCTGAAACATTTTCCGCAATGATATCCTTCGCACCGGCAAGTGCCTCGTCTACAGAAGCAACCCCCAATTCTTCATTGACAAAGCGTTCCGCTTGCTCCTCAAGTATCGGGTCATACACCTCACTTTGAAGCATGATCAGCTCTGCCAGTTCCTCAAGCCCTTTTTCGCGAGCAACAGAGGCGCGTGTCTTTCTGTGAGGACGGAAGGGGCGGTAGATGTCATCCACCTCGGTTATGGTCTTGGCAAGGTCAATGGCGAGGCTGATCTCATCCGTCAATTTATCTTGAGCGGCAATCAGCGCCTTGACCTCCTCTTTTCGTTTCTCAATGTTGCGAAGATAGGTGAGTCTGTCTACCAAATCACGCAAAACCGTGTCGTCAAGACTTCCCGTCACTTCTTTACGGTAACGGGCAATGAAGGGGATGGTATTCCCTTCGTCGATCAGCTCAACCGTATTCTTTACTTGAGCTTCTTTTAAATTAAATTCCTGTACAAGTGTCTGAATAATGTCCATTTTTCTATCCTTTATCTTGCTTTGATTTACAATGATTTTCTAATGCCGCAATTTCGTCTTCGGTTAAGTATCGCCATTCACCGCGATCCAGTGAGGTGTCCTTGCAAAGCGGACCAAAGGAGATTCGTTCCAAAGCAGTGATCTTATTTCCAACCGCCTCAAACATCAATTTGATTTGATGGTACTTCCCTTCTGTAATGGTAATTTCGCCACCGCGTCCCTCTTTATCGGGATCAAGCTTTGCGGGCATGGTAATGTAGCCATCCAAAATAGAAACACCGTCTTCCAAATTTTGAATGTCCTCGTTCGACAACGGCAACTTTGCTGTATATCGATAGGTTTTTGCAACATGATATCGAGGCGAAAGCAACTTGTGCCCCAGATCTCCGTTGTTGGTCAACAGCATCAGACCCGTGGTGTTTTTGTCCAATCTTCCGCATGGAAAAAGCCCCATGGTTCGCATTTTTTCCGGCAACAAGTCCAAAACCGTTTTGTCGCGTCCATCCTCGGTCGCGCTGACATATCCTTCCGGCTTATTCAACATAATATAGATGTATTTTCGATACTCGATCAACTGTCCGTCAAAAGAAACGATATCCCGTTCGGGATCGACCTGCTGTGCGCAATTGGCACACGCAATACCGTTGACCAAGATCCTTCCCTGACGCGCAGCTTTGGCGGCTTCACTTCGAGTGGCCGTGGCAGTTGTCGTCAGCAATTTATCCACTCGCATTTTCATAGATCAATCCTTTGCCATTGCCACAAACATCTCTGTGATCTGTGCATATACATTTTTATCGCTGGATGCACCAAAAACATAAGGGCTCAAAAGGCACAAAACCGTATCCTTGGGCAACTTGCTTAACTGCTTGGAGTTCTTATACAATGCCGTTTCCGAAAAACGAATACCGTAATCACTGAACGCACTTTCGGGAACAGTAACAAAAACATCCGAAAGCTTGCGAAGTCTGCCCTCCAAGAGCTCCAACTCTTTATAGAGCGATTCATCTATCAAGAGAATGGCATAGTTACCCGTCATAAGTGCAGAAGTGTACATATCCTTTTGCGAAGTGAAATAGCTGGTATTCAGTTTTCCCTCGCTTTCCTTTTGCAGCGCTTCAAGCTGATCGGCATTCATCACTTGATAATAGATGTATCCCGTATTTTTTTCACCGTCTCCGCTAAAGTCCTTGGGCATAACGGCGTTCAGATCTTCAATCGCACTGTCTATTTCACCGGAGCTAAATGCGTATGGACCGGAATAAAGAACATTGACATCATATTCCGTTTTGGTACAAGATTGCACAATGCATACGGTCAAAACAAGCGTCACAAACAGCCCAATAAGAATATGCCATTTGTGATAAAACCAGAAATTATCCAGTTTTTCCGCAAATTTCCCTGTAATATGAATATCACTGTCAGTATACTTATCGTTCATTGATTCCTCCCAAAAAGAACGGCGAGATTGTCTCCCGCCGCTCAAAATGATTCATAATCAGTATGATATTTTTGAATGTACGGACAAAGGTTTTATCAGTCGACCTGCTTCATCGTCGGGAACAGAAGAACATCGCGGATCGACGCACTGTCAGTCAAAAGCATAACCAATCGGTCGATTCCGAAGCCAAGGCCGCCTGTGGGAGCCATACCGTACTCCAAAGCGGTTACATAGTCATAATCGACCTGTGCCGTGGTATTGGGATCTTCAGCGCGCTTTGCAGCAACCTGCTTTTCAAATCTCTGCTTCTGATCGATGGGATCGTTCAACTCACTAAAGGCATTTCCGAACTCGGTAGCATTGATAAAATACTCAAAACGCTCGGTGAATGCGGGATCATCAGCCTTGCGCTTGGCAAGAGGACTGTTCTCCACGGGATAATCATAAATAAACGTGGGTTGAATAAGCTTTTCCTCTACATAGGCATCAAACAGTTCAACAAGAACGGTGCCCTTGGTAGCATTGGCAGGAACCTCAACGTGCATCTTTTTAGCGCATTCTCTTGCATCCTCATCGGTTGCCCAATCATTATAATCACAGCCGGAATATTTCTTGACAGCCTCTACCATTGTGAGACGCTCCCAGTTGCCCATATTGATCTCGTTGCCTTGATAGTTAATAACCAAGGAGCCGCAAATCTTCTCGGCAAGCAACTTATAAAGCTCCTCAACCAAATCCATCATGCCCTTGTAGTCGGTAAAGGCCTGATAAAGCTCAATGGTAGTAAACTCGGGATTGTGCTTGGTGTCCATTCCTTCGTTTCTGAAGATACGACCAACCTCATATACACGATCCATACCACCAACGATCAAACGCTTAAGATACAACTCAGTCTCAATTCTGAGGTACATATCCATGTCCAGCGTATTGTGGTGAGTGATAAAGGGTCTCGCGGAAGCACCGATTTCAAAAGGGGTAAGAATGGGAGTATCCACCTCGAGAAAGCCCTTGTTATCCAGATAATTACGAATCTCTTTGAGGATCATACTTCTCTTAATAAAGGTATCCTTAACCTCGGGATTAACAATCAAATCAACATATCTTTGACGGTAACGAAGATCCGTGTTAGTGAGACCGTGGAACTTCTCGGGAAGAGGCAAAAGCGACTTGGCAAGCAGTTCGATCTCCTTCACATGAACCGAGATCTCACCGCGGCGAGTGCGGAAAGCAAATCCCTTGATTCCCACAATATCACCGATATCCCACTTCTTATACTGTTCAAAGACATCAGCTCCGACCTCATCGATCTTGATATAGCACTGAATTCTTCCCTTTCCGTCGGCAACATCGATAAAGTTAGCCTTACCCATATCGCGGCGGCTCATGATACGTCCCGCAATGGCAACGTCCTTATTCTCATATTCTTCGAAATTATCCTTGATCTGGGTAGAATAGGTATCAAAGTCAAAGCGAACCTTTTCAAAGGGATTCTCTCCCGCATCCACCAACTCCTTGAGCTTGTTTCGACGAATCTTGAGTATTTCGTTAAGATCCTCCTCCATAGGTTCTACAGGAGTCATATTTGCATCTGTCATTGTTTTTTAATCCTTTCTTTACTTTCTGGAAACCTTGCGAATTTCCAAATGAATGGTACCTCCGGGAGCCTCTACGGTAACCGTGTCACCTTCCTTGTTGCCAACAATAGCGCGACCAATGGGAGACTGATCCGATATCTTGTTGGAAAAAGGATCGGCCTCAATGGAACCGACAATATTGTATTCGATCTCTTCTTTTTCTTCCACATCATAAACCAAAACAGTAGAACCGATATTGGCAATGGAAGTATCAATTGCCGCCTCATCAACGATGATGGCATTCTCAATCAAAGACTCCAGTTCGCTGATTCGCGCTTCGGTCTTGGCCTGTTCATTACGCGCTTCATCATACTCGGCATTCTCGGAACGGTCTCCGAAAGAACGTGCCAATGCAATGGCCTCTTTTATCTCCTCACGTTTTTCGCCCTTCAGATAATTCAGTTCCTTTACCAGAAGGTCATAACCGTCCTGTGTGTACAACATTTGTTTTGCTTTTGCTGACATAATCGTATACTCCATTTCTCCGGCAACGAGTTTTCGCGGTACCGGTCGCGATGATATTTATTATTCTTTTATAAGTTCCTCAATTGCACGAAGAAGCTGAACATCCTGCTCCTCGGTTGCATTGCTGATATCAAATCCTTCCGAAGGCTCTATGACAATATCGGGTGTGATCCCCACGCCGTTATAACCTTCTCCGTTGGGAGGAAAATAGAGATTGGTTGTAATTTTCAAACCGCCTTCCATTCCATAAGGCTCCAAAGAGATCAAGGTTTGCATTGACCCTTTACCGAATGTCTGCACTCCCACGATGGGAGCCAGATCATAATCTCGGAAAACCGCGGTAAGAAGCTCTGCTGCGCTTGCCGTATTTCCGTTGACCAAAACGGCGATTTCAAAATCCCGATACTTTCCAAGATCCTCCTCATAAACGCTACAAGAAGCATAGGTTCCGGAATAAACCCGTCGCAATGCCCATTGCGTTTCTTTGGCTCCGCTCTTGTCTTCAGTTGAAATAATCGCATCTCCCGACTCCAAGAAATAACTGGCACAAGCAATCACGGAACGAAGATCTCCACCACCATTGTCACGAAGATCCAGCACCACTTTGGATATACCTTGTTTTTCCAATGAATCAAATGCCGCACAAAGTTGAGTGGGTGTTGTCAGATCAAATTGACCGATGGTAACAATGCCGACAGACGCATTTGTCTTGGAAACAGAAAAGTCCACAGAAACCGTATATACCTTTTCTCTCATAAGCTCGGCTTCTTTTATGGTGTATCCATCTTGACTCGCAGTAAGCCAAAGAATCTTTACCGAAGTTCCAACCTCGCCTCGAATAAAGTTGGTAGCAAGATCGCGTCCCAGGTCATCTACATACTTTATACCGTCTTCGGCTTCGACCGCATAAATATAATCGCCTACCAGCATTCCACTGCTTGCAGCGGGAGAATTCGGTGAGATGCGAACGATCTCAAGCACATCCACTTCGCGCCCCAAATATTCCACCGTTGCCTCTTGGATCGTAACACCGATCCCAACGTAATTTCCTTCATTTTCTTGGGACAATGCCGCGTATTCTTCCGCGGTATAATACGTCGTATACTTATCACCCGCCGCCCCAACATAGGCTTTCAAAGCAGCATCAAGCATTTCGTCGTAATCCGCATCATAATATGCTCGATCTTCGAGCAACTTTGTTATGGTCTGCAACTTCACGGAATTTTCATCCGCCACATGGCAAAACTCATTGATCGTATAGGAAAAGGTAGCTAAAGCCGTTATTAAAACAGCTAAAATCAAAAGGAGCACAAATAAGAAAACACGGCCCGACGAACCTCTTCCTGACTTTAGACTCTCTGTCTTTGGGACAGTTGACTCAATTTCAGGTTGGTTGTTCATAATACTCATCTCCGACCAAAATCTACAAAATTTTCTCTTTTTCTCACAAGTTGACTTACACACACATAAGCGAAACGAACATAGACATTCACTCATTCGTTCCGCTTATTGTAATTCAGTCAATTAAAATTTGCTGGGCTTGGAATTGAGATATTTCTTGACCATGAGTGCCACCTTAAAGGTGATAGCATGCTCAAATTCGCGAAGATCAAGCCCCGTCAGTTTGCGAATCTTCTCCAGTCTATATACCAATGTGTTTCTATGGACAAACAACTTTCTGGAGGTCTCGGAAACATTCAGATTGTTTTCAAAGAAGCTTTGAATGGTCATCAGCGTTTCGCGATCCAAAGACTCAAGACTACCCTTCTTGAACACCTCCTGCAAGAACATCTCGCAAAGGGTGGTGGGAAGCTGATAGATCAATCGACCAATGCCGAGATTTTCATAGCTAATGATGTTCTTTTCGGTCTCAAATACTTTACCGACATCCAAAGCAACCTGTGCTTCCTTATATGCGCGAGCAAGATCTTTTATGTTGTCTACAATAGTAGAAATACCGATGGCAACCTTGGTATAGAACTCTGTGCTGAGCGTATCGGCAATATTGGTCGCGATCTTCTCGATCTCCTTGATATCCGTTCCGGGCTTGATGTCCTTAACGAGGACGATATCATGTTCGCCAACACTGATCACATAATCCTTGGACTTGTCCGGGAACATATTCTGGAGCATTTCAAAGGGCATCATGTCGGTCTTGCCGTAGAATTTAACAAGAAATACGATACGTACCTCTTCGGTATTGAAATGAAGCTCCTTACTCTTGATATAAATATCGCTGGGAAGGATATTGTCCAAAATTATGTTCTTTATGAAAGAACCTTTGTCATACTTTTCATCGTAAAGATTCTTTATGTTGCTCAAGGAAATCGTAAGGATCTTAGAGATTTTATCCGCGACCTTATCCTCACCCTCAACAAACACGGTATATTCACCCTTCATGCCAACGCTGATCGGTCTGTAGGTATATCCCTCCGAGACGATGAGATCGGACGAATAGGCGAGCTCATCACGCACGCCCTGCTTGATCTCACCAACTCGAACCAATTCAGAGCAAGCTACAATGACACCATTTTCATCAATGACACCGATCACACGTTCGATCGCATCCTTCATTTGATGAATCACGCCTTGAAACAATCTGTTCGACATAACAAATCTCCTCGCATTTAAATATCGCTATTGTTGATACTGACCTATATTTTACTACATTTTTTGTTATTTTTCAATAGGTTTTTTAATATTTTTATGTAATTTATCAAAATTTTTTTGTTTTTTTTATCAATTTTGACTTAAAGTTCAAATTCATAGGACATACAGCTCAAAACAAACACGGGAGCCGTCTCGGTTCGAAGAATTCTTTTGCCGAGACTGACCGAAAAGATTCCGAGTGCCTTTGCCAGCTTGACCTCATCGCGTGAAAATCCGCCTTCACTTCCTATCATGATGGCGATAGAACCGACTTTCTGTTCTTTCGCTTTGACAAGCGCCTGTTTGAGTGAGGTTGTATCCTCATCCTCATAACAGATCAAAGCCAGTTCAGCCTTTGCCGCCTCCCGTAGCGCGTCCGCAAAGTCAATCGTTTGCTTCACTTGAGGAATACACCCTCGACCGCATTGCTTTGCCGCCTCAACGGCAATTCGATTTCGCCGCTCCGTCTTGCGTCCTTCGGTGTCGGATTTGGATTTGGCAATACAGCGTTCACTTTCAAACGGGATAATTTCCGTTACTCCACACTCTACCGCTTTTTGTATTACTGTCTCCAATTTATCACCTTTGGGTAAACCTTGAAACAAACTGATTTTAAGAGGCGGCTCTCCGGGCGCATCCTGCTCACCGAGAATCTCGGCAACCACACAGGTTTCCTCAAAAGAGACCAACCTACAGTCATATTCACGCGCAGATTTATCACATACGGTAATGCACTCCCCTTTTGCCATTCGAAGCGAATACGAAATATGCTTGGCATCATCTCCGTATATTTTGATAAAGCCGTCGGAAATTTGCTCACGATCTACAAAAAATTTTGGCATATCCTTCTCCCAAACAATGATAGTATTAACATTATAATATATTTTTCACAAAATGTCAAAGGTTTTTTTGTTAGTTTTGCTCCAAAATATTATTTTTTGAATTTTATTTTTAATAAATAAAAAAAGAAAAAGGCTAACGAAAAAAGAATCGTTAACCTTTGATAATTTACACTTTTTGTTTTTTGACAGCCAAAGCGCACCAGTCATTATCCAGTGAAGTTTCCACGATCACAAAGCCGTGAGCCTCAAATGCAGAGATCACATCATCAGCTCTTGCACCGATAATGCCGGATGCCAACAGAACCGCATCTTCTTTCATGTACTTGCCCACGTCGGGTATCATTCTTATAATGATATCCGCAACGATATTGGCCGTGATGAGATCATAGGGACCGCCGTCAAGATCGACATTTTTCAGAAGGTCAGATTGTTCGCAGGTTACGTTTTCACAGTCATTGGTCAGGATATTATCCTCCGCAACACGAACAGCAACCTCGTCAATGTCATAGGCTTTACACTCCTTGGCTCCAAGCTTTGAGGCGCAAATGGCAAGGATTCCGCTTCCGCATCCCACGTCAAGCATTCTCTGCCCCGGCTTCGTATACTTTTCCAAAAGACCGATGACAAGTCGTGTCGTTTCATGAGTGCCTGTTCCAAATGCCATCCCGGGATCCATTGTAACAATAATGTCATTGGGCTGCTTATCATATTTTTCCCAAGCGGGCACGATAACGATTCGCTCACCGATTCGGATCGGCTTGTAATAATCCTTCCAAGAATTCGCCCAATCTTCTTCATTGACACCGACCACTTCCACCTTGGCTTCCAGCCCCTCCTCATCACACCGTTCGTTCAAGAAGGTAAGCGCTTCATTATAATTGCGCTCCACGGGAATGAATACGGAAACCGATGCAATCGTCTTGTCGGCGTTGAGGATAGACTCATCAATCAAGTCGCCATAGCAGGTCTTGAGATCCACATCGCTAAAATCCTCGATCATCAAGTTGTTGCTGATCATGCTCATGATGGCGGTCAAGGAATCCAATTTTTCCAGCTTGACGGTTGCCTTAATTTGATGCCATTCCTTGGTGTCGGAGGATGCACCGCACAAATAATCTTTATCAATCATAGTCAATCACTCAAACATCTTTCTGAATTTTTTGAAGATGGTGCTCTTCTTTTCGTAATTGTTTTCACCACAACTTTCAGCAAAGGCACGCATATGTTCCTTCTGCTTTTCGCTGAGCCCTTTGGGAACTTCCACATTGACGGTGAAAATGAGGTCTCCGCGCCGTCCCGAGTTGTTGACATACGGAATTCCCTTTTGCTTCACGGTAAAACGAGTGCCCGGTTGTGTCCCTTCGGGAATAGAATACTTCATCTCCCCTTCCAGTGTGGGAATGGAAATTTCCGCGCCCAAAGTCGCCTCGGCAATGGTAATGGGAACATCACAATAAATGTTATATCCGTCGCGTTCGAAAACATCATGTCTCTTGACGCGGACGGTTATGATCAAATCACCCGTCGAGCCGCCGTTTCGTCCGTCACAGCCCTCGCCGCGAAGCGCGATACGCTCTCCGTCATCGATACCTGCGGGAATGGACACACCCAGCTTCTTAACAACCTTAATAAAGCCGGTTCCGCGACAGTTACTGCAAGGATTTTTGATGGTCTTTCCCGCGCCTCGGCAAGAATCGCAGGTAACAGTAGATTGGAACTGCATTCCGCCCATGCGTTGTACCACTCTTCTCTGTCCGCTTCCGCCGCAAGCACTGCACGTCTCGGGGCTGGTTCCTTTTGCCGCACCGCTTCCCGAACAATCGGGACACTTTTGGATGCGATTATAAGAAACATCCTTTTTCACACCAAAAGCGGCTTCCTCAAACGTAACAGTTACCGTTGCACCAATATCATCACCGCGTCTGGGGCCGTTTCTTCTGGCGCTCGAGTTGCCGCCAAAGCCGCCACCGAAGATATTACCAAATATATCCCCAAGGTCGCCAAAACCGCCGAAGCCACCAAAGCCATCAAAACCACCGGCTCCCGCACCGCCTTGTTCAAAGGCTGCATGACCGAACTGATCATACTGCGCACGTTTCTGTGAATCGGAAAGCACATCATATGCTTCATTTACTTCCTTAAATTTGACCTCGGCCTCTTTATCACCGGGATTCATATCGGGGTGATATTTTTTTGCAAGTCCGCGGTAAGCTTTTTTGATGGTCGCTTCATCCGCATTTTTAGCTACACCGAGGACTTCATAATAGTCTCTTTTTTCTGCCATATCTGACTGTTCCTTTTATTGCCTTATGAAACAACTCTGTGGGAAAGGAGTGACCTTCCCCACGAGAGTGCGTATATTTTAGCCTTGCGTCTTATCTTCGTAATCGGCGTTGTAGTAGGTAGAATCGCCGTTCTGCTGATCGCCGCCCATATTGCCCATATCGGGACCTGCGCCCTGTGCACCACTCTGCTTATAAAGCTTTTCGGAAAGTGCATAGAATGCCTTTTCCAGAGCTTCGGTATCAGCCTTGATTGCATCGGTGTCGCCGCCCTTAAGGGTCTCGCGAAGCTTTTCAATAGCTGCCTTAACCTCGGATTTATCGTCTTCGGGAATCTTATCTCCGATTTCGCCAAGCGTCTTCTCGCTCTGGAAAATAAGAGATTCGGCATGATTTTTGGTGTCTACCGCTTCCTTCTGCTTCTTGTCTTCCTCGGCATACTTCTCGGCTTCCTTCACAGCCTTATCGATATCCTCTTGAGACATATTGGTGGAAGACGTGATAGTGATATGAGTCTCCTTACCGGTGCCCTTATCCTGTGCACTTACGTTTACGATACCGTTCGCATCAATATCGAAGGTAACCTCGATCTGAGGAACGCCGCGAGGAGCTGCGGGAATACCGTCGAGGCTAAAGCGACCGAGAGTCGTATTGCCTGCCGCCATTTCACGCTCGCCCTGAAGAACATGGATCTCAACCGAAGTCTGACTGTCAGCCGCAGTGGAGAATACCTGGCTCTTCTTCACGGGGATGGTGGTGTTTCTGTCGATAATTCTGGTAAACACACCGCCAAGGGTCTCAATGCCCAGAGACAAAGGAGTAACGTCCAAAAGCAGAAGATCCTTTACATCGTCGCCAAGAACACCGCCTTGGATAGCAGCACCGAGAGCCACACACTCATCGGGATTAATACCCTTGAAGGGATCCTTGCCAATAAACTTCTTAACTGCATCCTGAACAGCGGGAATTCTGGTAGAACCACCGACAAGAAGTACCTTGTCGATTTGAGATGCATTAATACCTGCATCGCGAAGAACCTGCTGAGTAGGCTTCATGGTAGCGTCTACAAGGTCGGCTGTAATGCGGTCGAACTCTGCTCTGGTGAGAGTTGCATCAAAGTGGAGAGGTCCGTTGGCATTTGCCGTAATAAAGGGCAGATTGATATTGCTGCTGGACATACCGGAAAGCTCGATCTTTGCTTTCTCTGCTGCTTCTTTAAGTCTCTGAAGAACCATCTTGTCATTACGAAGATCAATGCCGTTTTCAGCCTTGAACTTGTCAGCCATCCAGTCGATCACTCGCTGGTCGAAGTCATCTCCGCCCAGCTTGTTGTTTCCTGCCGTCGCAAGAACCTCGAACACACCGTCGGAAATCTCAAGAAGAGATACATCAAAGGTACCTCCGCCAAGGTCAAATACCATGATCTTCTGATCGGTCTCTTTATCCATACCGTAAGCAAGAGCGGCGGCCGTAGGCTCATTGATGATTCTCTTAACATCAAGACCTGCGATCTTACCGGCGTCCTTCGTTGCCTGTCTCTGGGCATCCGAGAAGTAAGCGGGAACCGTAATAACCGCCTCGGTAACAGTGGTACCAAGATATGCTTCTGCATCCGATTTGAGTTTCTGAAGGATCATCGCGGAAATCTCCTGGGGAGTGTAGTCCTTTCCGTCGATAGAAGTCTTAAAATTGGTTCCCATCTCGCGCTTAACGCTACTGATCGTACGGTCAGGATTGGTGATTGCTTGACGCTTTGCCACCTGACCTACCATACGCTCTCCGGTCTTGGAGAATGCGACAACAGAGGGGGTGGTACGCGCCCCTTCGGGGTTGGGGATGACGATAGGCTCGCCGCCCTCAAACACTGCGACACAAGAGTTGGTCGTTCCAAGATCTATTCCGATAATTTTTCCCATGATTGTATTTCCTCCTAAATAGTTATTGATATTAATTTATAATGTAGCCAATCAGTTGGCAACCTTAACCATTGCATAACGGATGACCTTATCACCCTTGGTATAGCCCTTCATCAAGACCTCTGTGATCTCACTCTCGCCATACTTCTCGTCATCCACGTGCATTACTGCATTATGGAATTTCGGGTCGAAGGTTTTTCCCACACTCTCAATTTCCCGAACGCCCAGTTTTTCTAACGTCTCGCGGAAGCTCTTGAGAGTCAGCTCCAATCCTTTGGAAAGCCCCTCCGCATCTTTGCAAGCCTCGGCGCGTTCCAAATTGTCAAGAACCGGCAAAATAGAAGTCAACACATCGGCACAGGCATCCCCGTAAACACCTTCACGTTCCTTTGCCGAGCGCTTGCGGAAATTGTCATACTCTGCAAGCATACGCATATACTTTTCGTTGATTTCATCAGCGCGGCGGTTGGCTTCTTCCAAGTCGCTTTCCAGCTTCTTGATTTTCTTTTTATCCTTGTCGCCCGATTTGGACGCTTTAGTCTTTTCTTCTTTCTCCGCCTCGGAGGAAAGCTCCTCGTTAAGCTCTTGATTTTCAGTTGTCTTGTTTTCCTGCATTTTTTGTTCCCTCCGGAAGTTTCTTGTTGTTTTCATCTATGATGTTAGCAATGTTTTCGCCAAGCTCCTCGACCGTTGCCAAAACCTTGGCATAGTCCATACGAAGCGGGCCGATAACACCAATGGCTCCCACTGTATGTCCGTTCTTTTTGATCGGTTTAAAAATGACCGAAGAATTGTTCATCACATTAACCGAACTTTCCGATCCGATAATCACGTTAACATCATCATCCGCCGTCTCGCCGGATACCAAATTCAGAATATCCTCCTTGTGCTCAATAGCCGTCAGCAATTGGCCAAAGCGCTCGGAATCCGAGAATTCGGGATATTGAAGCAATCGATTCAAGCCGCTGATACGAAGCTCTCCATCCTCCACCTCGTTCATAGTGTCGTATATCACCTTAATGATCGGACGGATCAGCGTTGCATCCTCCCCCATTTCATCCTCTAACTTCATGAGGATGGGGAGTGTGATCTCATAATTGGATAAACCTGCCAAATTGTCATTAAGAACTTTATTGGTCTTTTCCAAAAGCGCGGGAGAGACCTCACAAGGAAGAGAGATCTTTCGTGTTTTCACGGTTCCGCCGGCGGTGATCATGACCAACAGGATCCGAAATTCATCGATCTCTATTGCTTCAAATTTGGAAAAGCTCAAAGATGTGAACTTGGGCTTAACGGCAAAACCGGTGTAATTGGTCATATTGGATGCCAGCTTGGTTGCCGTTTCAAGCATCTGATCCAACTCATTCATCTTGGATTTGAGAATTTGATTGATCTCAGAGACTTCTTTGGCCGTCATAGCATAATGCTGTACCAAGGAATCCACATAAAACCGATATCCCAACTCACTGGGAATTCTGCCGGCCGAGGTGTGCGGTTTCTCCAAGAAGCCCATTTCCTCAAGTTCTGACATTTCATTACGGATGGTAGCAGACGAGCAACTCAACTGCCGATTTTCCACAATATACTTGGAACCAACAGGCTCACCGCCCGCAATATGAGCCTCCACAATTGCCTTTAGTATTAGCTTTTTTCTTTCGCTCAATTCAGCATCGGTCACGCGTTTCCACCTCCGTTCTGTTGAAAAAAAGACTCGAAGCGGTAAATTACAACTTGGTTTTAGCACTCCTTTGCTTTAAGTGCTAACCACGCTAATAATTTACCATCTTTCAAGTCTTTTGTCAAGAATTATTTCTATTTATTTTTGTTAATATTTTATGAACTACAAAAAAATTCAGCGATTTTTAGCAAACCACCCACATTTTTTGCTAACTCCTTAAAGGACACTCTGCAAGAACTGTTGCAATCTGGGACTCTTGGGGGCGGAGAAAATCTCCTCGGGCGTTCCCACTTCCTCGATTTCGCCGTCAGCCATAAATATGATCTTATCAGCGACCTCTCTTGCAAATCCCATCTCGTGGGTCACGGCGACCATGGTCATTCCCTCATCAGCAAGTTGCTTCATGAGATCAAGAACCTCTCCCACCATTTCGGGGTCAAGTGCCGAAGTAGGCTCATCGAAAAGCATGACCTTGGGATCCATGGCAAGAGCGCGAATGATCGCCACTCTCTGCTTTTGACCGCCCGAGAGCCTGGAAGGATACTCATCGCGTTTTTCGGCAAGACCGATACGCTCAAGAAGCTCCATGCCTCTCTTTTCCGCTTCCTCCTGGGTCTTAAGCTTCAACTGCACAGGAGCCAAAGTCAAATTCTGCATTACCGTCAAATTGTTAAACAGATTGAAGTGCTGGAATACCATTCCCATTTTTTGTCGGGCAATATTGATATCAATTCCATTTTCGGTCTGGATCAACTTCAGTGCGTTCTTGTAGTCACCGCCCTCATTTTTTTTCAAAAGTTCTTCCTGTATGACCTTATTAGTCAAATACCGTTTCAGCTCATCCTCGGAATATTTTGAAAATGCCGTGTCTTCTCCATAGGCTTTAAGAAGCTTTTGAAAGGTTCGGCTACTCTCAATTACTTCCGAATGAAGATACGGATCTGCGGGAGTCAGCAAGTTCTCTCCTACCCAAACCTCACCTCGGGTAGGCTCCTCCAAAAGGTTGATGCACCGCAAAAGCGTACTTTTTCCACCGCCGGATGGGCCGATAATAACCACTTGCTCGCCGGCTTCGATGTCGCAAGATACTCCGTGCAAAACCTTTATCTTCCCAAAATTTTTATATACATTTTTAACGCTTATCACTTGCTCTCATCCTCCTCTCAATAAGCTTTATAATTCCCGTGACAATCAGTATGAGTACGAGGTAAACAAGTGCAAGCACGATATACGGGATAATATACTCGTAAGTGCTGTTTGCAATATTTTGGAATGCCTTTGTGATATCCACGATCGTGATAAAACTTACAACCGAGGTCTCTTTTAAAAGAGCAATAAACTCATTTCCCAATGTAGGAACAACATTTTTGATAGCCTGCGGAAGAACGATCTTTATCATGGTTTTTCCATAAGACAGACCAAGGGCGCGACCCGCTTCTGTTTGACCAATATCCACCGAAAGAATTCCACCTCTCATGATCTCGGAAACATAAGCACCCGAATTAAGTCCGAAAGCCAAGATAGCCTCGGTCAACAAGGGAATGTTAATGCCAAGCATGGGAAACAAAACATAGTGGATCAGCAACAACTGAACAACCATTGGTGTGCCGCGAAAAATAGCAACGTATGTACTGGTTGCTCCGGATAAAACCTTAATCAGCTTATTGGTTCTCGGAAGAATCTTACAAGTTGCCAAAAGACATCCGACGACCATTCCGATTAAAAGACCAAACACCGCTATTAAAGCGGTGTTCTTTAGTCCGGTTAAAACATTACGATAACCTTCGAGTTCAATAAGCTGTCTGTAAAAACTCTGCCAAGCCTCCATAGATTACTTGTTAGTGCTTTCCGCAATCATAATTGCAGGCTGCTTATCGAGAATAACGGCATCAATCTTACCGTTTGCAAGATCGAGAATTGCCAAAGCACCGGTGGTATATCCCTTGGTTTCCAGATTCTTGAATCCATCATAACCAAAGTCCTCGTTACCCTCGGAATACATGTACCCGGTGGTTCCATTCTGCGTACCGACCTTAAAAGAAGACGCTTGCTCAGCCAACTTTGCCACGATATCATCTGCGCTCTTACAATCAGCAAAAACCTTATCGTTCTCGCGCACAACAAGAACCTGAGCAGACTCATAATACTCTGTCGTGAAATCGATGGACTTCTGACGCTCTTCGTTTACTGTCATACCGGCCATTCCAATGTCAGCCTCGCCGTTCTTTACGGAAATGATAACGGAATCAAACTCCATATCGTAGATATAAAGAGTCTTACCCAACTTCTCAGCAAGAAGGGATGCGATCTTCATATCCACACCTGTAAGCTTGTTACCCTCATAATACTCAAAGGGAGGGAAATACGCGTTTGTGGCCACAACAAGATAGTTGTCTCTCTCTGTACCGGAAGGAACCGAGGAAACAGGATTCTCGTAAACAAAGTCAGAAGAACCATCGAAGAAAGAGTTAATAATTTTATCAAGCTCTCCGTTTTCCTTCAGTTCGGCAAGAAGAGCGTTGGCTGCTTCCTTAAGAGCGGTGTTTTCCTTGCCAACGGCAAAGGCATACTTTTCTGCAGTAAGCTCATAGGCGGTATAAACCTTCACCTTACTTTTCTCTGCGCCACCGCACGATGCAAATGCGGTCACACAGCCAAGCACCATAACCAGTGCAAGCACAAATGTAATGATCTTTTTCATTTCAAAAAACCTCCAAAGTTTTAATTTGCTATATTGCTATATTTATTATAACTCTTTTGTTTGTTTTGTCAATAGATTTTTGAAAAAACATTCACTTTTAACGAAAAGTAAGGTGCCAATATTACAAATTCGAATATTTATTCACTTATTTAACAACCGAGAAAGGTATTGACCCGTATAGGATTTCTCCACCGCAGCAATCTCTTCCGGGGTTCCAACAGCCACTACCGTTCCGCCTTTATCTCCGCCATCCGGACCAAGGTCAATAATATAGTCTGCCGTCTTTATCACATCCAAATTGTGTTCGATGACCAAAATGGTGTTCCCTGCATCGCAAAACTGCTGCAAGACATTAAGAAGGTTAGCCACATCCGCAGTGTGGAGTCCCGTGGTCGGCTCATCAAGAATATAGATGGTCTTTCCCGTACTGCGCTTGGAAAGCTCAGTTGCCAATTTGACTCGCTGTGCCTCTCCGCCCGAAAGGGTTGTGGAAGACTGTCCGATCTTAATATATCCCAATCCCACATCATAGAGGGTCTGCAATCGACGGCGAATCTTTGGAAATCCGTCAAAGAACGTAACGCCCTCTTCTACCGTCATCTCAAGAATCTCGTAAATATTCTTTCCTTTATACTTGACTTCGAGCGTATCGGCATTATAGCGTCTTCCCTTGCAAACGTCGCACTTGACATAAACATCGGGCAAAAAGTGCATCTCGATGCATTTCACACCGTCCCCTTCGCAAGCCTCACAACGTCCGCCTTTTATATTGAAAGAAAAACGTCCCGATCTATATCCCCTTGCCTTGGCATCGGGTGTCTGAGCAAAAAGCTCGCGAATGTCGGTAAACAGCCCCGTGTAGGTGGCAGGATTGGAACGCGGCGTTCTTCCGATGGGGCTTTGGTCGATGGCGATCACCTTGTCCAAGTGCTCCATTCCCTCTATGCGGTCATACTTGCCAACCGTAGCGGCATATGCGCCATTGAGTTCGGATGCCAACTTGGGATAAATGATACCATTAACCAGCGACGATTTTCCCGATCCGGAAACACCGGTTACGCAAACAAAACATCCCAAGGGAATCTTGACATCAATTTGCTTCAAATTGTTTTGTGCGGCACCAAAAACCTCGAGGAACTTGCCGTTCCCTTTTCTTCTCTCTTTGGGAATTTCTATCTTTTTACGGCCCGACAAATAAGCTCCTGTTTCGGAAGTCTCTATTTTTTTGATCTCTTCGGGTGACCCGCAAGCTACCACAGTTCCACCGTGAATTCCCGCGCCGGGACCGATATCCACGATATAATCGGCAGACTCCATTGTCTCTTCGTCATGTTCCACGACTATGACCGTATTGCCCACATCGCGCAACCGTTTTAAAGTAGCAATCAGTTTAGAGTTGTCTCGCTGATGCAAACCAATACTCGGCTCATCGAGAATATACATGACACCGACAAGTGCCGAACCGATTTGCGTGGCAAGACGAATTCGTTGAAGCTCGCCGCCGGAAAGTGTTCCCGCTTTGCGAGACAAGGTCAAATAATCCAACCCTACATTGATTAAGAAGCCCAAGCGTGCGCGAATTTCTTTGAATATATCTCTGGCAATCATCTGTTCGGTTTCGGTCAGCTTCAAATTGTCAAAGAAAGCCAATGCTTCGGTGACCGAAAGACAACAAAGCTCGTGGATGTTAAGTCCTCCGACCGTAACAGATGCAGAATTCGCCGAAAGACGGCTTCCATGACATTTTGGACAAACGGTCTGATCAATAAACTGCTCATAATAGTCGGAATTCATACCTTGCGCCATTCGCTGCTCAATCATTTTGATAAGACCTTCAAATTTGATCTTCTGCTTATATTCCTCATTTCCGAACCAGCGAGAGACCGAATACAACTCATTTCCCGTGCCGTAAAGAAGCGCATTCATGGCATTTTCAGAGAAATCCTTGAGCGGCATATCCAATGTAAATCCACACCGCTCTCCCACCGCGGCAAACAGCGGACCGTTCCAACTTTCCTCCTCCAAGGACTTAAAACCATTGACAGCGATGGCTCCTTCATGGAGGGAAAGCTTTTTGTTGGGGATCATCTTCTCCACCGATATCTTGTTCAGCTCACCGATGCCAAGGCAGAAATCACAGGCTCCGGCAGGATTGTTAAAGGAAAACATTCTCGGCTCCAGTTCGCCAAAGGAAATTCCGTGCTCTTCGCAGGCATAAGATTGGGAAAACTCCAGCTCATAGGCTTCCATCTCACGCGGCATGACCACCACGGTCAAGTGACCGTCGGCAATATGGAGCGCATTTTCAATCGAATCCGAAAGACGGGAACGAATATCGACACGCATAACCAAACGATCTACAATGATCTCAATCTTATGTTTTAAATTTTTATCCAGCTTAATGCTTTCTGAAAGATCGTATACACTGCCGTCCACACGAACACGGGAATAACCGCTTTTCTTGGCATCCGAAAAGACCTTCTCATGCATTCCCTTTTTATCCTTAACCACGGGAGCCAGCACCATAAAACGCTCCCCGTCGGGCAACTCCAAAATGCGATCAATGATCTGATCGGTGCTTTGCTGGCGAATCTCCTTATGACAAACGGGACAGTGCGGAATACCAATGCGCGCATAAAGCAAACGCAGGTAGTCGTAGATCTCTGTTACGGTTCCCACAGTGGACCGCGGATTTTTAGAGGTCGTCTTTTGATCAATGGAGATTGCCGGTGACAGTCCCTCGATCAGATCCACGTCGGGCTTATCCATCTGCCCCAAAAACTGACGGGCATAGGAGGACAAAGATTCCACAAACCGTCTATGCCCTTCGGCATAAAGTGTATCAAATGCCAGTGAGGATTTACCCGACCCCGACAGGCCGGTCAAAACCACCAGTTTATCCCTTGGAATGGTTACATCTATATTCTTTAAATTATTAACTCTTGCGCCCTTTATTGTAATTTCACTTGCCATGGTTTCTCCTATTTTTTCTCGGAAAGACTCTTGATCTTATCTCGGTAATAAACAGCCTGCTCAAAATCAAGACGTTTGGCACAATCCTTCATCTTGACCGTAAGCTCGGCAATCAACTTTTCCTTTTCTTTTTGTGTCAGCTTGCCCGCTTTGGTCTTGGCTTTGATTCGCGGGTTGTCGGAAAGCTCGCCTTGAATACCGATCTCGATCACATCGCGAATCCCTTTAGTGATGGTCCGCGGAACAATATTGTTTTTAATATTAAACTCGTTTTGAATGGTACGACGCCGCTCGGTCTCGACAATGGCGCGGCGCATGGATTCGGTAACGGTATCGGCATACATAATAACCTTACCTTCCGCATTTCTGGCCGCGCGCCCCACGGTCTGGATCAATCCTCGCTCGGCGCGCAGAAAACCTTCCTTATCGGCATCGAGGATGGCGACCAAAGAGACCTCCGGAATATCCAATCCCTCACGCAGAAGATTGATACCGATCAGCACATCAAACACGCCCAAACGAAGATCGCGTATGATCTCCATGCGTTCGATGGTCTGAACATTATAATGGATATACTTAACCTTAACCCCGTTGGACTCAAAATAATCACTCAAATCCTCGGCCATCTTTCGTGTGAGAGTGGTCACCAAAACGCGCTCATTTTTTGCGGCTCTTATTCGGATCTCACCAAGAAGATCGTCCACCTGACCACCGATGGGACGCACCTCGATCTTGGGATCGAGAAGTCCTGTGGGACGGATGATCTGCTCGACTACCTGCTCCGAATGCTCCATCTCGTAATCACCCGGCGTTGCACTGACACACACCACTTGATTGAGCTTACTCTCAAACTCTTCAAAGAAAAGCGGTCGATTATCATAGGCGGATGGCAGGCGAAAACCGTATTCCACAAGGTTTTGTTTTCGTGCCCGATCGCCTCCGCTCATTCCGCGCACCTGCGGAAGGGTCATATGCGACTCATCCACAAACAAAATAAAGTCCTTTGGGAAATAATCCAAAAGCGTATACGGTGTAGATCCCTTCGGACGACCCGAAAGGATACGGGAATAGTTTTCCACCCCCGAACAAAAACCGACCTCGCGCAACATCTCCAAGTCGTACTTTACACGTTCTTCGATGCGCTGTGCTTCCAGCAATTTATTCTCTGCGCGGAAGAACTCCACGCGCTCTTTCATTTCCCGCTCGATCTCTGCCAACGCCACTTCCCGCTTCTCATCGGAAACAGCATAGTGGGATGCAGGATAGATCGGTACATAGGACAATACGCGAACCAGCTCACCCGTCACCACATTGATCTCACTGACACGTTCGATCTCATCTCCCCAAAACTCCACACGAATTGCCTTGTCCGAATTGGAGGCGGGAAATACATCCACGGTATCTCCGTGAACTCGGAACTTATCGCGCACGAAATTGAGATCGTTTCGATCATAATTGATCGCAATCAAATGGTGAACAAAATCGTCTCGACTCATCAACATTCCCGGGCGAACAGCAAGCACCAAATTCTTATATTCCTCGGGATCACCCAGCGAATAAATACAAGAAACACTGGCAACGATGATGACATCTCTGCGCTCAAATAAAGCCGATGTGGCGCTATGCCGAAGCATATCGATTTCGTCGTTGATCTGCGCATCCTTCTCAATATACATATCCCGTCCGGGGATATAGGCCTCGGGCTGATAATAATCATAGTAGGAAACAAAATATTCCACTGCATTTTCGGGAAAGAACTCACGAAATTCCGAACAAAGCTGTGCTGCGAGTATCTTATTATGCGCAAGGACAAGGGTAGGACGGTTCACGTTGGCAATCACATTGGCCATGGTGAAGGTCTTACCCGATCCCGTAACACCAAGAAGCGTCTGAATCCGTTCACCCGAAAGAATGCCTTTGGTCAATGCTTCAATGGCCTCGGGCTGATCACCTGTGGGACGGTATTCGCTATGCAGTTTAAAACGGGGGGATTCTGTCATATTTATCTTTTATCTCCTATTACAGTTTGTCCTTATCCACTTTTGCAAGGGGGTTCTGACTCATAGCTTTCTCCATGCTTTCATTGCTCACATGGGTATATATCTGCGTAGTATTAAGTTGTTCATGCCCCAAAATATCCTTGAGCACACGAACATCTACATTTCCCGATTGATACATCAGCGTTGCCGCGGTGTGTCTGAGTTTATGTACCGAATAATGCTTGGATTCCAAGCCCGCAAGATCCAAATATTTGTAAACCATCCACTGTACTGTCTTTTCGCTGATCCTTTTTTCCAAGCGACTGAGGAAAAGTGCATTGGTGTTGATCTTTGTATTTCTTGCCAGCTCCAACCGCTCGGTTATGTGAGGCATCAGCGCATCACGGCAAGCCTCGTTGAGATAAATGATCCGTTCCTTATTTCCCTTTCCCAGCACGCGAAGTGAGCGAAGATCGCGATCTATGTCATTAATATTGATCCCAACAAGCTCGGACAAACGCATTCCGCAATTGAGAAACAAGGTAATAATAGCATAATCGCGAGTTGTGCTTTTGGACTCCTTATCATTTTTTACGGTTTCCAACAAAACCAGTGACTCCTCAAGACTCAAATACTTAGGCAAAGACTTTCGCTGTTTAGGCGACTCAATGTTGATCGCCGGATTGTCATCAAAATAGTGTCTTTTTGCCACAAGATATCTGTAAAAGGCTTTGATAGCAGACAATTTTCTTGCTTTTGACGCATTTTGGTTATTCCTCGTATTGGTTGCGTACATAAGAAAGGCATAGATGTCCTCGGTCTTTACGCTTTGAACCATTTCCAAATCTACCGAATCGATAGAAACTTCTTCAAACTCCTCTCCGTCGGTAGAAATACCGCAACGGGAGGCAATCAAGAATTTGAAAAAGATCTTCAGATCCAAAACATATTCATCCACCGTCTTCGAGGAGCAACCTTGAATTACGGATTTATACGATATAAATTCTTGAATAATGGGGGGATATTGAGTATAATCCATCGAATTTTTCATTTTTTGCACCTCCATTATAGTTATTATACAACAACTCTTGATATTTTAGTGGATAAAGTGTAAACTTTTGTCTTTTTTGTTGAAATTCTTTTTCTTTCGCGCTATAATGATGGTACCATCAAAAATAACACGGAGTTATCTATGTTACTGTTTTTAAAAAATCGCTCTTATGAGATTGTCAGACTTTTTTTAAATCAAATCGCCATTTCTATTTTCGGCTTTTCGCTTAACTTGGCCACAAAAACCAATCACACAGGTCTCAGCGTCGGTACCAGTGTGTTCTCCATCTTGTTTTATCTCTTCATCACATATGTTATGATGTGGGAGCTGGGCGCCAAGGACAGCCACAAGATTGAAAGACATGACAAAGGTCAATCTCGTGCTTCCGGTTTTTTCATGGGACTTGTTGCAAGTTCACTGAATTTTATTCTCGCCATTCTTATCATGCTTGGCACTTTGATCCCCGGCATGGGGAATGTGGGCGGCGTATCGCAGCTTATTGCCCTCCTCACCGAAGGAATGTATTCCGGGCTTCTCTCTCTTAAGATCGGAGGAAGCGCCCTCTCCAGTTTGTGGTTCATGTATTTCCTTCTCCCGCTCCCCCGTATCGGCGTCACTACACTGGCTTACTTCGCCGGCAGCAAAAATTTCAAGCTTTTTGGAAAAAAATAATTCTTACCTTCAATTCCCCTCTCATTTCGTCTTCATCTAAAAGGCGATATGCAGAGGGGAACTTTTTATTCAATCAAAAATTACGGTAAATGCCAAAGATTTAAAAAGGAAGCAGAATTTAGACCTCTTCAAATTTTGAAACCAGAAAACGCCCTACACTTTCAGCATAAGCCAAAGCATTCGGAACAAGCTCTTGGGGCAATTTTTTGATGAACCAAAACACCTCGAAAGTCAGATCACCACGGTACCGAACATCTTTTAAGGCGGAAATTATGGCATCCCAATCCAATTTTCCCATAAACGGAACAAGGTGACGGTCGGCAAGATAATCGGTATCTTGAATATGCAAAGATTGCAGAAGCCCATCTTTCATGCCCAAGATAAAGTCTTCCGGAGACATACCCGTAATCGCCGCATGACCAACATCCAAACAGGCAGTAAACCAAGGAGAATCCAATTTCTTAATAAAATTACACAACAATTTGGGTGTGCCCAACCGTCCGAAAAACGAATTGCACTTTGTGTTATGCGTAAACAAATTTTCCACTGCTATTTGGATTCCAAACCTTTCGCAATAAGGCTCAAAGCTTTTATAGAAACAAAAATTGTATTCCTCGAAATCCTCGTTGGCAGGTACCTCCAAGGAGTGGATCACAATATTTTCCGCACCGAGTATGGCGGCAGCTTCTATTGCACGAACCAATGCCCGATAATTAGACTCGGACACATCCATTTTTTCTCCGTAACGAAAATCAAGCGGAGCATGTGCTTGATTGCAAGCAAGACCGTTTTCATCCAAGCATTTACGAATCCTTGCCGCATATTCCGCATAGCCGTCTCCTAAAACCGGGGCATCTTTCGGAAACCAATAAAACGAATAATCAACAGCATCAAATCCCGCATCTTTGATCAAGCGAAGGGCCTCTTCGTCTCCGAATTTTTCTCTTACAGCATAGGTTTCAATCGACAATTTCATAAAAGATCACCTTATTTGTACAAATCGCTTTTTAATACTGTATCAGTGCCATACTGTGTGGCGGCAATTCAAATTCGCACCGCCCTCCGTCTTTGTTAACGGCAATGTCCAGAATTGAAAAATCGGAATGAGGAAGCAAACAGTCTCCTACATATATCTTAACATTTACCGCTTTTCCCGGATCCTCAAACGAGACTGTCTGCGATTCATCGAATGAAGAATTGACAACCGTTACTGTGACCTCTCCGTTTTTCTCTGTAGCAACCACACGGTCGGTAGCCAAATGCACTTTGCCGTTCACATGATGCTTCATCAAGGCAAGTGCTTGACCGGTTGCTGTCAGTGAAACACCTTGCGGCGTAACCTTAATGGCACTTTCATTTACCGCTTCAAACTGGCAGGCAAGTTCAATTCCGCAATTCTGTGCCTCTTCGATGATCATATGCATCATAAGCGCTGTATAAATACCGTCGATCACACACGAGGGGCGGAACCAAGCATACCAAACATTCCACTCATCAAACGAGATCTTTACACACCCGTCGACCATTTCATGAATTTCTCGAACATTACTGCGTGCACGTTCCACCGCGCCCATACATCTTTCATATTCTGCCCTCAATTTGGTCATATCGGCATATTGAGGTTCTTTATTATAAAAATGAAATGATATGAGAGAGGAAATATCCGAAAGAGGTCTTGCCGAATGGTCTACCCACTCCCGATTCGGATACGGACCCGAAGAACAGAAGGTTAGATTGGGGCAGACCTCAAACATCTTTTTTCCATTCTCTCTTGCAAGACGAGCATATCCGTATGCACTGTTGTCCCCCTCCATATGCCCATATCCAAACTCATTTCCCAACGACCAAAGCATGACATTGTAAGGCTCCGGATTTCCTCTTTGCGCCCGAAGTTTTCCGTACACGGTGGTTTCATCACCGTTGCAATATTCAACCCACGCCGCGTTTTCTGCCGGGGTATTCCAAGCAAGATTGATGGTAAGATACGGCTCCGCGCCGATCTCGCGGCAAAGGGCGATAAAATCATCGGTGTTGATCTCATGAAAATCATATCCTAAAGTATGGGGCTGAGTTTCAAGATTCATGTAGGACTCAAAGGGGGCACGTTCATCAACGGGTAACATGCCGTCAAACCAGTTGTATTCTCCGGCGAAATTTCCTCCCGGCCAACGCAGCAGTTTGATGCCGATCTCTTTCATAGCCTCGATCACATCCGGACGCATTCCTCTGAAATTGTTAACATTCATCAAAGAAACGCAACCAACCGTCACACATCCTTTTTTCTCAAATGTAATTCGAAAATCGGCCTCAGAATCGCTGTATTTTGGAGTAAGTACTACCGTTTGACGCTCCCACGCATCTCCCGCGTTCAACCGCAAACATTTTTGAGCATACACATTTTTTCCGCCTCGCGACGTTATGCTTACCGTAAGCTCCATGTCAACAAAAGCTTGCAAAACCAAGGCGACCTCATAGGACTCGCCGGCAGAAAAAGCTATATCATGCTGACCGATCCCGCTCAACTCATCTCGAAAATAATTCGATACGCGTTGGGAATTACACTCAACGTTTCTATGCATATGATAATGCTCTTCGTCATGGTGGGTATAGGGTTCCGCAAACGAGCAATAAGTCTTTTCACCGATCACATACCATTCCTTTGCCACCCCCTCCATGGCAGAAGGTTTTCCTACAAATTTTCGATTGCGAAGCATTTGTGCGGAAAGACCTCCGCACATACAAGAACGCGTATGCTCAAGATTGTTTCCAAAAAGATATGGCGAAACCATTCCCAAGTCGCTCCCTTGTCCAAACTCGATTCGACAATGCTTTTCAAAAGGACGAATACGCCCCGCATCATTTTTTTGTATGGAGTTGCTGCTCAAAGCCATATTCTCTGCTTTGCCGTCCATCAGTTGGGCAATACTCACCTTCAATTCAGTGGCGATTCGGTTCAGTAGAGAAACATCAGGGCAACTCAATCCCCTCTCCCACTTAGAAACTGCCTTTCCCGTAACACCCAGGATCTTTCCAAAATCATCCTGTGTATATCCAAGTGAACTTCTTCGTGTCGCGATAAACTTGCCGATCTTTCTCATGTCCATAGCTTCGTTTCCTCCCAAGCATATATTTTGTGCAACCGCACATATGATCTTGATTTCATTATAATATGCTTTTTAAGGTTTGTCAATCGACTGTCGGTTTCCTTGATTAGAGCGTGGCACGGGGTGGCACACATTTTTGTCCCCGTGCAAGTTTTAAAAGTGGCGAAAACCTCCTATGGCTTTGGTGCCAAGGGAGGTTTACGGTCAAATTCTATTTTAATGATTAGTCGCAATTTTCGCAGTTGTGATAAACTTCCATCACATCGTCATCGTCTTCGAATTTCTCAATCAGAAGATTCATAAACTTGATATCTTCCTCATTATCAAGCGTGACGTAAGTCGAAGGGATCTTGGACTTTTCTGCCGAAAGAAGCGTATAGCCTGCTGCCTCCAGTGCTTCCTTCACAGCGTAAAGGTCATCCGCAACGGTGTAGATCTCAAATGCACCTTCCTGTGCCATAAAGTCCTCGGCTCCTGCTTCCAGGGCTTGCTCCATCAGCTTATCCTCATCGATATCGCCGTCCTCATTCTCAATAATGATAACGCCCTTCTCCTCAAACATAAAGCTGACGCAACCCGTCTGTCCCATGTTGCCGTGATACTTGGCAAAATAAGAACGAACATTGCCCGCCGTGCGGTTTCTGTTGTCAGTGGTTGTCTCTACGATGACCGCAACACCGCCGGGACCGTAACCCTCATAAACGATCTCCTCGTAGGATTCTCCCGTGCCGCCCATGGACTTTTTGATAATTCTGTCGATGTTATCGTTGGGCACGTTATTAGCTTTTGCCTTCTGGATCAGATCGCGAAGCTTGGAGTTGGAGTTGGGATCTCCGCCGCCCTCTTTAACGGCAATGGAAATCTCCTTACCGATCTTGGTAAATACCTTGGCGCGTTGTGCGTCAGTCTTTTCTTTCTTGTGCTTAATATTGGCCCACTTGCTATGTCCTGACATAATGATTTAACCTCTCGTTCCGTATTTTTATATTTTTTCTTCTTTTTTCAGACAGATCAGATCGAACGCATTTCCGAGAACGATCTTGGTGACAAGGGTGAGCAAGCAACGGGTGTTCTTGACCTCCTCGCTTTCCGCGTTCAAAATCTTACAGTTATGATAGAAACGGTTGAATGCCGCTGCCACATCGAGAATGTAGCGAGTGATCACTGAAGGCTCATAGTCGCGAATAGCCTCCAACACCTTCTCGGGGAATCTGGCAAGAACCTTGCAAAGCGCACTTTCTGCCTCGTCGGTAATTGTAATCGGCTTGTCTGCATCGGGCATACCGCTGCGAGAAAGGATCGAGCACGCACGCGCGTAAGTATACTGAACGTACGGACCGGTATTGCCTTCAAAGCTGAGCGCGTCCTCCAACACAAAGTTGATATCCTTCATGCGGTTGTTGGACAAATAATAGAAAACGATCGCGCCCACACCGACAGACTCGGCGATCTCCTTCTTGTTTTCCAAATCGGGATTCTTCTGCTCCATGATCTCGCTGACCTTTTCAATGGCCATTGCCAAAAGGTCTTTCAAAAGAATCACGTTACCGGTTCTCGTCGCCAGCTTGGCACCGTTGAGACTCACCATTCCGTAAGGAACATGAACCAGCTTGTCTGCCCAATCGTAGCCCATCAGTTCAACCACCTTGAACCACTGTTGGAAGTGCAAACACTGTGCTGCGGCGGTGACGTAAATAGCTTTTTCAAAATTATAGGTCTCTTTGCGATATACCGCAGCCGCAATATCACGGGTAGGATAAAGGGTGGAGCCGTCGCGTTTCAAAATCAAGCAAGGCGGCATCCCGTATTCTTCAAGAGAAACGATGGAGGCACCATCATCGATCTTGAGCAGCCCCGAATCACGAAGCTTTTGAACCTGCGCGGGCATCTTATCACTGTAAAAGCTCTCGCCCTTGTAGCTGTCAAATTCAACACCGAGAAGTCCGTAGGTTTTGTTATACTCTTTCAAGCTGACTTCAATAAACCACTTCCAAAGTGCCGTGTTTTCTTCGTCGCCCAGCTCCAACTTATGAAATTCAGCTCTTGCTTCATCCTCAAGTGCTTTGTTTGTTTCCGCCTCGCTGTGGAATTTCACATAAAGCTCAACCAGCTTGTCTACTCCGCCTGCCTCAACTTCATCGCGATCGCCCCACTTTTTATAAGCAACGATCATCTTACCGAACTGGGTTCCCCAGTCACCGAGATAGTTAATACCTACGCAATGATAGCCCACAAACTCATGGAGCTTTTTGAGAGAATGACCAATCATAGTGCTTCCCAAATGTCCGATATGGAAGGGTTTAGCCACATTGGGAGAAGAATAGTCAAGCACTACCGTCTTGCCTTCACCGAAGGTGTGTGCACCGTATCGTTCTCCTTGTGCCAAAACATTCTTGACTACGGTTTCTCCAAAGTACGCATTGTTAAGATAAAAATTGAGATAGCCGTTGAGATTTTCCACGCGGTCAATACATTCGTCGGTGATTGCTTCCGCCAAAGCCGTGGCGATCTGGACGGGAGAGCGACGCATAGATTTGCTCAACTTAAAGCAAGGGAGAGCAAGATCTCCCATAGATGCATCGGGGGGATACTCGAGCATACCCGCAATATCCTCGGCAGAAAGACCGATCTGCGGATTCGCGGCAACCAGCTGTTCAGCAATCTTGGCCGAAAGCTTTTCCTTGATTTTTAACATAAAATAAATATATTCCTTTCTGCAAACCTCGGTTTGCTTCCTTGTCAAAACATTTCTATTATACAACAATGTGAAAATTTTTTCAATAGGTAAATCACACGATTTGGCACAATTTAGCATCTACAAATTTGACCAGCTCGTCTACTCGCAAAAGCAGTTGTGCCCCCCTTACTCCCGCGCTCACCGTGATACGTTCAAAACTCGTCGCACTCGCATCGATAAACGTGGGAAATTTCTTCTTCATTCCGATTGGTGAACAACCGCCTCGAATATAACCTGTGGTACCAAGCAGATCCTTGACATGAAGCATCTCGATCTTTTTATTACCCGTGACCGCAGCTGCGTGCTTGAGGTCGATCTCCTTGTCTGTGGGAATACAAAATACCACAATTCCCGTTTTGTCTCCTTTGGCAACCAGTGTTTTAAAGACTTGCGCAAAAGGCAATCCGATCTGGGTGGCAATGTGAATGCCCGACAAGTCATTCTCATCCACCGTATATTCTTTTACTTCATAGGGTATCTTGACCGCATCGAGGCGGCGCATGGCATTGGTCTTGTTCATATCAGTACTGTTTTCCGTCCTCTATCATTTCTACAGCAGCGCAAAGCTGGGAATCGGTGACCTCAATACCACCGAGGATGCGCGCCACTTCACGGACACGCCCTTCGCTGTCAAGCAAAGATATGTCGGTCTGTGTTCGTCCATCCACGTCATGCTTGGCAATCAAAAAGTGACTGTCAGCAAGAGAGGCGATCTGCGCCGAGTGGGTTACGCAAATGACTTGGGTGCTCTTGGCGATCTGTTTGAGTTTGATTCCCACCTTTCGCGAGGTCTTGCCGGAAATCCCCGCATCCACCTCGTCAAACACAACAGTTCCCACGCCGTCCTTATCGGAAAGAACGCTTTTCAGTGCCAACATGATGCGGGAAAGTTCTCCTCCGGAAGCAATTTTTTCCAAAGGCATGGGCGGCTCACCCGTATTGGCCGATATCAAAAATTCGATCTCGTCATAACCATTGGATCGAAGCTTATCGGTCTTGGTGATGCGGATTTCAAACCGAACCTTCGGCATATCCAAAAAGGTCAGTGTTTGCATCACCTCTCGTACTACAGCCTCGCAAGCCTTGCCTCGTTTTTGATGGATGGCATCTGCGATTCGCTCGGCTTCGGTGCGAACAATTTCATATTCTGCCAGAAGCGCCTCTCTTTTTTCGTCGGCGTTTTCGATATCGTCCAACTGTGCTTCGGCCTGTGCTTTAAATTCCAGAATTTCTTGTATTGTCGAGCCATATTTGCGTTTGAGCTTAGTTATCGTATTCAATCGACTTTCGATGCGATTAAGCTTTTCCGTGGGATTCTCATCTACTTCCGCAAAGTCGCGTACTCGCTCGGCAATATCCTCGATCTCATAGCGGTAATCGGACAGTTTCTCGGAAAACTCGGTCGCCTCGGGAAGCGCATCGGAAATCTTGGAAAGCGCCGCACAAACACGATCCAGCAACGAAACGACTCCTTTTTCGCTACCGTAAAGCATTCGGTAAGAAAGATTCGCCGTATCGGTGATCTTTTCGATACTGCCCAACCGTTTTCTCTCGGCCTCCAAAATATCCTCTTCGTCTTCCGAGCGGAGCTTTGCTTTCCCAATCTCGTCCAACTGGAATTTCAACATATCCCTCATACGGATCTTTTGCGCTTCGTCAGCCTCCAGTGCATCCAATTTTTCGCGGATATCTGACAATCTGCGGTATTGCTCGCCGTAATCGGACAGCAATCCATCATTGCCCGCAAAAGAGTCCAATATTTCGATCTGGGAGGAACGTTGCATTAAGCGTTGGTTATCATGCTGACCGTGAATGTTGATCAGCAATCGACACAATTCCCTTTGCAGAGTCTGCGTCACGGTTCTGCCATTAAGCTTGACCATGCTTTTTCCGTCGCGGGATAAAATTCGAGACAGCATAACAGAGCCGTCAAAATCTATGCCATAGCTTTCCAACAGTTCCCCGACCGCTTCGCCGCAATCGGTAAAAACGGCACTTACCGTAGCTTTGTCCTCTCCGGTTCGGATCAGATCTCGCGACACGCGATTGCCCGACAGTAAATTAATGCTGTCGATGATGATCGATTTTCCCGCGCCTGTCTCTCCGCTCAATACCAAAAATCCATCGCCAAGATCCATATCCAAGGATTTGATCACCGCGGCATTTTCTATATGCAAAGATTGAAGCATCTCGTACCTCCTTTCCGATTTATCAAATCTTTTAATTTAACTTTTCAACTTTTAATTTAGTGAGAAGAATTCACATGAGCCAAAAAACGTATCGTGAGTCTTTCGGCGGTCTCCGCATCGTGGGTCACCGCAAAAATAGTATCATCCCCCGCCACGCATCCGAGGATCTCGGGGATGTGCATACTGTCGATCCCGGCCGCCACTGCTTGTGCGAGCCCCGGATGGGTCTTGATCACCACAATATTCCCACCGGAGGTAACACCGACAACAGAGGCCATATAAGTATTTCGCAGATCCTTCTTGCCAAAATCCGCCGTGGCTTTGGGAAGCACATAGTGATATTTACCGCCCTCACCGAGAATTTTGGAGATCTTCAATTCGCGAATATCTCTGGAAATGGTAGCTTGGGTCACCGAGTATCCTTCCTCT
This sequence comes from Eubacteriales bacterium, assembly GCA_045537235.1. Lineage (GTDB taxonomy): Bacteria > Bacillota > Clostridia > Oscillospirales > CAG-272 > RGIG8775. The sequence continues at coordinate 117,089 of JAZSPB010000156.1, forward strand.
ACCAGCTTTTCGATCAACTCATCCTGGGTTTCGATAATGTGTTCGGTAATCAGACTAACAATTCTGTCTTGTCTTTTGGATTTCATTTGTTTTCCATCCCTTCTCATTAAAGCGTTTTGTGGCGAAGTTTATCATAAAAGCTACGATCCTTCACACGGATGATCGATGCGGTAAGATCGGATCTCGTGAGCCTTACAACATCGTTTCGCGTAAGCTCGTAATTCAGCTTTCCGTCCAATGTCAAATACAAAACCTTTTCCCGCCTACAGATATGCTTGACCTCCAGCACCGTATCATCGGGAAAAAGAATGGGGCGCGCAGACAGCATATGCGGACAAACAGGCGTAACGCAAAAGCAGGAGATTCGAGGATCTGCCACGGGACCGCCCGCCGACATAGAATAAGCGGTGGAGCCTGTCGGCGTGGAAATGATCAAACCGTCGGCACGGTAATTGTTAATAAATGTACCGCCTTCACTGAGCTGAAGGTCGATAATGCGGGAAACAAAGCCATTGGAAATAACCGCATCGTTAAGTGCATAGCCGGCCTGCTTGATCTTTTGTCCGCCTGCACTTATGATCTCAGCATTGAGCATGGTGCGATTATCCAATCGGTATTTTCCTTCCATGACGGTATCAAGAAGATGCAACTCATTCATTTCCAGTTCTGCCAAATATCCCACACGTCCGAGGTTGATCCCCAAAACCGGTGTGCCTCTCAAAGCGGCTCTTCTGGCCGACTCCATAATGGTACCGTCGCCCCCGAGAACAATGATCATATCGGCCGAAAGATATATATTTTGCGCCGATTCAAATTGAATGTACGGTCTTTGCTTATGCATCCGCTCGATCCGTTCCCGATAGTTGGATGGGATCAACAGCTTCGCTCCGTGACCGATCAATCGCTCGGCAACAGTCATTGCGGCAGTCGCTTTTTCGCTAATATTATAATTGGTAATCAATGCAATGTTCAAATTCGTCCCTCCGCAATCTCTCTCATCTGTAAATTATCCACTGTGGTCGGCGCGCCCTTACGAAAGGCCGCCAAAAATTCAATATTTCCATCGCCCCCCGTAATCGGTGAACGGGTAATTGCAAAGCAACCCAAACCGTGCTCTGCGGCACAAATCATGACACCTCGCACCGCATTCCATCGGTCACCTGCGTGCTTGACAATGCCCTTTTTTCCAACCGCACTTCGTCCCACCTCAAATTGCGGTTTGATCAACGTGACAACAACCGTTCCGTCCCTCATAACCGAGGAAAGCGCAGGCAAGATCAAGGTCTGCGAAATAAATGACACATCCATGACTGCAATATCGGGTGAAAAGGAAAAATCCTCTGCTTTCATATAACGTGCATTGTATTTCTCAATACAGAAAACCCGTGTATCCTCGCGCAAAGAAACATCCAACTGATTTTCCCCCGAATCCACGGCGATCACTCTCGACGCACCGCGCTTTAGCAAGCAATCGGTAAAACCGCCTGTAGAGGCTCCCACGTCCAACGCGGTAAGTCCGCTTACCGAGATACCGAACACATCCAACGCGTGTTCCAGTTTAAGACCGCCGCGACTGACAAACGGAAGCTGATATAAGAGCTCTACTTGATTCTCTGCCTTCTCATCAACCGATTCCGAGGACTTTTGAACGACCCGTCCGTTGATAACGACATGACCCGAATCAATCAATTCTTTCGCTTGAGAGCGGCTTTTGGCATAACCGCGCTCCGCTAAAAAGACATCACACCGCATGATATCACCGCATCAGCAAGCCAACCGTCAGACCGACGATCGCCCCCAAGACACCGCCGACAAAAACCTGAAATGGGGTATGCCCGATCAGCGTTTTAAGATTCTGGTTGAAATCCGTTGCTTTGCCGGAAAAAATTTCTTTGACCAACTCATTAATAATAGTAGCCTGTTTTCCTGTTTCGTAACGAACTCCCGTCGCATCGCGCATAACGATAATGGCAAGCAACAGCGAAGCCGCGATCTCAAAGCCGGCAAAGCCGTATCGGATCGCACTGGATACCAACAGCGACACAACAGTTGCCGAATGAGAGCTTGGCATTCCGCCCGTTCCACTCAACAGCTTGACCAAGCTGAATTTCCTTTCACTGAAATATCCCGTGAAAATTTTAAAAATCTGTGCCAAGAGCCATGCAATGATGACACTGATCAAACAAGAATTGCTCGCAAGAGCGGAAAAACTGTACATTCCCGAATCGATTTCCCTTCTTAATGAGTTCTTTGTAACAAATAATACGCAAGTGCCTCAAGCTCTCCACCACCATCATACCGCGTTATGGCATTTACTGCCTCTTCGGTAAGTTTTTGTGCATACGCCTTGGCCTGTTCTACCGTGTAAAAGTTTGTAAACGTCAATTTATTGGCCGCCTTATCGACTCCAACATTTTTTCCAAGCAGTTTAGCATCGCCTACCACATCCAGCACGTCGTCAACGATCTGAAAGGCAAGACCGATCTTTTCCGCATAGCAGTCAGCCGCAAGAGCTTCCTCACTGTCAACGGCTTTTCCGGCGGCAATGCACCCCAACTTGGCAGATGCGCGGATCAATGCACCGGTCTTCATTCCGTGCATTTTGATCAAATATTCAAGGTCACAAGCCTTGGCAGTCTCTGCCGCCATATCCATGGTTTGCCCCCCAATCATACCGCGATCGCCCGCCGAAAGCGCGACAAGCGCCACCGCCTGCATCTTGGCCTCATTCGTCAGAAAAGGAGCCGATGCAATCACCTCGAAAGCCTTGGTCAGAAGTGCATCACCCGCAAGAACCGCCGTAGCCTCACCGTAGACCTTGTGATTGGTCAACTTTCCACGCCGATAATCGTCATTATCCATGCAAGGAAGATCGTCATGGATCAAAGAGTAGGTATGGATCATCTCAATAGCACACGCGAGAGGGAGGGCGGCTTGCTCTTTTCCGCCGAACATACGGCAAAAAGCAAGAACCAAATAAGGACGAATGCGCTTTCCTCCACCAAGGAGACTGTATTTCTGAGCATCAAAAATTGTGGCAAGCGTCGGATCGTCGCCGTCAAAATATGACATCAGTTCCTTTTCTGTCATTTCAGCGCCAAAAGAAAGCGCTTTGTTTGTGTCAAAATTCACATTCATCATTCGTTCTCCGACTCCTCAACAACCCCATCAGCTGTCAAATTCAAAAACTTGATCTTTTTCTCCGCATCGTCCAACTTTAACGAACAGGTGCGCACCAAAGCAATTCCCTCTTCATATAACTTCAGGGATTCCTCCAAAGTGGCAGAACCGTTTTCCAAGGTTCGTACGATCTCCTCCAACCGCATCATGGACGCCTCAAAGCTTTTGGTTGTTTTCGCCATGTTTTCTTCTCTCCTTGCTAATGGATTTTACAGTCGCATTTAACTTGCCGTCGCCAAGGCGAACGGTTATCTCTTCCTCGCGCTTAACTTGCGAGACACTTTTTACGGCATTTCCTTCCGAATCGGTCGTTACACTGTATCCGCGAGCCAACACAGACAGCGGATTGAGCGACTCCATGCGCGCGGCAACGGATGAAAGCTCCGAGGCTCGAAGCCGTGTAATATTGTTTATATTGGTATCCATCTGCCGAGCCAAGTACAAAAGACTCATGCGCTTATCTCCCAAAATGGGTGCAGCGCTTGACAAAACGCCCGACTCTCGCAGATACTTAAGATTGTTCTTTCCATTTTGAATTCTTTGCAAGACCGTTCTTCCCATCTTGCTCGCCACAGCATCCAAAGATCGCATCAGCTCACTGCGATCAGGAACGGCCAGTTCCGCAGCTGCCGACGGTGTCGGTGCTCGCCGGTCTGCCACAAGATCACAAATCGTAAAATCACTTTCGTGACCGACCGCAGAGATCACGGGAATTTCAGACTCGGCAATGCACCTTGCCAATCGCTCGTCGTTAAATGCCCAAAGATCCTCTGCCGAGCCACCGCCTCGACCGATGATGATCACATCTGCCGAACGGCTCTCATTGAAATAACGAACGCCCTTCATCAACTGCGGAGGTGCTTCGGCTCCCTGCACTTGCGCGGGATACAGAACGATCTCGGCACACGGAAATCTTCTGCCGAGAATATTCAGCATATCCTGTATGGCAGCGCCCGTAGGAGAGGTCACGATACCGATACGCTCGGGATACCGCGGCAAGGGCTTTTTTCGCGATTCATCAAACAGCCCTTCTTCCCCCAGTTTCCATTTTAACTGCTCAAAAGCAAGATACAGAGAGCCGATGCCGTCCGGTATGATCTCATCTGCATAGATCTGATACTGGCCGTCACGCACAAAAGCAGAGACCCTTCCGTGGATCAACACCTTCATGCCGTCTTGAGGATCAAACGGTACATTTTGCGCATAGGAACGAAACATCACTGCACGAACGATTGCGCTGTCATCCTTGACCGAAAAATAAAAATGTCCCGTGCTGTAGTGATTTTTAAAGTTGGAGATCTCTCCCTTGATCCAAACACTTTTGAGGATCGGGTTGGAATCCATCAACATTTTAACATATTCGTTTAGCTGTGAAACCGTGAGAAATCTGATTTTGGATTCCATGAGAGCTTCTCCTTTCTTATTTCATATGTTGTCTCCGAGCCAGCAAAGCAACACCCGCCGCGTTGTCAGCCGAGAACTGAGGTTCGGCAAAATAAGTGTTGTCCCCCGTCAAACGCTTTTGGAGAATGGAACAACTCATCACACCGCCACTGTAGACCACAGGGAGTTCGGGATACAAAGTTCGAACGTCTTTGGTGATCTGCGCCAAGGTCTCGGAAATAAAATCCAACACATACTTTGCCGTCACCGCACGGTCTTCGGTTTCGGCAAACAGCTTGATCGCCTTATTTTCCAGTCCGGAAAGATTACATTTGCCATCTCTGACACTCACCTTAATCCCGCGCGTCTTTTTTTCGCCCACAGTCAGCGCAAGACGTTCCATTTCGGGACCGCACGGAAAAGCAAGCCCCATTGCAACACCTACACGATCAATGGCTTGTCCCGCATTCATATCCATGGTTCCGCCGATCAATTCGCAACGGAAATCGCCCTCAAAAGGTCTGACAAGCACCACTTCTGTGGTTCCGCCCGACACATGGAAGGCGATAAAGTCGTCATCCAAAACCGCCGTCGGCGCACCGCTTGAATAGAGCGCCGCCATGATATGTCCGTTTTGATGGGAAAACTCATAGACGGGAATCCCCATAGCCGCTCCCAACGCAAAAGCCGAAGCTTTCCCCGTCAAAAAGCACGGCATATACGATCCTTCCACCGTGCGAGGACAAACCGAAACACCAACCGCCACGGGACAGTATTCCAAAAACAAAGCCCTCGCCTTTTCATAAAGAATCGGTAAATTTCTTGTATGATGAAACACCGCGTCACTTTGTCTCAAACCTCTTTCGCCCTCCTTGACAGGCAATGGACATTTGAGGTTGGCAATAACGCGACCGTCCTCACTGCAAAAGGCAAGAGAGGTAGTATAATTACTGGTGTCGATTCCCAAAAAGCAAGGCTTACGCATTGCCCTTTTCCTCGGAGGATTCTACCGTTTTTTTCTCATCCTCCAGCTTATTCTTTACACCGTTGAGTACACCGTTAATAAAAGATTTTGCTTTAGGCTCGTCAAAGGTTTTGGAAAGCTCTATCGCCTCATTCAGAGAGACGCTTACGGGGATGTCATCTCGATACATCATTTCGTACACACAAAGTCGCATGATGCTCAGCGACAGTTTGGTGATACGGGAGGTCTTCCATCCGGAAGAGCACGCATTGATCAATGCATCGATCTCCTCTTTGTGAGCAAGAATATCAAAGTATATCTTGCGGATCTCATTTTTGTCGGAATCGGCGTATTCTCTGTTTTCCGCGGAGATCATAAAAATATCTTCGGGAAGCTCGTCACTGCGAAATTCGGTCTCAAACAGCATTTGCAAAACTGCTTCTCGCAACTCTCGTCTTGTCATAATTTCCAAGCCTTTCTTGTTCTTATCCGAAAATGGACATACTTATCATAATACTATATTATAATTCTTTTTACTCAAAAAGTCAACAGGCTTTGAATATTTTATATAAAAATCATGAATATTTATAAATATTGAACATTCTTTCGGAAAAGTTTGCTGATTCCTATTGAAAAAAGACGTCAAATGTTATATAATAATGAAAAAGAAAATTAAGGAGGTCGGATCATGATAAGTGATAGAACAAAACCCTTTCCCGTAGCCAGAGACAACGGCGCGGAAACCAAGCAGATCCTTCGTGAGATCTATGTTGCATTGAGCGAAAAGGGCTATGATCCCATCAATCAGATCGTCGGATATCTTCTTTCCGAGGATCCCACCTATATCACCAACTACAAAAACGCAAGAGCACTGGTGCGCCGCATCGACCGAGACGAGCTTCTCAATGCCCTTGTCAAAAACTATCTCGGAGTCAAATAATCCCCAATGACCATCATAGACCTAAAAACCATGCGGGAGGCCTCACCTCCTCCCTTTTCTGTTCTCTGTTTGGGCAACTTTGACGGCGTGCATTTCGGACATATCGCACTGGTCAAGGAGGCTGTCGATCAATGCGAAAAAAAATGCAGCGAATATGACGGCATCGTAAGCGGCGCGTGTTTTTTCCGTACCCCACCATCCAATTATTTTCTCTCCGCCCCCATTCCGCAGTTAACTACCTTTGAGCAAAAGCTGCATCTTTTTGCCGACTGTGGATTGGAGATGGCTTTTGTCATGGATTTTGAGGAAGTGGGTGGGCTGTCCCCCGAACAATTTGTCAAACAGGTCTTGGCGGAAACTTGCCATTGCGTTTTTGCTGTCTGCGGTTTTGATTTCCGCTTTGGAAAAAATGCTGTGGGAACGGCCGACACCTTGAAAACACTTATGTGCGGTGCCGCATCGATCATCCCACCGATCTGCCGAGAGAACCAAGTTGTCAGCTCCAGCGCCATACGGCAAAGGATCGCGGACGGTGAAATGCATCTCGTTCCTGCGCTCCTCGGTCGTCCCTTTTGCCTTTATGCAGAAGTGCTCCACGGAAAAGCTTTAGGGCGCACCATCGGCATTCCCACCGTCAATCAATATTTCCCCGGAAATCTCGCCATTCCCAAATACGGCATCTACATTACGCAAACTGTTATCGACGGAACCGTCTATCCCTCTGTTTCCAATGTAGGGATTCGACCTACGGTAAATGACGGCTCGCAAATCAACTGCGAAACACACATCCTCGATTTTGACGGTGATCTTTACGGTCGTACCGTTGAGGTGCGTTTTCTCAAGCGACTTCGGGACGAAATGCGCTTTCACTCCATTGATGCCCTTCGAGCGCAGATCCACCGTGATATTTTGCAAACCAGAGAATACTATAAGGAGGCATGATCTTATGAGCGTCAAGAAAAGCGTAAGAATTATGTCTCTTGTTCTCTTTCTCATAACCTTGATCTCAACGGCGCTCCCCGCCAACGCAGCATCGGCTTCACCGCCGGAGGCCAAAAACGTAGATTCGGTATGCGTCATCAACACAGAACACAATGAGATCGTCATTGAAAAGGATATGAATAAAATCATATACCCCACCTCAACGGTAAAGCTGATGACCGCCCTCGTGGCTGCCGAACATTTTGCCGATGATCTGGAGGGCACGATCATTGTGACACAAAAGATGGTGGATTCCTCTTCCGCTCGAAATTTTGAAGCGGGCGAATGGTTGAGCGTAACCGATCTTCTTCATGCAATGCTGGTCGGCGGCTACAATGATGCGGCTGTTATTTTGGCTTATGCTACTTCGGGCAGCATCGAAGCATTCTGCGCAAAAATGAATGAGAAGGCCAAAGCGATCGGCGCCATGAACACGCATTATACCAACCCCACAGGACTTCACGATGATGCCATGGTGACCACAGCATACGATACGGCACTGATCGGTTGGGAGATCATGAAAAACGATTTTCTCCTCACCGTAACCAAAACCGTAAAATACACCATCCCCCTAACCTTTAAGCACGGCGAACGTACCATCTACAACCGCAACACTCTGATCACAACCAACTTGACAGAAGAATATTACTATTCTTATGCCGAGGGAATGAATTCGGGCGGTACCGATGAAGGTGGTGATTGTGTGGTAACAGCCGGACGGTTGGATGGATTATCCTACGTTTGCGTTGTTATGGGAGGTCGTCAAACCTCGGAGGATGATAAAGCCAACCATGCTTGCGCGGCGGCTAAAGAGTTGCTTCGATACTCCCTTATCAGTTACGAGGTGAAGACCCTCTTCTCTGCCAAAGAAACGGTCGGCACCATTCCCGTTCGGTTTTCCGCAACCGAGGAATCGGTGAGTGTCAAAGCGTTACGCGACCTTTCTTCCCTTCTTTACATAGGAGTCGATCTTGAAAAAGAAGTAGAGATCCAAATCGAAATTCTTCCCGAGTTACTGGAGGCTCCCATAAAAGAGGGAGAGGTTGTCGGCTCGGTCAAGGCGATCTACAAAGGCGAGATTCTTGACAGCACCGATCTTATCACTGCAAAGTCTATCGATTCTCATGGCTTTCTCGTTTTTATGTACGATCTCAAAAACACTACCCGGCATCCCGCCTTCATCATCTCTGCGGCGGTTATTGTGTTTGCTGTTCTCTTCTTTTTGATCCGCAAACTCGTACGCAGTAAAAAGAAGGATATTCACAAACGGAATCGGTACATGGATACCTTCGATGATTACGACACCTTTGACCCATCCGAATAATCTATCATTGATATACAACGAAAGGACAACAATATGACTGCAAAATACCCCGAACTTATGGCAAAAAAGGCCTTCATCTGCGACATGGACGGTGTGATCTATCACGGCAACAATTTGCTTCCCACGGTTCCCAAGTTTGTAGAATGGCTGAACGAAAACAATAAACAATTCCTGTTTCTGACCAACAGCTCCGAGCGCTCTCCTCGTGAATTGGCGCAAAAGCTCGCGCGCATGGGATTGGAGGTGGGCGAGGAGCATTTCTATACCAGCGCTCTTGCTACCGCGTCTTTCCTCGCCAGCCAAAAACCGGGTGGCTCGGTATATGTGATCGGAGAACCGGGACTGATGAATGCCCTTTATGAAGCCGGCTTTTCCATGAATGACTACGATCCCGACTACGTAGTGTTCGGTGAGACTCGTGCACTCAGCTATGAGAAGATCCGTCACGCCGTTCGCCTGGTTCAGAAAGGTGCCAAATTGATCGGTACCAATTCCGACCTGACCGGTCCCGACGAAAGCGGAATCGTCCCCGCCTGCCGCGCCCTCATCGCCCCCATCGAAATGACCACAGGCAAAAAGGCATACTTTATCGGAAAGCCCAATCCGCTCATGATGCGCCATGCGCTCAAACGACTTCAATGCAGCAAAGTAGATACCGCGCTCATCGGTGACCGCATGGATACCGATATTATCGCGGGTATCGAAAGCGAGATCGACACCGTTTTGGTTCTCTCGGGTGTCAGCAACCGAGAGACGATCGACCAATTCCCCTACCGCCCCAAGTTTGTTCTTGAAAACGTTGGCGAGATTGTGGCGGAAATATAACGATCCTCATCTTCAATCGATTGCATAAAACCAAACACAATTCAGCGCACCTGCGAAAAACCGGTGCGCTTTTCTTTTTCACCGATTGTACCAACCGTTAATAAAAATACGCACCAAAAGGGCAGAAAAAAGATGTGCACCTCAAAAGTCCGATGCTTTCGGAGGTGCACATCATATTCGGTTTCTGCCTTTTTCTTTTTATCCAAAAATTATTTCGCACTTCTCTTTTGACGGAAAAACGCTACCCACTGTTTGATATAGATCAATGTCAAGTACACAACAACGATGGGAATTGCCAAAAACATATACCAGTACGAGAACGGAAGGATGTTATAAAACACTTGCAACAATGGGTTTTCGGGTTGCAATGAATACATATAATTCACGGTAATAACATTTCCGGCATAGTCCAAACAGTTGTTAGCCACGGTGTATGCATTGACGCCGAGATTGATAAAATGGACTGCGGTATACGCGAGAACAGTGATCACAACCGTGGACAAAATGCAACGAAGTTCTTTTTTCACGAGTTTGAGTTTGAACATCAAAATCGGAATTCCCAACTCCAGTACATGGGGGAAATAGTAGAAAGCAAAGGTGGGGCTGAAGATTTCGAAATTGGCTTGTGCCGTATTTACCACCAATGCAAACAAGGCGCCCAATGCCCAAAACAAAAGCAAATTGTTCAGCACTTTATTGCGAGTAAACACAGCAAACGGAAGCACCATTGCGTTCAGCGAGCAAAGATGAAAAGGAAGATATTCAAGGGGAGAGCCCCATGTTACCAAGTTAAAAATCATCGCGGCGAAGCCGGAAAATGACAAGATCCCCAGCACGAAGACCTGCACTTTTTGAGAGCGTTTTTTCAAAACAAAATACAAACCGACGATCATCAACACCGCCAAAAGCAATGACAGAAGATGAATGTGACCAAAAGAGCCCCAGGCCATAATAAACCTCCAAAGTAAATTTTCGCGGTTCTCCTTAATTTTTCGGATACAAGGAAGAACAAAAATCAAGGCTTCTTTTTTTGCAAAGTTTCTTGATTATAACATTTATCGACATCTTTGTCAAGCCTTTTTTCAAAATAAAAAAAGAAACCGACAAAAGCCGATTTCTTGATTACTTGTCATATTTGTTTTCTCATCCGCTCCAATGCCCCTTTTTCGAGACGGGAAACCTGTGCTTGGGATATACCAATCTCCTCCGCGATCTCAACCTGCGTTTTGTTTTTGTAAAAACGAAGATTGATAATGGTACGCTCGCGCTCGGAGAGGGTCTTCATAGCTTCGCGAAGCGCGATGCTCTCCAGCCAAGTGTCGCCGCTGTTATCGGTGTCGCAAAGCTGATCCATCACATACAGCGAGTCTCCGTTTTCACTGTAAACCGGCTCATAAAGAGAGATAGGCTCGACGATCGCCTCCATGGCACGGTAGACATTTTCTCGCGTTTCCCCGATCTTCGCGGCGATCTCGTCGGTTGTCGGCTCTCGCTGATTGATACGAATGAGTTCTTCCCTCGCCTGCAAGGAACGGTATGCCAGATCACGCACCGAACGGCTGATGCGAATGGAATTGTTGTCCCGAAGGTAGCGGCGAATCTCTCCAATGATCATGGGGACGGCATAAGTGGAAAATTTCACATCCAGATCGATATTGAAATTGTCAACAGCCTTGACAAGACCGATGCAGCCAACCTGAAACAGATCGTCAAGATTCTCATTCCGATTGGTAAACCGCTGAATGATGCTCAACACAAGCCGAAGATTGCCGTAGATCAGCTTTTGCCGCGCCTCCTCGTCCCCTGCTTTGCTCTTGACCAGCAGATCGCGCTTTTCTTCATCAGTAAGGGTCTGCAATTTTGAGGTATTGACTCCGCATATTTCAACTTTATTATAATACATCCGTTTTCTCCTGTTATTGCTTACAACAGAAGTATTGACGGATTCGCGGCTGTCATATTCATCAAAGCTCGGATGTAAAAACTTTACAAAAACGGTAGTTCAGACTCCCGCAAAAAATCGTTGCCGCCTTCCCTCAAAAAAGCAGATAGATCCCTACCAAAGAACCTATCTGCTTTTTCTATACATTTTATGCACTACACAAAATACGGAAATTTAATCGTTTCTCTCTTCCTTGAGCTCCTTCAATTCCGCGAAGAAGGTATCGATATCTTGGAACTCGCGATAAACCGAAGCAAAACGAACATATGCGACTTTGTCTACCGCTTTGAGGCGGCGCATGACCATTTCACCAAGCTCACGCGACGGAATCTCTTGATTTAGAGAATTCAACAACTCGGCCTCAATATCCGAAACGATATCCTCTGCGTTCACAGGACGCTTCTGACACGCCTTGAGAAGCCCCGATAACAATTTAGAACGGTCGAACAGCTCTTTGCTTCCGTCCTTTTTGACCACGATAGGCTGGATCGCCTCTATAATTTCAAAGGTGGTAAACCTTTTCTGACACGCAAGACATTCCCGTCTGCGTCTGATACTTGCTAAATCCTGAGTAGGTCTGGAATCCACAACCTTGCTGTCAGGATATCCGCACACTGGACATTTCATAAACCTTTCGCCCTTTGGCTCCCCTTTCCGATTGCTGTTACCTATTATAGCAGAAACCGAAAGATTTGTAAAGGGTTTTTTATACATTTTTTGAGATTTTATGCACTTTCGTCATTCCTGTTTTTCATCTCCTGCCAATAATCTTCCACGATCTCGGAAAGTGAATATGGAAACACTTCTCCTTCTACGATCTTTCTGAAAAAGGCCACGGCCGAAAAGAGGTCATTGCCGAGAAAACAGCTCTCTCTTTCAGCACCTTTGGCAATGGCGGCGGCATACTGCTTCTGCCCCTCATGATTCCGAACAAGAAGTGAATATACTACCATTTCTCCCAAAAGCATTTTCTCCGAGCGTCCGATTTCCGTCATCTTTCCTTCATTCTGATTTGCAAAGTCCATTTCGCAATTCCTTTCTGTCGTACTGATACAATTGAAACGCGGTTCCCCTCCATTATAACACAAGGGTATTAAAAATTCGCGCACTTTTTGTCGAGTCGAAAAACTCCCAAATTCTCCTTGTTTTTTCCAATTTTGTTATTTTTTGTTTTGGGAAATATTACTCGTAGACAGAGACACACATCCTATGATATTATATTAGTAGATACGCAAGAAAGGAGATTTCACATTGAAAAAAGTCATCCGTTTTTTGAATCGACCGATTTCCCGCCAAGCCTTCCTCGTTTTTGCCATTGGCTCCCTTGTAGTGCTTTTCCAGTTGGGATACATAACGTGGGATATTCTTTACGGAAATCACACACATATGCTGTACACCTTGGCACTCTACCGCAAATGCCTTTCACAAATCTTGTTGGAGGTTGTAATTCTCTTGGTCGGTTCCTTTCTCTTTGATATAACCGTTCGAGAATGCACGGGAATTCAATAGAATCAACCGCGAGTCAGAGCCAGTCGGTAAAGCATTTCCGCACATTGCGCTTTGGATACCACGGAATCGGCGGATACATAGCCACCGCTATAGGTCATGATTCCCGAAGATGTCAGCGCATACACCGCATCCTTTGCCCACGCGGGAACCGTTCCCAAATCCAAAAACAAAGGCTTGATCACAGGAACGGCAAAGGAGGTCATATTTTGCAAGATCGTGGCCGCTTCGGCACGGGTGATCCCGTCATTGGGAGCGAAGACCAATTGTCCGTCCCCATTGATCTTTCCGCAAATGTACCCCAGTTTTTGAGCGGCATTGACATACCCTCTGTGCTCATCGGAAATATCTTCGTCATCGGAAAACACCGACTTCTCCTCTCCGGAAAGATGATCGATCCCCAGCGTCTTCATGGCCATAACAAGAAACTCGGCACGCGTGACCCGGGCTTCGGGATTAAAATAATACTGCCCGTCAAGCGCAGAAGATGCGATAATTCCCTGCTCGGTAAGCGAAATAGCAGCCACATGGGAGGCATGATCTTCAAGATCGCGATAAACCAACGCGTTGCTTTGCTGTGTCACATTTAAACACACCTCTGCGGAGGAAGAATAGCTGCCGTACCGATCAACAACAACATACCGAAAGCTGTCATTTCCCGTATAACCCGCGTCGGGGATATACTTATAGTCACCGGAATTGCTGTCGGTCACGATCAAAAGACCATGCTCGGGATAGTCAACGATCTCAAATACCAGTTGGTCACCGTCCGGATCATAGGCATCCATTTTGCCGTAGACCGTAATATCCCGATAGGTACCGACTGTGAGAGAAAGATCGTCAGCGACAGAAACGGTCGGGCGCAAATTTTCATACTCCAACCGATACAATGAGCAAGGGATATCGTAGGTGCCGAGATTGGTGGAAAAGCAAAATGAAGTATCTCGAACCTCTTCGTTCATGAAAACAAATTTCATATAGGAAATATTGGCGCGGGATATGACCTGCCCCTCGCGCACCTCACTGTCTCCCAAATACAAGATTCCGTCGGAGCGTTCCGGCAAAGACGTAACCTTGATCGACGAAATTCGGGATAGGTTGAGGGCTTTTTCGAAATCATTGGCTTCAAAACCGATCTCCCGACCGTCACTTTCCGACATCGCCACCGTACATTGCTCCGCTAAAATCTCAAGGGCCGGAGAAACCGAAGCGTCATTTTCTGCCGCAGCGGGATAGACCAAAAGCATCCCCCAAGCAGCCAGGACCGTGATCAGATATACCATCCATTTTCCAAATACCATAATTCTCACTCCTTTTTCAAACTCGTTGAAATCTTGTTACCATTATATCGTCTTTGGTGTCAATATATGACTTGCGAGGGTATTTCACAAAAAAGATACAAGCGATATTCTTTTCCTTCTTGATTCGACATGAAAAATGTGGTAAAATAATAAAAGATTTCTAAAAAAGCAAGTACAAAAAGGGGTGTTTTTTATGAAGATCGAGATCGATCACGCAAAAAGCGGAAAGTGCGTTTTGGATATCCTTCGCGGAGAACTGAATTTTTCCTCTTCCGTCATCACCTTTTTGAAAAAGCGAAGCGACGGCATTCTTGTCAATGGTGAGCACGCAACGGTGCGAAAAAAGCTGTGCTTGGGAGATGTGCTTTGTTTGAACTATCAAGATACCGAATCCGACGAGAATAATACCATCGTCCCCGTTAACTTGCCGGTTGAAATACTTTACAAAGATAGGGACATAATAGTGGTAAACAAGCCCCCGCATATGCCCACTCATCCTTCTCATGATCACCAACGCGATACCTTGGCCAATGCTTTGGCATATTATTTTCAAGATTTGAAAACACCCTTTGTTTTTCGTGCCATCAACCGTCTGGATGCTCAAACCAGCGGTATTGTTTTGTTGGCACGCAACAAGGTTGCGGCGCAGCATCTTTCCGATGACATGACCCGCGGCCATATACATAAGCAATATTTTACTGTCCTGCACGGAAGACCCGATCCCGAAGAAGGAAAAATAGAGGCACCTATTTGTCGTGCCGAGGACAGTAAGATCAAGCGCGTGGTAAGAGAAGACGGCGCCCGAGCTCTCACCCGCTATCGAACCCTTGTCGCCAATGAAATGTACTCCGCCGTCATCGCAGCACCCATCACGGGGCGTACACATCAGCTACGCGTACATTTTTCCCACATAGGACACTGTATCTGCGGAGACACCCTTTACGGTTATCCGTGTCAGTATATCAACCGCCAAGCATTGCACGCAGTGTGGTTGGAATTTCCGCATCCATCCGACGGCAGGATCATGCAAATAACCGCCCCCTTGCCAAACGATATTCAAATGCTTTGTGAAAACGTGTTCTCTTCGCACCTGCTCCAAACACTCCATGCTCAAAAAAGTTTATTTAAAAAGGAGGACGATTATGATAACTGAGAATGACAAGCCAATCCACACCGCCGACCCAAAAAAGAAACGGCACTCGGAAGATCGGATCCACCCGGTCGCCCTGATTCTTTTGGGCATTGCACTTCTCTCCTTGGTCATTATCGTCATCGCCCGAAACAATATGGCATTTGCCGACTTTTTCAATAGCCATGTCAGTTCAAAAATCCGTGCGTTCTTGGCACTTCTTACCAATTGGATCCCCTTTTCGTTGGCTGAGCTTCTTATTCTTCTTCTCCCGTTTCTTCTCTTGGGAATCATTGTTTACGCCATCCGACGAAAAAGTAAAACTTGGCGCGGCGTTCTCTCTTATTTTGTCTCTTTGCTCTCCGCTGTCTCTGTTATTTTCTCTCTTTTTGCGCTCAGCTTTGGCGTGGGGTACTATGTCCCCTCACTGGATACAAAATTAAACCTGACCCAAGACAACGTCTCAACGGAAGACCTGCGAGACACGGCGCTTTGGCTATCCGAGGAAATTGCCACGCTCACACCCGATATCTATTTCACCTCCGACGGCTCCTCTGCCATGCCATACTCGCTCTCCGAGATGAATGATAAGCTGATGGACGCCTACCGCTCTCTTTGTGAAAAATACGGATTTCTTCAAAAGCTTAACAGTAACATCAAACCGGTCATGATCAGCGTCGGAATGTCCTATGCTCATCTTACCGGAATCTATACCTTTTTCACGGGAGAATCCAACCTCAACATCGATTTTCCGGATTATACCCTCCCGTTTACGGCAGCCCATGAGCTTGCCCATCAACGAGGAATCGCGAGGGAAAACGAGGCCAATTTTATCGCTTTTCTTGCGTGTGTCGAATCGGACGATCCTTATTTGCGATACAGCGGATACCTGAATCTGTACGAATATGTTGTCACCGCCCTGTATTCAGCCGATAAAGCCGTATACAAAAATGTCCGCTCCTATTTGCCCGAATGTGCCAACGGAGAGATGCGTGCCTATTCCGCATTCTATGACAAATACAGGAACTCCGAAGCGGGAAAGGTCAATAACGCAGTCAACAATGCCTATCTTCAAGCAAATGGAGCAACGGCGGGAACCAAAAGCTACGGAATGGTCGTTGATCTGGCCGTGGCTTACTTTAGATCCACTGATTGATCAAGGTCAAGGAACCTTCCCTGCGTCGCCACCGTATACTGATAATGGAAAAGGTTTGATATGCCCAATATCGACAAAATTCTGCACAAAAGTCATTTTTGATTAAAAACATTGGTTTTTACGCAAAAAATATCCAAAAAACTATTTCTTTTTTACAAAATATATGTTATAATTATGTTTGTATCAACAACTCTGAAAAAGGAGTGACCATCGTGATTGAAAATATTGAGTCTGTCCGCAAAGACAGAATTGTCATAAACGGAGGAAATCCTCTTTACGGCGATGTCTTCATCAACGGCATGAAAAACGCCGCTCTGCCGATTATTTTTGCCACCGTTCTTACCAAAAGCAAATGTGTGATCGAAAATCTCCCCGAGGTAAGCGATGTCGCGATCTCTTTGGAAATTCTTCGCGAAATGGGAGCCTCGGTCATCTACCAGTCCCCCACAACGGTAGAGATCGACACTTCCACTTTGGAATACGGCGAGGCACCTTATGAGCTTGTGGGAAAGATGCGCGCCTCCACCTATTTGATCGGTGCGGAACTCGGTCGATTCGGCAAGGCACAGGTCGGCTGGCCCGGCGGATGTGATTTTGGTGTTCGCCCCATCGACCTTCACATAAAAGGCTTCGAAGCCCTTGGAGCCAACGTTTCTATTGAAAACGGTTACATCAATGCCTCAGCCGAAAACGGGCTTGTGGGCAATATGGTTTACTTTGACGTGGCATCGGTAGGCGCCACGGTCAATGTCATTCTCGCTTCGGTACTGGCCGACGGTATGACCGTCATTGACAATGCCGCTCGCGAGCCTCACATCGTTGACTTGGCAAACTTTTTCAACACTTGCGGTGCTAACATCATGGGTGCCGGTACCAGTGTAATTAAGATCCGCGGTGTCAAAGAGCTTCACGGATGCACCTATACCATCATTCCCGACATGATCGAGGCAGGTACCTTCATGGTTGCCGTTGCCGCAACGGGAGGCAAGGTCAACATTCAGAATGTCATTCCGAAGCATATGGAAACGGTTTCCACCAAGCTGTCGGAAATGGGCGTTGATATTGAAGAATATGACGATTCCATCACGGTAACCTCCACGGGAAAGACCAAGGGTGTGACGATCAAAACGCTTCCCTATCCCGGCTTCCCTACCGATATGCATCCCCAATTCACTGCGGCTCTTTGTTTCTCGGAAACACCGGGCTTTATATCCGAAGGTATTTGGGAAAATCGGTTCAAGTACACCGAGGAGCTTCGTAAAATGGGCGCCAATATTCGCGTAGACGGTAACACCGCAACCATCACGGGGGGCTCCAAGATCACGGGAGCACGCTTGAAAGCGGTAGACCTTCGCGGCGGTGCCGCAGTTCTTATTGCCGCTCTCGCCGCAGACGGAATTTCCGAGATCACGGGAATCGAGATCATTGAGCGCGGTTATTACGACATCGTCGGTAAATTCCGTGCTTTGGGCGCCGATATTGCCTACGATCCGTCCGAGTTGTCCACGGTTAACTAAATCCATGATATACGGGACTGTCGCAATGGTCTGCTACGGCAGATCGTCGGCGGTCCTGTTTTGTGAGTCACTAAAAAACGAAAGGACTGTTCTATTATGAGATCCATTCTGAAGTACATGAGATCCTATAAAAAAGAGATCGTGCTGGCACCGCTTTTCAAGCTGCTGGAAGCGATCTTCGAGTTGTTTGTCCCCTTGGTCGTTGCCTCCATCATCGATGTAGGAATCCGTAAGGGCGACACGGGATATATCGTCAAGTGTTGCCTGATCATGCTGGCACTGGGCATTATCGGTCTTGTTTGCGCCATCAGTGCCCAATTTTTTGCCGCCCGTGCCGCTGTTGGTTTTTCCGCAAAGGTCAAGCAGGTACTCTTTGATCATATTCAAAAATTCTCATATACTGACCTTGACACGGTCGGAACCTCCTCGCTGATCACCAACATGACCAGCGACATCAACCAAGTGCAAACCGGGGTCAATCTGGTACTCCGTCTGTTTTTGCGTTCCCCCGTTATCGTTTTCGGTGCTATGATCATGGCCTTTACCATCGATCTCAAGGCGGCTATTCCCTTTGCAGTACTCATTCCCGTGCTGTCGGCGGTGGTTTTTGGCATCATGCTGGCAAGCATTCCGTTATACAAAAAGGTGCAAAGCAAGCTGGACAAGCTTTTGGGAATCACGCGTGAAAATTTGAACGGAACTCGTGTTGTCCGCGCCTTCAATCGGCAAAATCAAGAAATTCACGAATTCCGCGAAGCCAATGAACAGCTCAACGGCTTGCAAAAATTCGTGGGCATGATCTCGGCACTCATGAATCCGATAACCTTTATTATTGTGAATGCCGCAATCATCGTACTGATCCACGGCGGCGCTCTGCAAGTCGATTCCGGCGCCATCTCGCAGGGAGAACTGATTGCCCTCTACAATTATATGACTCAAATATTGGTAGAACTTGTCAAGCTTGCCGGTTTGATCATCACCATCACCAAAGCCACCGCTTGCGGAAACCGTATCGGAGATGTTTTGAACAAGAAACCGGAAGCCGCACAACAACCCAAAAACACGACGGACGTGACCAAGCCTTCGGCCATCACCTTCCGCAATGTGTCTATGACCTATCAAAACGCCGGTGCGGAATCCCTTGAAAAGGTCTCCTTTGAGATCGGTCACGGGCAGACCCTTGGTATCATCGGCTCTACCGGCTCGGGAAAATCCACTTTGGTCAATTTGATTCCCCGATTTTATCATGCCAACAAGGGCGAGATCCTCATTGACGGCAAGGATATCGAAAGTTATTCCGAGCAAGATCTTCGCGACAAGATCGGAGTCGTTGCCCAAAGATCCGTCCTTTTCAAAGGTACCATCCGTTCCAATTTGCAGTGGGGTGATGCTGCAGCCGATGACGGTGTGATCGATGAAGCGCTGAAAGCGGCACAAGCCTATGATTTCGTTATGCAAAAGGACGGCGCCGTTGATGCCCCCGTTGAGCAAGGCGGAAAGAACTTCTCCGGCGGTCAACGCCAGCGCCTATGCATCGCCCGTGCACTGACCAAACGCCCCGAGATCCTCATACTCGATGACAGCTCCTCCGCATTGGACTATGCAACCGATGCCAAGCTACGAACGGCTCTTCGCGAACTTCCCTATCATCCCACTACGGTCATCGTATCCCAGCGAACAGCATCCATCATGCACGCTGACAAGATCGTAGTGCTTGATGACGGCGAGCCTGTGGGTGTCGGCACTCATGATGAACTGATGCAAAACTGTCCTGTATATATCGAGATATACAACTCTCAATTCACGGGAAGCGAGGGACAAAACAAATGAAAAAGAAAAATGTCAAAAAAATGGACACGGGAACCGTAAAAAAGTTACTGTCATACCTTCGTCCCCATATGATCTGGTTTGTTATTTCCCTGCTTTTAGCCGTGGTCGGTGTCGCTATGACACTGTACATTCCCATTTTGATCGGCAATGCCATTGATCAAATTCCCGGTGCGGGAAGCGTAGCCCTTGACAAGGTCATTGCCGTTCTTATCAAGATCGCTGTTTGCATAGGCATTGGTGCCGTTGCCCAATGGCTGATGAATGTCTGCAATAACAAAATCACATACGAGGTAGTTCGGAATATTCGCAATGAAGCATTTGAAAAACTGCAAAAGCTCCCTGTCCGCTACCTCGACTCCCATCGCACGGGTGAGACGGTCAGTAAGATCATCACCGATGTAGAGCAATTCGCAGACGGTCTTCTTATGGGCTTCACCCAGTTCTTCACAGGCATTCTCACCATTGTGGGAACGCTGGGCTTTATGATTTCCATTAACCTTTCCATCACGCTTGTTGTGGTACTGGTTACGCCTCTTTCCCTCTTTGTGGCGGCTTTCATTGCCAAACGAACCCACTCCATGTTCACCGAGCAATCCAAGACTCGCGCCGAACAGACTGCTTTTATTGACGAGATCATCAGCAATCAAAAAACCGTCAAAGCATTTAACCACGAGGACGAAGCAAGCGCAGAATTTGCCGATATCAACGAGCGACTTCGCAAATGCTCTTTGAAGGCGACCTTCTTCTCTTCCTTGACCAACCCATCCACCCGATTTGTCAACAGCATTGTTTACACGGGTGTAGCCTTGGCCGGTGCCCTTACTTGCCTCGGTGGCGGCGCGGCACTTTCCATCGGAAATCTAACCATTTTCCTAAGCTATGCCAACCAGTATACCAAGCCCTTCAACGAAATTTCGGGTGTGGTCACCGAATTGCAAAATGCCCTTGCCTGTGCCGCAAGAATCTTTGAACTGATCGACGAAGAACCGCTGACCCCCGACAAGGAAACCGCTATAACGATTTCCGGCTGTGATAACGGCATCACCTTCTCCGATGTATCCTTCTCTTATGTTCCCGATCAAAAGCTGATCGAGCATCTAAACCTTAACGTCAAACGCGGTCAACGCATTGCCATTGTCGGTCCCACGGGTTGCGGAAAGACTACATTGATCAATCTAATCATGCGCTTCTACGATGTATGCGACGGAAGCATCGCCATTGACGGCGCCGACATTCGTGATATCACTCGTCACAGTCTCCGCGAATCCTTCGGCATGGTTCTACAAGACACTTGGCTGAGATCGGGCACCATCCGAGACAACATCATTATCGGAAAACCCGATGCCACCGATGAAGAGATGATCGCGGCGGCCAAGCTATCTCACGCTCACAGCTTCATCAAGCGACTTCCCAATGGCTATGACACCATCATTGGAGAAGGCGGCGGAATGCTTTCTCAAGGTCAAAAACAGCTTCTCTGTATCACTC
Source organism: Eubacteriales bacterium (assembly GCA_045537235.1). Classification (GTDB taxonomy): domain Bacteria; phylum Bacillota; class Clostridia; order Oscillospirales; family CAG-272; genus RGIG8775. Next base: position 138,555 of record JAZSPB010000156.1, read on the forward strand.
GTGTCATGCTCCGTCTGCCCCCCTTGCTCATTCTCGACGAAGCGACATCCTCCATCGACACCCGAACCGAGATCCGCATCCAAAGTGCCTTCTCGGAAATGATGAAGGGGCGCACGTCCTTTATCGTCGCGCACCGACTCTCTACCATCAAAGAGGCAGATATCATCCTTGTCATGAAAGATGGCAACATCATTGAGCAAGGCTCGCATGAACAGCTTCTCGCCGCAGGCGGATTCTATCATTCATTGTATTACAGTCAGTTTGAACATTGACGGTTGAAGCGCCTGCGGGCGCAGAAGGTCGCTTTTTTGAAAAAAAGCTCCGCAAAAAACTTTTGTCGCTCGCTCTTATTATAGTTTGTGCAAACATAGCGTTATGCCGTAGTAGGCAGTGTGTTTGCGCTCACATTAACAAGGGCGTGTGATAAAGTTTTTGCGGAGCTTTTTTAGCAAATTTCGTCCTGCGGCCGCAGGCGTTTAATTATTTCAAAACAACCGTTTTGGTATCGATCACCTTTCCGGACAGATCCGTTAAGGTCACCGTAACCTCATCTCCACTCTTGGCGGTGATATCGGTTTCAATGATAAAGTTTCCGGCAGTCTCAAAGGTGGTTGTATATTCCTTTGTGACACCGTTAGCTTTGACGGTAACCTTGTGAGAAGTCTCGTTGTGTCCGAGTTCCCAAACTTCCACACATATCTTGCCGTCCACCGAGATATCTGCGCCGTGAATGTTGGCATCGGACAAGGTGGCAAGGAACGGGAAGGCAGGCTGGCTAATGCTGTTCTCAAGGTTGCCTCCCAAGGTATCAGGTGCCCCTGACACCGCATAAGAGTTGACATAAGAATACTGAACTGCAACGGGATTCTTGATCGAGGTGGCGGTCACGACAACGGTATCTCCGACGATCGTCGCAGTGGCATCCACAAAGGTCTTGCCATTCGCACTGATCTTGAAGCCTGTCAGTTTGGTGTCGCCGTCCTTGATCTTAAGACCGTCGCCAATGTGTGAGAAGTGAAGGATGACTCGGTCTCCGTCTACCTCCATATACTCGTACATGGGACCGGTATATTCCGTCGTTCCTTCATAGTAGGTCTTGCCGTAAACAGTGGCGAGGATGGTCGCCGCCATACGGTTACCGACGGGCACCTTGGTTCCGGGATGAATGGTTCCACCCGTATCCTTGTCGTCAAAGGTTCCCTCGTATGCCGTAGAGATGACCTCCACATTGTTAAGACGTTTGGCGGTGTCGATCTGCACCTGGCGAATCTCGAAGAAGTTTCTTCCGCTACCCGCCGCGTACGGTGCCAACTGAACCAACATAATGGGAAGATTCTCATCTCTGAAATCCTCTCTCCATTGCTCGATCAAATCGTAAAGAATGTAGTTGTACTGTTGAGCGATTCTGGCATTGGGTTGAGACTCACCTTGGTACCACATCACACCGGCAACGGCATAGTTGGCAAGGGGACCTTGCATTGCGTTGTACAGACCGGTGGGAGCAAATCTTCTTCCTGTGCTTCCCTCGGTACCGTTGATAAGGGTACCTGCCGCCTTGGTGGTTTTATAAATCTTTCCGAGACTCCAGTAAAAATCGTAATCCTGCCACAGCGTTCTTCCCTCACAGCCCCAGTTATTTCTGACAGAGGGGAGAATGGAAGGATCGTTGTAGATAAATTCTCTGTCCGAAGCAAACAGCCGCTCATAGTTAAGCCATGCTTGCGCGGAGCTACCGCCCTCGTAACATTCGATAATTGCGACCGGCACTCCCAGCTCTGCTTGAATCTGATAAGCAGAAATATAGGCAATTGCGGAAACACCGGAAACATTGGAAGCCGTGACCTGTTTCCATGCGCCGTTGGTAACGTCCTTTTGAAGCTCATAGCTTGCCGTCACACCTATCTTAAAGCTTCTGACATCATAGTTTTTGGCACCCGAAACGATATCCGCTGTGTCAAAAACACTGCTCATTTTAAGCTCCATATTGGACTGACCGCTACAATACCAAACCTCACCGATGCCCACATTCTTGAAGGTCTTTCCCGCCACTCCGTTCTTGACCAAGAGCGTCTTGCCGGATCCGCCTTCCATTTCGGGAAGCTCTAAATAAAATTCACCGTTGGCATCTACCACTGAACTTGCGGTATATTGGTCGATCTCCGCCGTTATGGTATCACCGGGGGTTCCGCCCCAGCCCCAAATCGGCACTTTTTTATTTCTCTGCAAAACCATATCGTCCGCAAAAATGGACGGAAGTATTACTCCAATATTGGTATTCAGCATAGCAAACTCCACCGTGAAATCATCAATATAAACTGTCTTGGGGAAATTGGTCGAAGAAGTTCCAAAGTTGATGAAGGGTCTTACGGGATAGTGTTCCTTGATACTTGCATCATCAAAGACCAACTCGGTTTTTGATAGAAAATCCTTGGTGATATCCATCTCATATTCCACAAAAGTCCATTCACCCTCGTAAATATCATAAGAAGTGTAGGCCAACTGTGTTGTCTTCTTATCTCCCATCAATCCGATAGACGAACTCACGGGCTTTGCGGGATCTTTAAAGCCCTCCATCAAAACATAAGCCGAGATCTTGACAGTCTGACCGATATAAGGTGTCAGATCCTTTGGCATCAGATTGTTGAGCTTGACTCTGGCACCGAAATCTCCGTTGGCGTTGGGTTGGAAATTATAAAGCGCCATTGCTTTGTCTCCCGAATGTGACTGCCAATTAAGCGCACCGACCTGAAGTAAGGAATTGGCGTAATTTCCGCCCATTTTATACTCATTGGCCGCATCGGTCAGCTCCGCATAAGTGGAGGTCTTATACTGAGTAAAAGAAGCATCGGCATTCTCAAAATCCTCGGTTTTATATACCGTATACTCGGGCACATAGGCATCCTTGTGAAGAGAGGCCTTTACATCATCCACGTAGAAGGTACTGCAAAGATCGGATGCAGGTGCATCGACAGCCGCCGCTACGTTTTGGTCGATCTTGACCGTAATCAAGCCGGCAGCGGTATTTTCAGCGGTAACCTTATAGAACAAGGTGAGCTGATTCCATTCATTGGCTCGCAGCTCGAACTTGTGCGACTCAGCCGCTGTATCGTCGGAGCCTTCTTTGGAAACCGACATTCTGAACGCAGCATTCTCACCGATCGGCATAACGTATGCGGTGATCTTATAAGTCTTTCCGACATTTCTGGGGGTCATATACACCTCCAGAACATCCAAAACACCTACACCGCCATCAGCACTTGAAGATTCAACCTTGATGGATTGATCTTTTGTACGAATATAAGCCTTGTCAGTATTGATGCTGACCTTGGCAGCGGGATTTCCCGCCACATAAAAGGGGTCGGGCTCCTTGTCGTCGCCGCCGGGAGCCGCTGTTTCAAATCCTTGTTCGGACTCCTCCGGATCGCTCTCACTCTCGCTCTCATTCGACTCGGATTCGGTGACCTCATGGGTATCCGTCTCGGACTCCGTTTCTCCGCCGCAAGCGACAAAACTCAATAAAAGCGTGAATATCAAAAGAATGGATAATAGCTTTTTCATAAAGATTCCTCCACTATATAATTGTACTTATTATAACATACGTCTCAAAAATATGCAATCGGTTTTGAAGTTTTTTGTATAACTTGCGAAAAATTTGTGCAAAAGAGCGAAAAGGGCGCCTGTGGGCGCGGGAGGTCGCTTTTTTGAAAAAAAGCTCCGCAAAAAACTTTTCTATTGCACCCTGCCGAATTTGAGCGAACATACTGCCCCCTAATGGGTATCGCTATGTTCGCATAAACTACAATAAGGCGCAATAGAAAAGTTTTTGCGCACTTTCGAAGAAAGTGTGCTTTTCTTCAAAAAGCGACCTCCCCGCGCCCGCAGGCGCCCCGAAGAAAACTTTTCAAAACAATGCTTTTAACTTTTGTCTGACTCTAAAAATTGCGTTATCAATAGATTTTTCACTTTTACCAAGCGTTCGGGCGATCTCCCGCGAAGAACAACCGGCAACATAGGAACGCCACACCTTATTTTCGAAATCCGAAAGTGCTCGGTCGATGCGGCGGTTAAGTTCCCGCATTTCCTCGCGTTTGATAAGTGCTACGGCAGGATCCTCTTGATTCTCATGCTCGTCCGAAATCCAGTCCTCAGACTCAAGCGATAGCATCTCTGTTCCCTTGCGCTTTTTCATGGCACGAATTTGAGTAATCAAAGCGTTGTTCAAGCAAATTTTGGCATACAATCCAAAACTGACGTCATTTTGTCCCAAATCGTAAGATAAAATGGAATTATAAAAAACCAATGTCAACTCCTGCTTGAGATCCTCTGCATCTTGTTCGGTCACATCATTCCGCCAAAAGCGGTTGACAAACGAGGTGATAAGCGGATCATAAAGCTGCAACATCTCCTCAAAAGCCTCTTGATTTTCTTTTCGCACCTGCAAAATGAGATTTTTTACGATCTTATCGTAGGAATCGAACATCTCGCGCATCATGCCCTCCCGATCAAGTAAATAAGTATCCGATTTTTCCGGTCAGCAACGCCACGTTTCCGCGATAGATCACATCGGGACGTTCCATATAAAGTTGCTTCATTCTCTCCACGCGGTTTTCGGTATCCACCACCATGGTGATCTCGAATATTTTTTCTTTTTTCTCGTAAAGTGTGCAAGTAAGATCAAAGCGACCGTCCGAACGGCGCTCGGAGGCGCATCTGGCCTCAATTCCTCGCTTCTTGAAGTCCAAATAGCGGAATGCCGCCTCCAAGCTCTTATCCAAAATGGAGGAAAGAATATCACTGTGCAGCTCGCGTGCCACCAAACGACCTCTCTTGGTCACGGAATAGTACTTTTCCCCGTCCACCTCGGTGTATTCGATCAACTCGGAATCCAAAAGCTCGTGAAAGCTCTCGGCAAAATCCAAATACATCACATAGTCGGTCTGCATAACAATGTCATTAATGGAAATAAAATCCAACGGATAATTGATATTTTCCATCAAAAACAATACAAATATCTTTACATTTCTTTTCGCAATAACTCCTGCACCCATAAAAAGCTCCTTCCTGAGCGGGATATGCCCTAAAAATCCCCTTTTTCAATAATTATTTTACCATATTTCTATGTTTTTTTCAATAGTTTTATTGCATTTGTCAGAAAAATATGGTATACTATTCCTAATCTATATTTTTTGTGAGGTATATTATGGTAAACGTAGCCATTCTCGGATTTGGCGTAGTGGGTAGCGGAACCGCAGAGGTTTTGACAGAAAATCTCACGCTCATTGAAGCACGCATCCACAAAAAGCTGAACATCAAATACATTTTGGATCTGCGCGATTTCCCCGACAGTCCCTTTGCCGACCGCGTGATCCACGACTTTAATATCATTCTTGAGGATCCCGAGGTAACGCTTGTGGCAGAGATGATGGGCGGTTCCCATCCTGCGTACGACTTTTCTATTGCCTGCCTTCGCGCCGGCAAGAGCGTAGTGACATCCAACAAGGAAGTAGTGGCTAACTTCGGTGACGAATTGCTGGCGGTGGCCAAAGAAAACAATGTACGTTATATGTTTGAAGCGAGTGTTGGTGGCGGCATTCCGATCATTCGACCTCTTGCCAACGACCTTGCGGCTAACCAAGTGCTTTCCATTGACGGAATTCTTAACGGAACCACCAACTATATTTTGACGCAAATGGGCACCACCGGCGCTGCCTTTTCCGATGCACTCAAAGAGGCACAGGCCAAAGGTTATGCAGAAGCCAATCCTTCTGCCGACATTGACGGTATTGATGCGGCACGCAAGATCACCATTCTCGCGGCTCTTTCTTACGGTGTTCTGTTAGATCCCAACAAGATCTACACGGAAGGCATTACCAAGATTACAACCTCTGACATGAAGATCGCAAGCGAGTTGGGCTATGCAATCAAGCTGATCGGTCACTGCGAGAAGATCGGTGACAAAGTGCTTGCTATGGTCAGCCCCCGTCTCATCCCCGCAAGCAATCCTCTTCACACGATCGACGATGTGTTCAACGGCATTTTGGTTGATACCGATATGCTGGGTGCCACCATGTTCTACGGGCGCGGTGCAGGCAAGCTTCCCACGGCGAGTGCTGTGGTAGGAGACATCATCGACATCGCCAAAAGCCCCGAAAATGACCCCGCGTTCCCCATGTTCACCAAAGCTTGCGATTGTAAGATCGCAGATATCGCGGATTACCGTTGCCGCAATATGCTGGTATTGGAAGGAAATCTGAAGGAAAACGGTGCCGAAATAGACAGTTTGCCCGTTAAAGCTCTTGAGGTTTTCGTTGACAACGGAAGGACTGCGATCATCACGGAAGAAATCACCGAAAAGCAGTGCAGTGATCTTTGCACATCTCTCGGGGATAAGCTCCTTTCCCGTATCCGCGTTCTTTAAATGAATATTTAAAAAGGCTGTTGCAAAAACAACAGTCTTTTTTGTGGGGGCGCCTGCGGGCGCAGGAGGTCGCTTTTTTGAAAAAAAGCTCCGCAAAAAACTTTTTTTGATGCGCCTTGGTAAAGTTTGAGCGAACATACAGCTTCCCTTTTGGGCGCCGCTATGTTTGCAAAAATTCATGAAAGGGTGCTTTAAAAAGTTTTGTGCTCTTTCGAAGAATGTGCTGTTTTTCTCAAAAACGACCGCTGCGGGCATCTTTTGAAAGCAAAAAATATTGATATCCGGAGTCATCTTTGGTATAATGATGTAAATATTTCGAAAGGTAAAAAAAGATGTTCAACAAATTTTTCGGTCATAACAAAAAATGGTATGAAGATTGTAAAAAACTCATCGACGGCACGATTGCCATTCAAGACTTTATAAAACAAAATGCGACCGTAACGCTGTATTATTCCACTCCTTTCGGTGAAGATGCAAACGGTCGGCAGCAAATATGGGTGCTGTCCAATCGGAAAAATGAAATTCAACATTTCCCTGCATTTTCTTCCAAGAAAAAATGTGCCGATTTCCTTTTAGCAATGGGAAGGAAAGACTTTATGATCATCAAGGGCGATCTAATTTCCTTATTGGATTCACTGAACGCTCATCCGCTTCTTCAAAAATTCGGTGTTGTGATCGATCCCAACTCTGATCTATCCGTTGCCATTGACCCGCAAATACGCGCGATTCATTAAATCTTTTCTCTCGCGTGGGAGCCATGCAGCAATCGCCCTGCTATTAAAAAAGCGACCGATAAAACCGATCGCTTTGGAATTCTTTTTAGTTCATGAAATGAGCCTTGATGTAGTCGCAGCTGGTCTTGATGCTTTCCATTGCATCACCGGTTGCAAAGTTGGTGTCCTGCTCGACAACAAAGTCTTTGACGCCGATCTTCTCACCCAGAGGAATGATATCCTCAAAGTTGATGTTACCGTTACCGATCTCGGTGATGTAAGGCGAATTGCCCTTCTCGCCGCCGCAAGCGCCCATATCCTTCAAGTGAAGAATATCTACGCGACCGGCCAAACGCTCCATCATCTTTCTGACATCATATCCGCCGTGCTGTACCCAGTAGGTATCCAAAACGAAGCTGACATTGTCCTTATCAAAGCCCTCAATGAGGTAATCCATCACGGTCTTGCCTTCGACTTTCTTGAACTCGAAGCTGTGATTGTGATAAGTAAACTTCATGCCGACTTTAGCCAGCTTTGCGGCGATATCATTGACCTGATCAATAAAAGCAAGAATGGCCTCCTTGGAGGTACGAGCCTCACCGGGCATACTTCCAATACCCATATTGGTTGTTCCGAGAATCTTGTGAACCTCAATGGCCTCGTCCAAATTCTCAACGATCAGTTTCCAGTTATAGTGCGTACCGCAGATAGCAACACCTGCATTATCAGCGCACTCCTTGAAGTACTTTGCACTCTCAATATCGGTAATCAAGCCTGCGGTCTGAACCGAATCGTAACCTGCGGCCTTGATCTTAAGGAACGCATCCTTGAGTCCTTCGGGGGTTCCGGTAAAATCACGAACCGTATAGATCTGAAGTCCTACGCTTTTCATAATAATCCTCTTTCCACGGGAATTCCCGCTGTTTTATTGATAATTTTATTATAATGACCCCAATGGGAAAAGTCAAGTCTTTTTTTGCACTTTGGGAGAAAATAATTGCCAAGGTTATTGCAAATTTTATAAAATTCATGTATAATATATTGGTAACAAAGCGAAAAGGAATATCATATAATGAAATATCGGACGATTTTATTGGATGCCGACGGAACACTTCTCGACTTTGTAAAAGCCGAACATGCTGCTCTTTCGGATACACTTCGCCATTTTTCTCTTCCCGAAAGTGAATCGATCCACCGCGGATACTCCGAGGCCAATGCCGAGCAGTGGCTCCTTTTGGAAAAGAAGTTAGTGACCGGCACACAGCTCAAAATCAATCGCTTTCAGTCATTTTGCAGTAAATTCAATTTTTCACAAGACGCAAAAGCCATGGCCGTCTACTATGAAAATGCTCTTTCTCGAAAGAGCTATTTGCTTAAGGGCGCGCAAAACATCTGCCGACTTCTTTCGCAACACTGTGAGCTTTTCCTTGTGACAAACGGATTTCAAAAAATACAAAGCACTCGTTTTTACGCCACTCCCCTGCCTCCCTATTTCAAAGGATGCTTTATTTCCGAGGAAATCGGTGTAGAAAAGCCGGATCCTCTGTTCTTTGAGCGAGTGGCACAGCGCATTCCCGACTTTGAAAAGAAGTCAACACTCATCGTTGGTGATTCCTTGTCCTCTGACATGGCCGGTGGAATCGGATTCGGCATTGACACTTGCTGGTATAATCCTTCCGGCAAGGAACCGCCCGCCAATATGACGCTGACTTACATTATATCTTCGCTTTCGCAACTTCAACATATTATTCTACGAGGTGAGTAAATGTTCAACATATCCGCGCTCTGTGCAAAACTTAAAGAACTGAACATTCCCTACTGCGAATCGGTCCCCATGTCGGGATACACCACCATGAAGGTGGGAGGCATCGCTTCTGTTGTTGCCGCAGTACGCTCTACAGAGCAATTGGTTACTGCCGTTCGGGAAGCCAAGGCGCACCAAGTGCGATTCGCCGTCATTGGAAACGGAAGCAATGTTATCTTTGCCGACGATGGCTTTGACGGGCTTGTCATCGTAACATCAGATATCAAAAATCACTTGGTGGAAGGAAACACGATCAAGGCAGATTGCGGCGCATCGCTTACCGGGCTTGCTGTCGAGGCACAACGTGCCGGTCTTTCCGGGTTGGAATTCGCTTACGGCATTCCCGGAACGCTCGGCGGCGGCATCTATATGAATGCAGGTGCTTACGGAGGAAGTCTTTCAGATGTGGTGATCTCTTCCATCTGCTTTGATACAGAAAACGAAACGGTGCGCAAGGTCGATATGGAGGAGCATGAATTTTCCTACCGTCACAGCATCTACACCAAGAATCCCAATCTCATTATTCTTGCCGCCATGCTCAAACTGACCGAGGATAATCCCATTGAGATCGCCGCCATAATGAGTCAAAACAGAAAGGCGCGAAAGGAAAAGCAGCCCCTTGAATTTCCCAGTGCGGGGAGTGTTTTCAAGCGTCCTGTTGGATATTATGCAGGCGAACTGATCGAAAAGAGCGGTTTGAAAGGCTACCGTATCGGCGGCGCCGAGGTTTCGGAAAAGCACGCGGGATTTATCATCAATCGCGGCGGAGCTACAGCCAATGACGTTATGCAATTGGTGGAGCACATCCGTCACACCGTCTATCGCAATTATCAAGTGGATCTTGACTGCGAGATCAAATTCATCCGATAATTATGAACTTGTTTTACCGAAGAAATTTAGCACTCTTTTGTGCATTGTTTGCAGTCGCTTGTATTGGCGGCTGCTTTTTGCAATCATGGATAAAATTGATGGTCGGTTTGATATTGTTCGGCTTTTCGGCGGTGCTGTTGTTATTGCTCATCTTTCTGAAACCGCACAGAGCCGCCTTTTTGAAGCTTCTCCTCTGTTTCGTTTTCATCGCTTCGGCACTTCTTGAATCCTATGCTTTCATCGATCGGAAAAAGGAACAGTTTGACTCGCTCATCGGAACCGAAGCAGAAGCGGAATGCCTTATCGTCAGTCGAAAATACACTGCGGTCTACGCATCTTCCTTTGATGTGATCGCCAGCATAAACGGTATTTCCTTCAACAGCATCCTCGACTGTGAGTATGCGGGAGATTTCTCCGTGGGAGATTTAGTAACGGGAACCGTCTCGGTCGCTCCCATCGGAGAAAAATATCAAAATACCGACTACTATCTTGCCCGCGGAATCCGTGTTTATCTCACATCCTTCACCGATAGTCTCGAAACGGTCGAAACCGGCCTCGTCAATTTTTCCATCCAAATGCAACGTCTGAACACTCGTCTGTCACGCATCTTTGAGTTGGAGATCGGCGGTGATGAAGCCGACCTTGCCTCAGCGATCACACTGGGCAATAAAGATCTTTTGGCCAACGATATCGTCCGTGACTTCGGTCGCTGCGGACTTTCTCACATCCTCGCTATCAGCGGTATGCACCTTTCGATCATTATGACGGCATTGGAAGCATTGCTCAACCGGATCGGGATTCGAAAAAAGTGGCGTTGCTTTTGGGTGTTCTCGATCGCGCTGTTTTTTCTTGCACTGACCGGATTTTCGCTCTCTACTGTCCGCGCATTCATCATGATGACCTTTGTCTATCTCGCGTCACTTGCACACGCGGATAATGACGCAATTACCTCCTTGTTTTTCTCGCTGTTCATCATTCTTGCCGTGTCTCCCGAATCGGTACATGACATCGGTCTTTGGCTTTCCGTACTTGCCGTCCTCGGCATTCTCGTGTTCAATGAGCTCAACAAATATTTCAAAAAGAAGCTGTATCAAAGCCACCTCAATAAACGTGCGGCAAAAATCCTGTTGTCTCTGATCTCGGCACTCGGCATTACGCTCGCCGTCAACATCTTTGTATGCTTTCTTATTTGGTTGTATTTCGGTGAGCTTTCCTTGGTCGCCCCTTTGACCAACTGGGTCATCTCACCGCTTGCCAACCTATTTTTGTTTCTCTCGCCGATCAAGCTGATCACCTCGATCTTTTCGCCGCTCGCCTTTCTCTCACAGCCGTTGACGGAAGTCCTCCGCTTGATCGGCGGCTTGATGATCGATATCATTGCCGAAATGTCTTCGTGGGAAAGCATTACGGTCTCACTGGAATATCGCTTTGCGGGCTATATCATTCTTCCCGCTTCCCTTCTTCTCTTGGTCTGTCTGATCTTACCCTTACGGCGGAAAATATGGATCCCGCTTATCCCCACAGTCGCCTCTCTGATTTTTTGCGGGTGTTTGATGCACTATAACCACACCAATGCAGACAAGATTACCCTTGATTTCTTATCATCGGGGGAATCCGAAATGATGGTACTGACAACAACCAAAGATACTGTAATATGCGATGTGTCGACGGGCGCCAACAAATATCTGTATGAAGCCATTGCTTTTTCGGAACAACGAATGTCCACCGAGGTTTCAGCGCTGGTTCTCACGCACTATCATTCCTATCACATCAGCACATTCTCCAAAAATGCAGACCGATTCATGATTCGAAAGCTATATCTCCCCATTCCGCAAAACGAAAACGAGCATTCTTTCATGCAATCGCTGATTAATGTTTCACAAAACAAAGGGATTGATGTGGTAATTTTTGACAGCAACAAACCACTCTCGCCCACCGAAAATATTACGTTGGAGTTGTCCGAGCGAGTTCTGCTTTCCCGCTCCACGCATCCGACCTTTGTTCTGACCGTCTCGGCATTTGGCGATCAGTTGACCTACATTGCCGAATCGGCACACGATTCCGAAATACTCCGAGAAAAGGCCTCGCGGGAGATTGAAACGGCGGACTATGTGATCTTTGGCACACACGGTCCGATTACCAAGACTGATTTTTCTTACGAAGGGTTATCGGACAAGCAATATGTAGTTATTTTTGACGAAAATGTATTGTCGCATTTTGATCCGAGTGACACACGAAATTTGATCGTTGAATCTTCTGTCGTTACGTTCCGTTTTGAGGCAGATGATTGATGACACCTGTGGCAGGGAGAGGGACACTTTTTTGAAGCCGCGTTTTCACATCCATCGGTTGATTTTCAGCAAAGTCGGATAGGGCAAACGGTTTGAACGTGCTAAATAAGGCTTTCTCCGAGAGGAAGCTGTCGCTGTAGGCGATTGAGGGAGACTGCGCAACCTTGTCATTTGTGCTCTTGATATGGCAAGTTCTCCCCGCTTGTGCCGCAAACTCCTTCCGTCACGGCTACGCCGTGCCACCTCCCTCTCGGAGGTAGGCTTTTGCTCACCATTTTGCGAGTGCTAGCTCATCAATAAATCCAAATTCAAATACATCAAATCGTATGACAAATTAAATTAGAAATCAATTCCAAGAATCCTTCATCTAATATGAAAGAGCCTTTGAAAAAACTCCGCAAAAATCTCTTGTCTTGCCCCCATGGTAGTGTTTGAGCCAACATACTGCTTCCATTAGGATATCAGTATGTTTGCCAAAACTACCAAAAAGAGCAGATCAAAAGTTTTTGCGGAGTTTTTTAGAGCAACAGACATTTTACAAAATGTCCTAATGCCGAAGGCGCACTGCGCTCTCCCCTTTTTGTATCCCTTTACGCTTCAGCCTTATCTGCTTTTGAGAGGATTTTAATCAAAACATTTGAGCGTCGGAGCCTGACCGTTTACGATGTTCCAAATCTCGGGGTCAAAATACAAGGTGTTGAGAAGGAAATCTTTACTCAAAAGGACGGAAGTTGCCTTGGCTTCGCCTGCGGTACAGGTGGGGGTTACAGTGGTGTTGTTCTGTGCCACATTTGCTTGATTGGAGTAATAGCAAGAAAGCACTGTTCCTTCTGTTTTTCCAAGGAACTTACCATAACCGACAGCAAGAGAAAAATTAACATCGCCCAAAGAAAAACATTTGGTGACAACCGCGCCGGCCTCATTATTGCCTACAAAACCACCAAGATAACCGCTGTCAGTTACAGCATTCAGAATGTTGACGGAAGTATATACATTCTTTATAATTGCCTTATCTCCACTATTTAATCCAACGGCACCACCGCTGCAATTATATACACCATAGTCGCTATTTATTTGAGTGTTTGTTCCCGTAGAAAAGCTATCAAGAAGTGTACCGCGGTTTTCTCCAATCAATCCACCACTCCAATAGTTCTTTCCGGCATTTCCAACATATTTTACATCAAACGAAATATCCGCCATACATTCTCTAACTATAGCGGTTTCATCCGCTGTATTTTTTCCTACAATACCTCCAAGTACTAACTCCAAATGAGACCAACCAGCGGTACCAACTGAAGACGATTTTGTTCCAACCAAAATGAACTCTGCTTCGCTCTTTTCAACAACATTTGTATTTAATCCTGCAATTCCACCAAAATAGGCATAACAATAAATACTATATTTGTAATAACTACTCGTATATAGATAAATAGCCGAATCTACAGCGACTTCAAGGTGGCATTCGGAAATAACTCCATTATTGGTACCAGCGACACCGCCCAAAATTGCTTGCCAATTCACTGCCCCATAGTGTTCAGAGTTATACGTATAGTCTATCTTGGCTGAAAGCACATCACAATTAATAATATTTCCTTCGTTAATACCGGCAATTACTCCCGTATTAGTGGAACTTACAGAATTGTTGGTTGTCGTTAATAAAACATTCTCGAATCCAACATTCTTAATCGTACCACTATTCACTCTAAAGAACCCAACATCAATTGCCGTGGTGGAAAGGGCGGATATAGCAAAGTTGTAAATCTTAAAACCCTTACCATCAAACGTACCCGTAAACTTATCAATCGGTGTCCAGATATCGCCCTTGTAGTTAATATCGTTCCCCAGCACATAATTGCCCGACGGATTGGTTGCGATCGCGGCAAGCTCTTCGGCGGTCTTGATCACGATCATCTCGCCGCCCAACATCTTTGCGTAGATCGTGGTACTGGCATTCAGTGCATAGTCAAATTTATATTCTTTGGTAAAGGCACTGTCAAGATACCATCCCAAGAAAGCATAGCCACTCTTTACGGGATCGGCGGGTTTCGTGGGGATCTCGCCCTTATAAACCCCTTCGCTTGCGATCTGGGTTCCGCCGGCGGTGTTATAGGTGACAGTATACATCTGCTTAACATACTGCGCCTTTACCGTCATGTCAGCCTTCACCGAGCTGAATGACTTATCCCATCCGCTGAAAGGGATATCGTTTACATAAGAAGGCATAGAGGGCGCCTTGGCAGACGTTCCGTAGTCAACACTCTGCACACTCACAACCTCGCCGTAATAATCCAAGAAGGTCACCTTTACTTTGTTCGGTGTCCATCTTGCCACAAGCTTCATGTCGCCCATCACGGGATCGGTGGTAGTAAAGATACCGTCAACTACCGTCTTTCCCGTATACCAACCGTCAAAGGTATATCCCGTCTTGGTCGGCACGGTGAGGGCAACTGTTTGTCCGTGATTCACCTTGACACTGGACTGGTAACCTGCGGCGGCTGTACCTCCATTCAGGTCAAAGGTTACGGTATGCTTCAACAGACCGCCCGAAATAAATTCCTCTATCCATTGTTCTTCGGTTCCTGTATAGGAAGGATTCTTTTCAATATAAATTTCATAAGCGGACTTTCCGGGGGTACCTTGTGCACCTGCGGCACCTGTGGCTCCCGTATCACCCTTATCTCCCTTATCTCCCTTGGCTCCATCCTCACCGTCCTTGCCGGTTGCTTGAACGTCAAGAGATGTCCAATTTTTGCCGCCATCGTAGGAAACTTCCCACATATTGGTGGTCTTATTGATCTTGATCTGAGGGGTAATACCATCGGTTCCGTCTTTTCCGTCTTTTCCGTCTTCGCCACGGTCTCCCTTATCGCCCTTATCGCCCTTATCGCCCTTGGCGCCGACAAGAGAGGTCAGCCACTGGGACTCGCTGCCCTTGTAGCCATTCTCCACGGCAAGCTCGTAGGCAGACTTTCCGTCCTCGCCATCCTCGCCGTCCTCACCGTCATTTCCGTTCTTACCGTTGGTTCCGACCAAAGACGCAAGCCATTCCTGCACATCGCCCTTGTAGCCATTCTCAACAGCAAGCTCGTAAGCCGACTTACCTGCCGCACCGTCTGTTCCGTTAACGCCTGCCGTTCCAACAAGCGAGGCAAGCCACTCTTCTTCGGTACCCTCAAAGCCAAGCTCAACAGCAAGCGCATATGCAGACTGTCCGTCTTTTCCGTCGGCTCCCTTTTCTCCAACCAAGGAGGTCAGCCAAGACCGAATATCGCCTTCATAACCGTTTTCCACGGCGATCTCATAAGCGGATTTACCCGCCGCACCGACAAGCGATGCCAGCCAATCGGTCTCGGAGCCTTCGTAGCCTTTTTCCACGGCAAGCTCATAGGCAGAAGTACCGCCAGCGCCTGTTGCACCCGTTTCACCGACCAAAGAAGCCAGCCATTCGGTCATGGTTCCGCGGTAGCCGTTTTCCAAGGCCAACTGATAGGCGGATTTTCCGTCGGCACCCACATCCCCCTTGTCACCTTTATCACCCTTATCGCCCTTCGCAGCGGCTGTTCCATCACGACCTACAAGTGACGCAAGCCACTCGGTCAAGGTTCCTTCAAAGCCGTTGTCGCAAGCAAGCTCATAGGCAGACTTTCCGTCCGCACCGTCTTTACCGTTGACGCCATCCGTGCCGACAAGAGAATCCAACCACTCCGAAAGGGTGCCTCCAAAGCCTGTCTCCACGGCAAGCTCATAGGCAGATTTTCCGTCTGTTCCGTTGATTCCCGCGACTCCCACAAGAGAGGAAAGCCACTCGCTCTCGGTACCCTTGTAGCCCTTTTCCACCGCAAGCGCGTATGCGGACTGACCGTCTGCACCGTTTTGTCCTGCGGCACCTGTTTCGCCCACAAGAGAGGCGAGCCACTCTTCTACGGTGCCGTCATATCCTTTTTCCACGGCAAGCTCATAGGCCGACTTTCCGTCTGCACCCGTAGCGCCTTGCTCTCCCGTAGGACCTTGTTCGCCCTTCGGTCCTTGCTTTGCGCAGGAAGCAAACATACAAAGCACCATCATTGCAACGAGCATTATGGACACGATTCTCACAATGCTACTCTGTCTTTTTGTCATCGTAATGACCTCCTTTTTGAATTTCATAGAGGATGTCACTCCAGAATAACAATTATGTAGTATGCTTTTTTGTTAAAAAGAATTTTTTCGCTCCAAAGTGCATAGCTTTTTGACCAATGAAAATTTTTTGTCTTTCATTGGTCTTGTTGCTATGTCTTTTTTGATATTTTTTCCTTGACAAATTGCTCGGTTGGTGGTATCATTTTATATGTATAGACGGAAATGCACTACATAATTGTTATTATGTTATTAACAGCAATCCCAACCTTTGAATCTGCCTTCGATGAACCTCACCGCTCTCCATTGTATATATCCTCGTGGTATTTACGCTGGAATGCCCGAGGATATCCGCGAGGCAGACAATATCCTTTTGTACAGTATAATAAGTGCGCGCAAAAATATGGCGGAGATTGTGGGGAAAAACCTTTTTCTCCGACACTCCTGCGAGCTTACACAACCTTTTCATGTCCGTCCATATATTAGAGCGATTCAGCGGATTCCCGTTTTTTGTCACGAAAACGGCTCCGCTTTTTATTTTTTGCTGACGGATATAGTTTTTCAGAATTTTACAAAGTCCTTGTGGAAGAAATACACTTCGATGCTTCCCTTTGCAATGAATCTCCGCGCGCCCTCGGTTTACCGCCTCAACGGTGATATGTCTTAACTCGGAAACACGAATGCCGGTGGAGCAAATAGCTTGCATCAGCAAATACAGACGTTGATTTTTCTTTTGCTGCGCCGCTTTCAGCAATCGCTCATATTCGCTCTTGGTCAATTCCCTTTCATCGCTCGCAAAAAGTTGTTTTTGAATTTTGACCGTCTTGACTCGCAACTCATACCATTCGCAGTAGTCAAAAAAGCTGTTCAATGATGACAGCGCAGCATTGACACTGGCAAGCGCATAGTGATCCAATAAAAAAGCCTTGTATCTCAAGACCGCCTCCTTATCCACCGATGCGCTAGGCAACCAACGAAGAAACGCAACAATTTCGTGCATATATTTTTCAACCGTTGCCGCAGTCTTTTCCTCATAAAGCAAATATGTGCGATATTCGGCAAGCAACTCATTTTTCAATTTTCTCATAGTTCACACCCTCTCTTTCACCTATATCTTACCACCAAAATCCCATTGTTATAGATTAAAAAAAAGATTTGAACGTAATGTACTCTCAGACGCCAAAAAAAAGAGCCATCCAAAGGGCGCGCGCTCTTAAGGACAGTTTTTGAAATTTAATAGAACACGTTACCTACCGACAGTAAAAATTGAGGGGTGTCTCAAATGCGATAAAAAGCATTTGAGACACCCCTTTTATTGTTCATCTATACTTGTCAATTTTCTTGACAAGCACTGCTTTTGTGGACACAAAAGAATAAATAATACTCCTTAAAAAATTTCAAAATTGAATATATGGGCAGTAGATGAACCGTAATCTTCGGTTTTTCTTTCGCTGTGGTACGTACTGATCGGAATTAAACGAACTGCTTTCGTTACTGTATTTAATTCATGTTTAATAAAGCGCTGATGATTGTCAGATATCTCTATAACGGTTTTCCAATTTTCCAATTCATCCAAAATCTCAATTTTATAATGCTTGATCAGGCATTTTGGGAAGCCAAAGCTCGTATGATTATAGCTTTTTGGGAAAAACAACGTTGACGAGGTATGCAAAGCATCGGGGTTTCCATCTGTGTATTCTCTGTCAAGATCGCTGTCAAAGACCAATCTGACGCCGTTTACGTGCTTGGGCGAATCAAAGGTATACGTGATGGCTTTGTTTGTTTTTCCAAAATATCCATTATCGTTCCCCCATATGCGACGGTCTATCCCGTTGAGCAAAGCAGACGGATCGCCGTAATCTGCCGTAAGCGTAGCACAACCGACAAGCAGCGACGATTCACGTCGAAATCCCGGCAAAAAGCAATCGTCATCCATAAGCGCCTTTTGTATTTCGGCAATTTTTGTTTTACACGTCTCTCTCGGAGAAAGTCCGTATTTTACAGCTACAGCGGCAGCTGTTCCCACCGCCTGACCGATCACGCCGATCGTTCCCATTACGCGCGTAGAGCTGAATGCCACGTGAGAGGCACTTATGTTTCTGCCCGCAAACATAAGATTATCAATATTGATCGAATACAAAGAGCGTAACGGAATGGAATAAGGCTCACTAAGGCGCCTCTTTTGCAGATGAGCTCCGCCCTTGGCGTTCATATGAAAGCCACCCGGAAGATGATTGTCGATCTGCCAACCGCCATACGCCACTGTGTCCTCAAAGCGCGGACAATTTTCAACATCCTGCTGTGTCAGTACGTAGTCACCAACGTATCTGCGGCTTTCACGCTTACCGGGCAAAAATCCTACCCATTCAAGCTCCCAGTTATCCGCTCCGTGATCCCCATGATTTTTCATATGATCCCAAACGCCAAAGGCGATCTTCAAAAGCTCGTCTCGTATCTCCTCCGTGTCGTCGATGCTGTTCTGCATACCGCCAAGCTCGATCCAATAAAAATTGGTATTAATCGCATAAATGTTATGCGGCTTATTGTTCATAGCCTCGTCGTCGGGAAAATCGTACGCCCACGCAGGTGCAGTAAATTCCACGGGGTGATCGGTTTCGCGGCACTGCAACAAAATGCTCATGCCCATCGTATGGTTATCGGCAACATCAAGCCCGAATTCTTCACCGTACTCGCTTTTTCCCTCTCGTCCAACCTTGTATTTCGCGCCTGTCAGGGGAGCCAAAATACTGTCGCCAGAGCTGTCAACGAATATTTTCGCCTCGACCTCATGCCAAGTATATGTGGTAAGTTGAAATCCCTTTACGCTTTTGATCATGTCGTTTTCGGTTTTTGCATCATTACAGGTACAGTTGAGGATAAGGTCTATATTCGGTTCAAAGCGCACCATTTCATATAGAAGTGCGTCCCACGTACTCCAATTTCTTTTCGCATTGCGGTACATATTTTCAAGTTGCAATTCTTCCATTATGCCCGTTTCTTGCAGATCACGGACACGTGTTCCCGCACCCGAGATCCACATTCTTATCTCACTGCTTGCGTTGCCTCCAAGAACAGGACGATCATGCATCAGCGCAACCTTAGCGCCGTGTCTTGCTGCCGATATTGCAGTAAACATACCGCCAACACCGCCGCCTATCACGCATATATCCACAGTGTGACGTTTTATCTTCAAAGCCTCGTTCATCTTTTTTTCTCCTTCATATTCCGTCGTGCATTTTATTTGTTGGGAAGTAATCAAGTCCAAGCGTCTTCATGTGTTCCAAACTTTCCACGTCGTCTGCGGCGCGCAAACAGACCTTGAGTCCCATTTTATGAGCGGTCACGATCCTTTTCTCATCGCAAGCAAGGGGATCGGAAATACATAAGGAAAATCCTGCGTTTCCAAGATCGCATAGCTCGGATAGTTTGTTTTCCTCTGCAAATATCCAATGTATGAACATATCGGACGTGTAACGTCTGGTCTCAACAAGTCTTGACAGCGCGCACGAGCTCATAACGACCTCATCATCCGAAAATCCGTTTTTATGTAATTCGTATATTATTTGCTCAGCGTCATCGGTTTTGAGCTCGATAAACGGAATGCTTCCAAATCGTCTGCAAATCGACAGATATTCGGAAAATAACGGAATTTTTCTTTCCTCTTTATTGAAGCATTCCACGCGGTTACCGTTGACGATCTCAAATCGGCGTAGTTCGCTATATGACATTTCTGAAATCTTACCGACTCCGTTACAATATTTGTCTAATGTATCGTTGTGGCAGCATACGATCTCTCCGTCGCGTGTCATATGAACATCCGTCTCAATCGCCCATTGCCCGAGCAGTCCTGCATAATAAAAGGATGGGAGCGAGTTTTCGGGAGCGAGCAGTGTAAATCCCCGATGACTGATAAAATGTGTTTTTGGGATGTCAAATATCTTCATTTTATTTCCTCCTCTTGACAATTCAAATAATTCTGGTATAATATAGTATATCACATCACAAATTGAATATCTTTTAATTGTGTGATAAATATATTTCAATTTGTGACATTCAAGGAGCCGATATGAAGCTGCTTTCACACTATATAGACCAGCGAATGAAAATAAATCCCGACCTTGTAAACTGGACAAATCATGTCATAGGCGATGGACTTTTGTACTCTTACAGAGATACTGTATACGATCGGCGTACATATCCCTCCGACCTTCACTATCACGACTATTATGAATTGGTCATTTTTGAAGAGGGGGATATTCATTATATTTGCGAGGGTTGTGTTTATCATCCGAAATATGGAGATATCATTTTTATCCCTCCCTGTAAATTTCATATGTCTATGATCAATTGCGAAAGCACGCACTATAAGCGTCACGTATTCTATTTATATCCTTCGGCGTTTGATGCGATTGGCCACAGTACTCTAACATCATTTTTAAGCCGAATAAAAGATGGAGATATTCTTGCGTTTACTTCTTTGGAATCAAGAGAAAAGCTTATGAATCTTCTCGTATGCTTGAAGAAGATATTTGCCGAAGCACATTCTCCGCTCGAAGATGCTTTGGGACTTTCGTACATCATTCATATTTTCTACTTTTTGAATCAAAAAGACTGTCAATCAAAAAGCGATACTTTATTCTTACCCGAAGTCATTCTCAAATTACAGAAATATATTGACAGTAATTTTTCCAAAATATCATCAGTATCACAGATAGCGGAGCATTTCTTTTATAGCAGAGAGTATGTTTCAAGGTTATTCAAAAAGTATTTCGATACGACTATATCCGACTATATTATGAAGCGGCGAATCGCGGAAAGCCAATTGCTCATTAAACAGGGACTTCCTTTGATAGAAGTCGCGTATCAGGTGGGATTTGGTTCACTCCCCACCTTTATAAGGGCTTTTCGGGCAGTTGCCAATATGACGCCCTCCGCATACCGAAAAATGCAAAATAATATTTAAAATATTTTCTAAAAAGCAAAACACGGTGCTGATCCATTGAATCAGCACCGTGTTTTGCAAAACTGTCCTTTAGAGTGACGCTCTAATCAGATGACTCTTTAAAAATTTAAATTACCGTTCTTCGCGGAAATACGGAAGACCCAGATGTTGAGGAGGCTGATGCTCTCTCTTTTTACGGATGCTTGTCACAATAAGAACCGCAATCGTTACCACATACGGCAACATATTGAAGAGCGGTGCGATATCTCTGGCCACACCCACATAATTGTAAAGAATATACAAGCCGCCAAACAAGACCGAACCCGCAATACCAACCATCGGCTTCCACAAAGCGAAAATAACCAAAGCGATCGCCAACCATCCGCGCTCACCAAGCGCACCGTCATTGGCCCATGTTCCCATCTGGTAATCCATTACATAATAAAGACCTCCAAGACCCGCGATCATACCGCCAATGGTGGTGGAAATATATTTATACTTGGTAACATTGATACCTGCGGCATCTGCCGTCGCAGGATTTTCACCAACCGCGCGGAGATTGAGTCCGATTCTGGTTCTTTTTATGATTATAGCTGTTACTACGGCAATAATGATTGCAATATACGCAAGGAAACCGTAGGAAAGGAAGATATCGCCAAACCAACCAAGATTCTTTGCAAACGGAAGTGTTTTCAGAAATGCATCGCTGGTAGCCTTCAATTTGATTTCCGCGCCGCCATTATTGACAAGCTTGATCAAAGATCCGCCAAAGAAGTTTCCGATTCCCTCACCGAAGATCGTGAGAGCAAGGCCGGCTACATTTTGATTGGCACGAAGTGTGATGGTAAGAAAACTGTAGATCAATGCCATCAAGCCCGCTCCGACGAGAGAGGACAAAAGCGGAATCAAGATCGTCAACACAGGATTCATAGCGCTTCCCATTGCATTCTCATAGAAAAAGCCGCCAATAATACCCGAGATGCCGCCAACATACATAATGCCGGGAATACCAAGATTCAAATTGCCCGACTTTTCTGTTATGATCTCACCGGTACAAGCATACAACAACGGGATACCCACTACAACCGCTCTGGGGAAAAATCTAAGAAGAAACTCAAGAAATTCCATTACTCGTCCTCTCCTTTCTTTTCACCGCCACGCTGTTTGTTGAATACGATTCGATAATTCAAGAAAAATTCGCTTCCAATGATAAAGAACAGAATGATTCCGATGATGATATCGGCAAGCGAGGCATTCAATCCCGTATGCGTAGCAATTCCGCCCGCACCTTCTTCAAGGAAGGCAATAAAGAACGCAACGCCCGCCATAAACAGCGGATTGAATTTGGCAAGCCAAGAAACCATTACCGCCGTAAATCCGTTTCCGCCGGCCGTGTTCGCAGCGATGGTATGGTGCGTTCCCGAAACAAGGAGAACACCGGCAAGACCGCAAACCGCCCCCGAAATCGCCATGGTTCGAATGATAACCTTCTTCACATTGATTCCGACATAGCGCGCCGTGTTTTCGCTCTCACCCACAACCGATATTTCAAAACCTTGCTTGCTGTATTTGAGATATACATACATCAACACAGTAATGCCGACCACGATCAGAATATTCAACAAATAGTCCTGTCCGAAAATTTTGGGAAGCCAACCAACCTGTTTATGCTCGCCAAAGAGGTTGATCACGCCTACCTTACCGGAATCTTTGGGGCTTTCCCACTTGACAATAAAGAAGGAAACAAGCTGCATCGCACAATAGTTCATCATAAGGGTGAACAGGGTTTCATTGGCACCCCACTGTGCCTTGAAAATTGCGGGAATCATTCCCCAAAGCATTCCCAAAAGAATGCCGGACACAAAGATCAAAAGAATCAGCAGACCGTTGGGAACCTTTCCGCGAAGTGTGATCATACAAGCGGCCGCAGCAAGACCTCCCATCAGCACCTGTCCTTCGGCACCGATGTTCCAAAATCTCATTTTAAATGCGGGGGTAACCGCCAATGAGATGCAAAGCAATATGGCTGTCTTTTGAAAAAGATCAAGAACGCCGTTTCCGTTGATTCCGATCGCACCTACAATAAGAGCACGGAAAACCTCAAGAGGATTGCGCTTGGTCAACAATATGATCAAAATCGAGCAGACCACCAGCGCGATCAAAACGGCGCACGCGCGTACCAGCAAAGGCTTTTTCCATCCCAAGGTTTCCTCCTTGATGATATGAAAAAGCGGCTCACGCGTTTTTTTCGTTGCTTTCATCATATTGCCTCACCTCCATCAACTTTAGTCATAAGCAAGCCAAGCTGTTCCTTGGTTGCCTGCTTGGCATCCACAACGCCGGTGATCTTTCCCGAGCTGATAACCATAATTCTGTCACACAGATCGATCAGCACGTCAAGATCCTCACCTACAAAAATCACCGCAACGCCCTTTTTCTTTTGGTTATTGAGAACGTTGTAAATGGTATAGGAAGAATTGATATCCAATCCGCGCACGGGATATGCCGCCATAAGCACCGAAGGAGAGAAAGACAGCTCTCGTCCCAAAAGAACCTTTTGAACATTACCGCCCGAAAGACGGGAAACGGGGGTCTTCAAGTCAGGCGTCACGATTTCCAGCTCGGAAACAATATTTTCTGCAATCTCCTTGGGACGCTTGCGCTTGACAAAAATTCCCTTTCCTTTGCTGTAACGGCGAAGAAGGACATTGTCCACAATTCCCATATTGGCTACAAGTCCCATTCCCAGGCGGTCTTCCGGAATAAAAGAAAGACGGACGCCAAGGTCATGGATCTGTTTAGGATTTTTATGAAGCAAATTCACGGCTTCGTTATTTTGAGGATTGGTGTATATGATCTCACCGCAATCCAAGTCTTGCAATCCGGCAATGGCCTCCAGCAACTCTCTTTGACCGCTTCCTGCGATTCCGGCAATTCCCAAAATTTCTCCACTGTATGCGGTAAAGGAAACATCATCCAGAACCTTTACGCCTTCATGGTTGGTGCAAGTGATATGATTGACCGAAATCCGTTGCGTTACATTTTCAGGCTCGCTTCGATCGATATTGAGAACCACCTTTTTGCCCACCATCATCTCGGTAAGCTCCGCCTCGTTGGTTTCTGCGGTCACAACGGTATCGATATACTCGCCTTTGCGAAGCACAGCCACGCGGTCGGAAAGCGACATCACCTCGTGAAGTTTATGAGTGATAATGACGATCGACTTTCCGTCCTCTCGCATTTTGCGAAGGACCGAGAAAAGCTTTTGCGTCTCTTGAGGCGTAAGAACGGCAGTAGGCTCATCCAAGATCAAGATATCCGCGCCGCGATACAGCACCTTAATGATCTCTACCGTCTGCTTTTCGGAAACGGCCATATCATATATCTTTTTATTGGGGTCGATCTCAAAGCCGTATCGATTGCAGATCTCAGCAACACGCATCGATGCCGCTTTAATGTTATACGTTTCGTCCTCAAGTCCCAAAACGATGTTTTCTGTTGCGGTAAAGAGATCCACAAGCTTAAAATGCTGATGGATCATTCCAATACCGTATTTGAACGCATCTTTGGGCGAATTGATGACTACTTCTTCGCCATTTATAAAGATCTGCCCTTCGTCGGGAAAGTATATTCCCGATATCATGTTCATAAGCGTGGTCTTTCCGCTTCCGTTTTCGCCCAGAATGGAAAGGATCTCCCCTTTTCTTACGGTAAGATTGACATTCTTATTTGCAATCACACTGCCAAAGTGTTTACTGACACCTACCAGTTCTATTGCCGGCAAACCGTTCACTCTGTGTTCCTCCATTTCATTTTTTTGCAATTTTTCTCCGAAAAAACAACCGCAGAAACATCGCAATTATCTTTTCGCAAAAAAATCAAAGCATCTTCAAGGACAATAGGCGGAGCAAAAACCATGCTCCGCCTTTATTGTCGGAAATAACTTACTGAATGGTTGTGATACCGTCAATATCGATATCGAAATAAGGAGCGGATCTGTATTCGGACTCATGGAAGTAACCGTCAGCAATAACCTCGGTCTCACCCTTCCAAGTCTCATCGGTATCAACATCGGCAAGGTAGGAGGTAAGAGTCTCACCCTTAACCGTGAAGTTAGCGGTGCTGAATACCTTGATCGTACCGTCGATCAAGCCCTGCTTTGCAGTATCGATAGCAGCCTGAGTTCCTTCTGCGGCAACAGCGGTGTTAAGAGCGGTAAGCTCAACGGAGCCATCCTTAAGAGAACCGGTGAAATCGTTAACGATCTTCTCGCCGGCCTGAACCTGCTGGATCATATACTTGAAGTAAGGAGCCCAGTTGATGCGGGAAGAAATCAGAGCGGTGCCGGGGCATGCGCTGGTGGTGCTTCCGTTGTAAGCAACATTGGGAACACCTCTCTTATCGCACGCGTTGGGAGCACCCATAGAGTCAGCGTGCTGGCTGATCAGAACGCAACCGCCGTCCATCAGTGCGTTAGCAGCCTCCTGCTCCTTGGTCATATCGTACCATTCGTTGGTGTACTTAACGTCCATGGTAACGGTGGGGCAAACAGACTTTGCGCCAAGGTAGAATGCGGTCAGACCGGACTTAACCTCTGCGTAAGGCATAGCACCTACATAACCCATCTTTGCCTTGTCTGCGGTGATCTTTCCTTCAGCGATCATCTCGTTGAGCTTAAGACCGGCAACGATACCTGCAAGATATCTGCCCTCGTAAATAGAAGCAAATGCATTGTGGAAGTTGTTAAGCTCCTGAGTGTGAGCCTTGGTACCGGTAGCATGGCAGAACTCAACATCGGGGAACTCCATAGCAGCCTGGATCATGTAGTCCTCATGACCAAAGCTATCAGCGAAGATAACATCGCAACCAAGACCTACAAGCTCTTTTGCAGCCTCGTAGCACTCCTGACCCTCGGGAATGTTGGTCTTGAGGATCACTTGCTCGTCGGTAAGACCGAGCTCGGTCTTTACAGCATTTGCTGCGTCAATAAAGTTCTTGTCGTAAGTGGAATTCTCATCGTGAAGGAAGATGAAACCAACCTTGATCTGGTCATCTTCTTTTCCGTTGTCCTCTTTTCCACCGTCCGAGGAAGGGGCTCCGCATGCTCCGAAAACGACCAGCATAGATGCCAGCATTGCCAGAACAAGAAGTGCAGAAAGAATCTTTTTCATGTTTTTTCTCCTTTTGCTTTATATAATTTTTTAATTGTCCACCTGCTTTTGACAAGTGAAAAATCCAAAAGTAACAGGCTCCCCATTGCACACCGCAAAAGTGGATAGGAGAGCAAGGTAAATCAAATCAACATATCCGATACAATTATGATATCATATCCGATACAATTATGATATAATATTAGATAAGCGAGAAAAACTCAAAACAAAAATACCAACATTCTCATTGCTTTCGAAAAACGACTTCACAGTTTGTCATCTCGTCAACAATAGCCAGCGATTCCACACGGACTCCGGCTGCACGGAGCTTGTCACCTCCGCCTTGAAAACCTTTTTCCACGGCAATGGCGCAACCAACGACCTCGGCTCCGGCCTCCTTTGACATGGCGATCAAACCGTTCAGCGCATTTCCACACGCAAGAAAATCATCGGCAATCAAAATTCTATCTTCGGGACAAAGATATTCTTTGCTGATCACGATGGTATAATCCTTATTATGGGTATAGGAATGTACTACCGTTTTATAGGTATCGTTTCCGACATTGGCGGAAGAATGTTTTTTGGCAAAGGTCATAGGAACACCCAACTGCGCCGCGATAGCAAAAGCGAATGCGATTCCCGATGCTTCAATGGTCAGCACTTTAGTGATTTTTTCTCCCGAAAAAAGATCGGCTATCTCTCTTCCCATTTTCATCATGAAATTCACATCGATACGCTGGTTGAGAAAGGAACCAACCTTGAGAATATGACCGGGCAAAACTGCTCCTTCGTTTATAATCTTTTCCTCAAGAGCCTTCATGACATACTCCACCTTCCTATCAAAATGTGAATAATTTATAAAGAAAGTATAGCACAAAAAAATGCGCATGTCAATGGTTAGAGAAAATTTTGTCAAAATAAGATGAAAAAGAAAACACAAAGAGCAACACAAAAAAGCACTCCTCAAAAAAGAGAAAGTGCTTTTCCGCAAAACGGAGGTGCTTCTAGCTCTAAAAAGGCAAAAAATTTAATCATAATCAGAATACATTTCTCAAAAAATCGAAGCATATTTCCCAAATTTTTAACAACGGAATTGCCATAACAAACGCAAAAATATACTGAATATACCATGTCCTTTTTGTATATCCGCTCTTTTCGGAAGTTATCAAATTAAGCACAACAAGCGAAACCAGCGCGACCAATGCTAAAAATCCTATGATAACGAGAAAAGGAATAAATCGGGGATACCGTTCCGCTATGGCTCCGCCATCTAAGGATATAGCGAAAAAAACGCTGAACAAATTCATCAAGCATTCCATTCCAAGGCTCAAAAAAATCGCATAAGACGCAATAAAAAGTGCCAATATAACTTTTTTCACACACCTTTTCTCAGCCGTTTTTTGCTTTTGTGGATCGGACATGATAGGTCACTCTCCTTCACGAGTATTGAAGCGCGCTTTCAAAAAATCCGTCAAGCCTGCTCCTTGAATAAAGAAAACAGAACCTTCATCCAAAAAGACAAAAGTTCTGTTTTTGTTGGTGGAGACAACTGGAATCGAACCAGTGACCCCATGCATGTCAAGCATGTACTCTAACCAGCTGAGCTATGCCTCCATCCCGATGACTTTGATATTATATCACATCTTTTTGGAAATTGCAATAGTTTTTTGAAAAAATCTTTTACTTTTTTATTTTAACAATTTCTTGGGCAAATGTTTTGTTTTTAAACAAATTTATTTTAAGGAAGTGACCGCTTATCCCTGCTTTTTCGCAACGCGTTCTATCGTCCACAATAGTGGGACGGTGTATTTATCGCACAATTAAAAACGCACATTCCCTGCTTTGAGAATGTGCGTTTTTGATTGGAGCGGATAACGGGAATCGAACCCGCAGCACCAGCTTGGGAAGCTGGGGTTTTACCACTAGACTATATCCGCACGGCACATATGATTATACCACTCAAATATGCCGTTTGTCAAGTGCTATTGCAAAAAATTCATCGACAAAAGTCGCGAGGAGAGCTGCTCGTAAAGTGTCTTTTCAAAGGGGCTGGAAAGACCGCAGGCAACCAACATCTCGGAAAGCCCCTCGATAGGCTGGGAAACGGTGGTCTCATACATCTCCACCGCCCTCTCGTAATCCGTCATGGCTACCGTATAAAGCTCCAGCGCGGAAATGCCGCTTACAGCATAGCTGATATAGTAACCGGGCTGTGTAACCACCACATACTGCCAATACTGAGATACATCATAATCCAACAATTCCGTGATAACTTCACGACCGCCGAAGCGCTCACAGACTTGATCAAAAAGAACCAAGATCGATGCTCCGTCCACATCCTCCGCAGTATAAACGGCATATTCAAAAGCATTGATCAATTCTGCCATAAGGATGGTGGAAATCATATCAAATATCTCACCCTGCATCAGCCCTGCATAAAAATCGGCCGAGTGCTTTCCGCTCTCATAAGCCAAGAAAAGCATTTCATTCCCTTGAGAATTCAGTTCGGCAACATCATAGGATTGGGGGGCATTGTTAGTGAGATATCCGTGAGTAAAATGTCCCAATTCATGAACCACGGTCAGTCGATCCTGGTAATAGGGACCAAAATAACATACGGGAAGCATACAATCCTCAAAATAGTCGGTAAATGCAGCCTCATAAGACAGTCCGGTCTCCGAAGAGGCAACATAAAGCCCGTAATCGTGGAATTTCTTATATGCTCCGTTCAGTGAAGTCCCCAACGACAAGAAGTAGGCATCCAACTCCTCACGAGCTTTTCCGTCAAGGGCGCTTTCGTAGTAATAATAGTATATTTCCTTGGAAATTTTCTTTTTGTCAGACAGTTCTTTTGCTTTTTCAAGAACGGGGATCAAATATGAAATGCAATGATCAACAACCGTCTCCACGTCCTCGGGCGCGTATTCTCTCCCGTATATGAGGTCATAGGAATAGTCAAGATAGTTGTCATATCCGAACTTTTTCGCAATGCGATTGTTGACATCGATCACCTTGGCATACAGTTCAGCAACTTTGGCATCCGATTCTCCGGCAATGATTTCGATATCATAATATTCACTTACCAGCGCGTCATATTCGGCAGCAAGCTGAACATATTCCTCATCGTAGCATTTTGCCATCTTTAAGATATCCGAAATCTCACCTTCGGTAAGTCCGCCGAAGAAGATTTCCTCATACTCGGTGGAATAGGCTTCCGCATAGAGCTTATAGATCATCGCCGTAATTTCGTCGTAAAGGGCGCTCATCTTTAGGTAGCGCTCCTCGTAGAAAAGCTCCTCGGAATACAGATTCTTATTATATGAAATCATGGCCGCCACATATTGGGAACGGATTCGGTACAAGCCTTTTGTCAAATTGGAATACAGGGTAAGAACACGGTCATGCTCCCCTGTGGTGTCCAAGCTTTCAAAAAGTGTCTCCAGCAGATCCCGTACTTCCTGTGACTCATAGTCCTCGTAATTGTAGGCAAACAAAGGATTGCCGTCTCGATCAATGTTCCCTTCATGATCCTCCTCAAACAAAAAGCAAGAGGTTAAATTGACCGCCATCAAAACAGACAGCAACAACAATAGCATTCGCTTGAAAAAAACCTTCATATGGCTCCCTTTCTACCGTTAGTCGGTAAAATCAAACACCGCATTTCCGTTTTCCAATTTCAAACGACCGTCAAAGGTCTTCCCTGTTCGTTTGGAAGTAAATCCGACGATCTTGGCGGTTCTTCCCTCGGCAAGAAGCAATTTGATATTGGAGACCGAAATGGCGCGATCGCAAATATAGACGCCGACCTTAAACGCACATCCTTCTTTATAATTGCGGCATCCGTAATAGTAACGTCCTCGCATGATATCTCCGCCGCAAAGCGGGCATTTTCCAACAATGTCGCCAAAGCATCCCGTATTCATATCGGTTTCGGGGGTGACTCTCTCATCGGTATCGCGGGCGAAAACCTGCGCGATCTCTTGTTGTGCCAGTGCCACGCCATCTTCCACGGTAATACTGCCGCGAAAGATCTTTTTGAGCGCCTGACCCAATTCCGAGGTCTTATACTTATCCATGATGATCTTCATCTTGGACAGCGTTTCGATCATGAAAATGCCTTGCGGAAGAATGGTATATACATCCTTTTTCAAGTCAATGTACTCACTCTTTCTGGCATTATCGATGATTCCCGTTCTCGTTGCTTCGGTACCGAGCTCCAGTCCCTCGAAAATAGCGCGGTAATCCTCCTCGTCGTCCATCTCGGATGCCTCGTCGCTGTCTTTCGCTTCGGCATCTTTGGCGTCGGCTTCCTTCGCTTTGGCAGCCGCCTTGTCATCTCGGAAAGGATTCTTGAGATAATTGTTCAGCGTTTCAATGGTATAATGCTTGGGCGGAGAGGTTTCTTTTTCGGTGGGCTTGAAGTCGGTATTCACGATATCGCCCTTCGAGAGTTTCGGCAAAAATTTGTCCTTGGTGGAATTATCGTCATATTTTGTCCACCCTTTTTCCAAGATAACCGTACCTTTTAGGAGAAAATCCTCATATTCGCCAACCGCAACCGTGATCTCAGATTTTTCGACCACACACTCCTCGGAGCAAAATACGGCAATAAAACGGCGAAAAACGGTAGAATAGACCTGCATCTCCTTTTCGCCCAGCTTTCCCTTATCGGGAATTTTATAAGTAGGGGTCAGTGCCGAGTGGGACTCGATCTTGGAATCATCGAAGATCGTCTTTTTGAATTTAAATTCCACAGGATATCCCAACTTTTTACAGTTGTTGATGATCTGCTTGATCTTATCCTGCTCTGCCGTGGCCAAATACTCGGAGTTGGTACGGGGATAGGTCAAGTACCCTGCTTCGTAAAGCCGCTGAATGATCTCCAGACTTTCGGTCATGGACATTTTGTATTTCTTACTCAATACATTTTGCAGCTTTGACAAAGAATACAATTTGCCGGGAGCCAGCTTATCCTTCTTCTTTTTAACCGATTTGACGACCGCGGGCACGGCATTATACTTATCACAAAGCGCCTGTGCATCGGTCAGCTTGTCTTGATCGAATTTCTGTTTGCTGACAAGCTCGATAACCTCGCCGCCGGTTTCCGCTTTGCTGACAATGGCATAATATTTTCCGGGCACAAAATTTTTAATGGCCATGTCTCTATCGTAAATGGCCTTAACAATGGGGACTATGACGCGTCCCACACGCAAGAGCGTTCCCGTCTTCAGTGTTGCATACCGAGTGAGGTTGACGCCGTAAAGCCAATCGATATATGTTCTGGCAAAGCCCTCGTTGGCCAGATTGTCATATTCGGTCTCGTCCTTCATCTCGGACAGTGCCCGTCGAACCGTTTCGGGGGTCTGGTCGGGCAGCCAAAGGCGTTTGAGGGATTTTTTTGAGCGAAGTGCATTGCTGATGCAAAGGCGAACAATGATCTCTCCCTCGCGATCGGCATCCCCCGCATTCACGATGGTATCCACGTCGTCACGGTTGCAAAGGGATTTGAGAAGTTCAAACTGCTTTACCACACCGCTGTCAACCTGCTTATCACTTCCCTTTCGAAGCTCGAAAACGAACTGTTTGGGAAAGCACGGCAGATTGTCCATCGTCCATCTCTTTTCGGTCGGCGGTGTTTCGGCATAGGATTCCACATCGGCCAAGGAAAACAGATGACCAAATGCCCATGTAACGACGTATCCGTTTCCCTCAATATAACCGTTTCGCTTAGTCATTCCGCCGATGGCATCCGCGATATTCCGACCGAGACTCGGTTTTTCCGCAATGATCAGGATCATAATTATCTCTGTACGCGACCCGATCCGTCGCCTGCCATAAGTGCCTTGACCTCAGCAACCGTGACCTCATTGAAATCAAAATCAATGGTATGCTTGAGTGCCGAAGCTGCAACCGCAAACTCAATAGCCGACTGATTGTCCATTCCCTCTGACAGCGCCCAAATAAGACCGCCGCCAAAGCTATCGCCGCCACCCACACGGTCTACGATATGGATCGGATATTGCTTGGAGAAGAAATATTCCTTGTGGTTATAGAGCATGGCCGACCAATTATTGTCATTGGCTGAAAGACTCTCGCGCAAGGTGATGGCAACGGTGGGAATATCGAATTTTTCGGAAAGCTGCTTTGCCACGGCTTTGTATCCGTCGGCAGAGAGCGTACCGCCCGTCACGTCAGTGTCTGCGGCTTTGATACCAAAGACCTTTTCGCAATCCTCCTCATTTGCGATGGCCACATTGACATAGGGCATGAGGTTAGACATGATTTGGCAAGCCTTTTCACTTGTCCAAAGATTCTTGCGGAAATTGAGATCGCAACTGACCGTAACCCCCATCTCTCTGGCAACACGGCAAGCCTCCAAACAGATCTCTGCGCAAGTATCGCTGAGGGCGGGGGTGATTCCCGTAAAATGGAACCACTCGGCATCGGTAAAGATCTTTTTCCAATCGAAGTCCTCCTTCGATGCCATGGAGATAGAGGAATATTTTCTGTCGTAAATGACCTTGGAGGGACGTTGAGCGGCACCCTTTTCAATGAAGTAGATTCCCATACGGTCGCCGCCGAAGACCACGTCCGAAACATCCACGTCATGCGCCTTGAGCGAACGCAATGCCGTCTTGGTCAGATCGTTGTCGGGCAGCTTGGTGATAAACGTGACATCCTTTCCAAAATTGGCAAGAGAGACCGCCACATTGGCTTCACCGCCTCCATAGCTGACTTCCATCTCATGTGCTTGAACAAAGCGTCCGTAGCCCGTGGGATTAAAGCGCGCCATAATTTCTCCGAAACAAACAAATTTCATATATATATCCTTTCTGTTATGCCATATTCAATCGTAAGATCATCGGCTGCAAAATATCGAAAAATTCGACAAAAAGCAAAGAACACCGACAAAAAGTGCCATTACAAAATGACTCGGCAAGAACCAAAGTCGATCCTTGCCGGTCATATTTTTATCAACCGAAAATTTCCGGATAAGTGTTTTTCAAGAAAGCCACCAGGTCTTCGCTCTGCTGCTTGGCGCCAACCGCGTTGGGATGTCCGTCCTTACCGGCTCTGTTGGTGGTAAGAAACGCGATCTCAATATCATAACCGGCGGGAATATAAACATTCTTGATCAACTCCTGCATACGGTCGGTTCCCACCGTATAGTTGGGGTTAGTGGTGCAACCGAACACGAAGAGGATCGGGACAGCCTTTTCGCCGTGGATCTTATCCAAATTGGCAAAGAAGGTCGCCATTTCGGCATCAAAGGCTTCATAGTTGAAGACCTCATGATCGGTCTTGTTGTTCGCTTGCTTAAACCATTGCCAGTTGTCGTTGGTTCCCAGATTGATAATAACCAAATCTGCCTTGCGATTCGGCACATAAAGGGAATTGTCGCGATTTTTATTGAAGAAGGGATAGGTCGAATTGATACTGCTGGGAAGGCACATGGGCATACCGCCCTGTGCACAGATCGCATAATCGACATTCAGTTTTTCCATGGCAAGATACGCATATGCCTTGGGAGCATAGTCGCTCTCGTCGGGACTGAGGAAAGCACCGCTGGTGATCGAATCACCGAGGATCTCCACATAGACATCGCTTGCCGGATTCTTGATCAGCTTGCCGACGAAGGAAATGTCGTTCATAGAGCCTTTTCCTCTTGTATAGCCGGTTACCACGCGGATAACGTGAAGTCCCTTGGGGAGATCCTCCGCAATGGTATAGGTTTTGGTGCCGGAGGACAGAACGATATCCTTATAAAATGCGTCATCCACATAGACCGCCAGATACTTACTGCTTCCGCTTGTATAGCTGAAGGTCATTTTCACATCACCGACGCAATCGGCAACAAATTCCGCACCCGTTGCATTCCAGTCACAAAGCAGCACGCCATTCGATTCCTTTACGCGACCAAGCTCGCGGTAGTACCCCTTGGCTTGTGCCATGGTGTAGGTTCTTTCCATATACTTTTCCTCCTTGTCCGAGGCATTGGTCTCGGTTTCCTTTTCGGTCTCTGACTCCGTTTCGGATCCGTTCTCGGTCTCGGTTTCTGTCTCGGTCTCTGATTCGCTTTCGGTCGCACTTTCGGAATCCATGCTCTCACCGCCACAGGCGGTAAACAACATACAGAAAATCAAAAGAACAGAAATTATGCTAAAAAACTTTTTCATCTTTTTTATCCTCACATTTTAATTTTTTGCTTAAATTTGAAAACCAAAATACGTTTTTGTATTATTATAGCTGATGTCTGCCACAAGCTGCGCCAAGGTCTCATAATCGGCGGGATATATTCCCTCCTCTACCCATTCACCGATGATACGGCAAAGGATACGGCGGAAATACTCGTGTCTCGGATATGAGAGGAAGCTTCGGGAATCGGTCAGCATACCGAGGAAGTTTCCAAATGCCGAAAGGTTGGCATACGACTTCATCTGCGCCACCATTCCGTCAAAATTATCGTTGAACCACCACGCAGAGCCTTGTGTCACTGTAGGCTTTCCGCTTCCGTCACCGGCGCAGAAGGTACCGCAAAGCGTTCCGATGGCTGCATTTTCAATAGGGTTGATGGAATAAATGACCGTGCGGGGCAAGCCGTTGTTGTTCTTGAGATAGTCCAACATTTCCACAAGCGCCGCCGTGGAGATCGTACCGTGAATGGTATCGTAGCCCGTATCGGGTCCCAGCTTGGCAAACATTTCGGAGTTGGGATTTCTGCGAACACCGTAATGGATCTGCATGACCCAACCGCGCTTCTTATACTCGCTGCCGAAGAAACGCATCATCTGCGACTTGAAGAGCACCAGCTCCTCGTAAGTAACATCGGCACCGTCACCGGCAATGGCCTTTTTGAGGATCTCATTGGCATGATAAGCATCGGGCTTGGTAAATCCGATCATATCGTCCATTCCGTGATCAGCAGTCTTACATCCGAGTTTGTCAAAACGGTCCAAAGAAACCATATATGCTTTTTCCAAAGAAGCAAGATCCACGATATCCACACCGCAAGACTCACTCAAGGTCTTAAAATAATCCGTCACGCCTCGGCGCTCGATATTCATGCCCTTGTCGGGTCGGAATGCAGGAAGAACCTTGGTCTCAAAGCCACTCTCCGCGATCTGCTTATGGTATTCCAAAGAATCGGCGGGATCATCCGTCGTGCAAAGAAGATCGACATTGGAATTACGGATCAGATTTTTGGCACTCATTTCGGGAGATGCCAGTTTTTCGGACGTAATGCGCCAAATCTCCTCACAGTTTTCCTCACAGATCACAAGGTCGCAGTCAAAATATCTCTGAAGCTCCAAATGACTCCAATGGTAAAGAGGATTGCCGATCAGCTTGGGCATGACCGAGCAATACGCTTTAAAACGGTCAAAATCCGATGCATCACCCGTTATGTATTTTTCATCCACACCGCAAGAGCGCATGGCTCTCCACTTGTAGTGGTCACCGTACAGCCAAACCTCGGTGATGTTGGAATATCTCTTATCCTCTGCGATCTCACGGGGAGAGAGATGGCAATGATAGTCGATAATGGGCAGCTTTTCCGAATAGTTATGGAAAAGGATCTGCGCCGTCTTTGTGGAAAGCAGGAAATCTTGGTCCATGAATTTTTGCATAGCAAACCTCCAATAAAATTCCAATTGTCATTTCAAAAAATATTGAATTGCATAAATCCACTAATACAGATTATACCATAGATTCAAAAGAAATTCAACAATTTTGTGCAATTTTATGACAAAAATAAAAAATCCCCCTCCACCAAAGGCATCCCTACAAAAAACTCTTTACAAATCACGATAATTGTGATATAATATTTTATCTGTATTTTGATATTTTTGAGGAGGAAAAATGCAATTGGATAATTTTTCTCTGATATATCCCGATTATCGTGCTCATGAGTCGCACTACACAGGCGCCGACGCGGTGGGAATGGATATGTTTGTGTTGGATGAGCTGGGAATGACCGATTTCATCGAGTTGAAGAACAGCGAACTATCCGAGTATTTTACCACCGATCCCGAGGTGATCAAATATCGCATGGAGACCTTCCGCGATATGCTGGATAACCCCTCGCTTTCCGACACGCTCAACGATCTGATCCCCGTTTTGGGTGACATTTTGGAGCTTCGCCGTCTGGAAAGTGACAGCGGCGACACCACCTCCTATCTTTCAAGCATCACCGAGATCGAACTGTATATCTCCTGCATTGATCTGCTGGAATCCGGTTTTTCTCCGGTTAGAAACAATTTGAAAAGTCCCGCATTTACTGTCTTTGCTGACACCATTCATGAGCTGTCCGCCAGTGAGTATTACTGCGAACTCAACAAAAAGCTTTCCGAACTGACCGCTCGTGTTCGCGAGATCAAGAGCATCACCATCGGTGTCAATCTCGATGCCATGCTCCGTCCTCGCGAGGCAGGTGTTTTGTCTATCAATTCCGAGTCCTTCCGTTCGGGAGATGTTTTGGAAAAGATTCTCCGTCTCAACTTCAAGGATGACGAATACACCTGCATCGCCAACTTGGTTCCCTTCACCAAGAAGCAAAACGAGAACCAAAAAACAGCCATGTCTCTCGCGTTCACCTCGGCCATCAACGACATTTACAAATCGTCCCTGCGGTCATGGAAAAAGATCGTACAGAGCTATGTCCTTGACAACACCAACTTTCTGCTCAATCTTTTGGGCGAGATCGAATTTGTCGTCAAGGCCACCGATGCAATGCGCCGTCTTCGCGAGAAGGGCTGTGACCTTTGCGTACCGGACATTCGCCCCATGAGCGAGCGCGCCTTCCGAGCGGAATCGCTTTACAATCCCTGCGTGGCTGTCAAGATCGAGGATGAGATCGTCCCCAACGACATGATCTTTGACGAAAATGCCATGATCTATGTACTGACGGGACCTAACCGAGGCGGTAAATCGGTTATCACCTGCGCGATAGGCATCGCTCAAGCCATGCTTCAGCTCGGAATGTTTTTGCCTGCAAAATCGGCGGTGATCAGCCCTGTAGATGCCATTTACACCCACTTCCCCACGGGCGCGGAAGACACCATCGACAAGGGACGCTTGGGGGAGGAATGTGCTCGTTTGGATGAGATCTTTGACCGCATCACAGCTCACAGCCTTGTGCTCTTGGATGAATCGCTGTCCTCCACCGGCTCCTACGAGGCATCCTACATTGCCGCGGAGGTGCTCGGAGGGTTGAGCATGGTCGGTTGTCGCTGTTTGTTCTCCACGCACCTTCATGAGCTGGCCGCCGAGATCGACAACATCAATCAAAAGACCCGTGCCGAGGGCGGTGTCCCCATCGACACTTTGGTAGCGGGCATTGAGTCAGGCAAACGCTCCTTCCGCATTGTTCGAGCCAAGCCGGACGGAAAAAGCTATGCTCGCGACATTGCCAACAAATACGGACTTTCTTATGAAAGTATCGTAAAGAAAATACAAAGCAAAAAAAGCAACTGAAAGGATAATGATCATGGATAAAATTCTCAATCTACTGGAAGAAGATGCAACACTCACCGCCAAGCAGCTTGCCGTTATGCTTGACAAGGAGGAAGGCGATATTAAAAAGTCCATCGAGGCTTACGAAAAGGACGGCGTCATTCTCGGCTACAAGACCATCATCGACTGGGACAAGACAGACAAGGAATATGTGACCGCACTCATTGAGGTCAAGCTTACCCCCCAAAAGGATCGCGGCTTTGACAAGGTGGCGGAGAAAATTTACAATTATGCCGAGGTGCAAAGCTTGTATCTCATGTCGGGTGCCTATGATCTGGCCGTGTTTATCGAGGGCAAGACCATGAAAGAGGTAGCTTATTTCGTAGCGCAGAAGTTGGCACCCATTGATTCCGTAGTCTCCACCGCTACTCATTTTGTCCTTCGTAAATACAAGGACAAGGGTGTAGTGTACGGCGCAATTGAAGAAGATTTCAGAGGGAATGAGTGCTGATGATGGATTACAATAAAATACTAAACCAAACGGTCATCGACCTAAAGCCTTCGGGCATTCGAAAATTCTTTGACTTGGTGGGCGGACTTGATGACGTGGTAGCGCTCACGGTTGGTGAGCCGGACTTCCCCACGCCTTGGCACGTTCGTGAAGCAGGCATCGAAAGCCTTGAACGCGGCAAAACCTACTACACCTCCAACGCGGGAATGACAGAGCTTCGCACCGAGATCGCCAACTACATGAAGCGTCGTTTTTCGCTGGAATACGATGCCATGACCGAGACCTTTGTCACAGTAGGTGGCTCCGAAGCTATTGATCTTGCCGTGCGTGCGCTGGTGTCGCCCGGGGACGAGGTTATTATTCCCACCCCCTGCTTTGTTTGCTACGATCCCATCGTTCGCTTGGCAGGCGGTGTTCCCGTTATCGTGGAAACCGAGCTCAAGGATGAATTCAAACTGACCGCCGAAAAACTCAAGGCGGCCATCACCCCCAAGACCAAAATGCTGGTTTTGCCCTTCCCCAACAACCCCACGGGAGCCATCTTGACCAAGGATGAGCTGGCTGACATTGCCGACGTGCTCCGCGGCACCGACATCATGATCCTTTCGGATGAGATCTAT
Source organism: Eubacteriales bacterium (assembly GCA_045537235.1). Lineage (GTDB taxonomy): Bacteria > Bacillota > Clostridia > Oscillospirales > CAG-272 > RGIG8775. The sequence continues at coordinate 177,441 of JAZSPB010000156.1, forward strand.
GCAGAGCTTTCCTATGCCGGTCCCCACATCTCTATCGCATCGCTTCCCGATATGCAGGAGCGCACAGTGATCGTCAACGGTTTCTCGAAGGCTTATGCTATGACGGGTTGGCGTTTGGGATTCCTTTGCGCACCGGCGCCGATCATCAAGCAAATGCTCAAGATCCACCAGTTCGCTATCATGTGCGCCCCCACACTCTCCCAAATGGCAGCCGTCGAGGCTCTTCGCAACGGAGATGCGGACATTGAAATGATGGCCGAGGAATACAATCGCCGCAGAAGATATATCTACAACGGACTAAAGGGCATCGGCATCGAGGTCTTCGAGCCTCAAGGCGCATTCTATATTTTCCCCAACATCGGGCAGTTTGGGATGTCCAGTGAGCAGTTCTGCGAAAAGCTGTTGCGCGACTATAAATGCGCCATCGTTCCCGGTGATGCCTTCGGTGACTGCGGAACAGGATTTGCGCGTATCTCCTACGCGTACTCCATCAAGCATATCACCGCCGCGCTGGAGCGCATTGAAGCATTTATTTCCGACATAAAAAAAGGGAAAGTTTAATTCTAAAAAAAGACTATTGCCGCAAAAAAAGATTGGGCAATAGTCTTGTTTGTTTTTCTTACCGACCCCTTTTCGACCGCTACCTTTCGTCGGTCTTTTCGTTTTTTCTCAACATTGCATGGAGGTCGTCACACCAACCGTTCCATTGGATTTTATAATCTTCCTTGGATAAAATGCGTCCTGCAAAATCAGAAATTGAATTTACGCCGCGCGCAACACAAGCATCTACACATTTGCCATACGCCTTCCAGTCCAAATCCTCAGATTCCCAAATCAAAGGAAGCTTAACAAGACCGGCACAAAACGCCACCCAAGCGCGTGAATGTCCGTCGGTAAGAATGATTTTTCCGTTTAAAAATTTCACGGGCAACGGCTCAAATCCCGACAGATCCGCTGCATTGAACCATTTTTTAATATTGCCGATTTTTTCTTCCGACAGATAAAACTGTGTCGGTTGAAGCTCGGTCAGCAAAATATTTTCAATTGATTTTTTCTCATTTTCACCCATTTTTTGCACCACACAAAACGTGAATTTTATTATATTTTCAAGCTAAAAAAGCACTTTCACAGAGTTGTTTCCGTGAAAGTGCTTATATTTTTTAGAACGCAATCGCCTTCTCAATATAATCCTTGAGCTCGGCAATCGGAATGCGAACCTGCTCCATGGTATCACGGTCGCGAACGGTCACACAATTGTCTGTCTCGGACTCAAAGTCATAGGTAATGCAAAGAGGGGTTCCGATCTCGTCCTCACGGCGGTAACGCTTACCGATGGAACCGGTCTCGTCAAAGTCCACCATGAAGTACTTGGAAAGCTCCTCATATACCTCGCCTGCCTTCTCGGACAGCTTCTTGGAAAGAGGAAGAACCGCCGCCTTGAAGGGCGCCAAGGTGGGATGCAGGTGAAGAACCACGCGAACATCATTCTTCTCGGCATCGATCACTTCCTCGTCATAGGCATCCACAAGGAACGCCAGCGCTACGCGGTCGGCACCAAGCGAAGGCTCGATAACATAGGGGATGAAGTGCTCGTTCGACTCCTGATCGAAGTAAGTCATATCCTTGCCGCTGTGGGTCTGATGCTGACCGAGGTCATAATCGGTTCTGTCCGCTACGCCCCAAAGCTCGCCCCAACCGAACGGGAACAGGAATTCAAAATCGGTGGTTGCCTTGGAATAGAAGGCCAGCTCCTCGGGATCGTGGTCACGAAGACGAAGATTCTCGTCTCTCATGCCGAGGTCAAGAAGCCATTTGTGGCAGTAATCCTTCCAGTAGTTGAACCATTCAAGGTCGGTGCCGGGCTTGCAGAAGAACTCCAGCTCCATCTGCTCGAACTCACGGGTACGGAACACGAAGTTACCGGGAGTGATCTCATTACGGAAGGACTTACCAATCTGAGCCACGCCGAAGGGCAGCTTCTTTCTTGTGGTGCGGGCGATCGAGGGGAAGTTTACGAAAATACCCTGTGCCGTCTCGGGACGGAGGTACACGGTATTGGAGGAATCCTCGGTTACACCGATGAAGGTTTTAAACATGAGGTTGAACTTTTTGATATCGGTGAACTCATGACCGCCGCAGGTGGGACAGCCGATGTTCTTCTCCTTAATGAACGCGCTCATTTCCTCGAACGACCAAGCGGCGGGATTGTCGTTTGTGCCGTTCTCAAAAGCATACTCCTCGATGAGCTTGTCCGCTCTGTGGCGCGCCTTACACTGCTTACAGTCCATGAGGGGGTCGGAAAAGCCACCGACGTGACCCGATGCCACCCAAGCCTCGGGGTTCATGATGATGGCCGAGTCAAGACCCACATTGTAGCGGGACTCCTGAACGAATTTTTTCCACCAAGCCTTCTTTACGTTGTTCTTGAACTCAACACCGAGGGGACCGTAATCCCAAGAGTTGGCAAGACCGCCGTATACTTCGGAGCCGGGGAAGATGAAACCGCGGTTCTTACACAGAGCCACGATTTTATCCATGGTTTTTTCAGAATTGTTCATGATGATTCTCCTAATATGTTAAACTTTTATTTTGATTCGGTTACAAAAAACTTTGTCATAGTACCTGCGCTATCCGCCATGCCGTCCGCATCAAGTGCAACATCGACATATTCGATGAAGTACCCGTCATATGAGTTTTGCATCAAACTCTCGATCTGCTGACAAAACTCCTCCATATCCTCTGCCCGTGAAAAACCGTATGTTCTCATATCGACCTCTTTATCGGGCAAAATTCCCGTCAAAGCATAGGTAATATCGGAAAGCGTTTGCTCGCCGTAGATGTTAGCCACAAAGTAAAATGCGTTCTTATAATTTACGGGAAGCTTCTTATCAATCCGCGTAAGTGTTATAACCTTTTGACTTTGACTGATGCCGACAAACGCCGCAAAGCGAAGATCGCCATCTGAATTTGTGCTGTAGTAAAGACGGGTCTCGGAAAAATCATACCGACTTGTCTGCGACGGAAGCCCATTCGATGCTTCGTTATTCCCTCCATCAACTCGAACCCCCACTTGCGAACGGAAAATGGAGATACAGACCACGGTCATGACCACGGAAAACACGATCAGTGACAAGGCAAAGGAGATCAACACCGATTTCCAAGAAATTCTCATGTTTGATTTCCCCTCCTTGTCACAAATTTCTTACAGTATATCACAAGTTTCAACAAATTTCAATAGAAATCGGCATTTTTACTTGCCCGCAACACTCATATTTTTCACCAGCGCATCGGGAGCACCAAAACCGCGGCTGATTCCGGAGCCGGAAAGCACCACACTGTCGGACAAGGCATCGATGTTTTTGATGAAATCGTAGAAGTTGCCCGCAACGGTGAAGGACTTGATCGCGCCCCCCAGCTTGCCGTTCTCAATGCGATAGCCCGCACTCTCAATGGAAAAGTCTCCCGTTACCTCGTTGGCACCCGCGTGAAGTCCCTTGAGCTCGGTGATATAAATGCCATCGCCCGCCATTTCCAGAAGCTCGTCGAAGGAGCAGTCACCGCCGCCGATATAGAAACAATACGGGGAGATCGACGTAGGCGATGCATAAGAACCGCGAGACGCATTTGCCGTCGTGGTCTTCCCTGCCTTTTTTGCAGTAGCGAGATCGTAAAGCAATGTTTTCAGAACACCGTTTTCCACCACATTCTTCGTCTTCGTGGCAACGCCCTCCGCATCAAATGCTGTCTTGCAAAGAACCAAGTCAGAGAAAGGATCGTCGGTGATGGTAATATTCTCTGAGGCAATCACGGTTCCCTCCTTGCCCGCGAACTGTGAAAGTCCGAGCTGGGCATTTTTCGCAGAGAAAGAGCCGGAAAAAGTGGAAAGCAAAGTTGCCATCATTTTACCGCTGAATACTACATTATAGCTTCCGCTGGCAACACTCTCTGCCCCCAGCTTGGAAAGAGCCGACTTCACAACCTCTGCGGAAAGCGAAGTAGCATTGTCAAAGCTATTGTCATAACGATAGTCATAATCTTCCTCGGATTCCCCGTCGCGGTTGACCACGGCAATGGCTACATACTGATAAGCACTCTTGGTACTGTGAAGCTCCAATCCGTAGGAATTGCTCATATGAACCTCGGAGCGGATCACACCGACACCGCTCTGTGTTCCGTCGGTAACCGATGCATCTTGAGAATAGGTGACCTTTTGAATATCCAGCGCCAGCTTTTTCAGATCGGCAGTAGAGATTTCGGGAAGCTCCTCGCTGTCAACCGTCTCATACTTCTCGGAGCCGCGGAAGATCTCGACCTCGTCATCCGACTCGATATAAGTCGCATTTTCATAGGCTTTTGCCACAAGCTCGCGAAGCTCGTTCTCCTCCAAAAGCTCGCCCGAAGCATATCCGAACTTGCCGTCGCGAATACAGCGGAAGCACACACCGATACCGTTGCTGCTGCTGAAGGTACTGATCTCATCCTTCAGTGTCTCGGTCGAAAGCGATTCCGCGCGAGAAAAATAGATATCATATTCGGCAATTCCCAATGCCGCCGCTTCTTGCGAAAGAACCTTTTTGATTTCAGAAAATTCCATACGATTCCCTCCTTATCTGCCGCCGACCGTGATCTTGGAAACACGGATGAGAGGCTGACCTACATCGGTAGGCACCGAGCCGCTGGCAGAGCCGCACATACCCTGTCCCGTAGCAAGATTCTGCCCCACCATATCAATATCCATCAAAATATCAGAGCCCTTACCGATGAGCGATGCACCGCGCACCGCCTCACAAATTTTACCGTTGCGAACGATGTATCCTTCACTGACCGCGAAGTTGAAATCGCCCGTAAGGGGATTGACCGAGCCACCGCCCATCTTCTTGGCATAAAGACCGTATTCCATAGAGGCGATGATATCCTCGTTCTTATCGGGACCGTTGTCGATAAAGGTGTTGGTCATACGGGAGGTCGGCTCAAATTCGTAGTTCTGCCGACGGCTGTTGCCGGTCATGGGCATTCCCATACGGCGCGAGCCGAGACGGTCGATCATATAATTCTTGAGCACACCGTTTTCAATGAGCACATTGCGCTGCGTGGGATGACCTTCATCGTCGATGTTGACCGATCCCCATGCGTTCGGGATGGTGCCGTCATCAATGGCGGTAACCTTTTCGTTGGCGATCTTCTGTCCCAGCTTGCCGCACATCTGCGAAGTACCGATACCCACAGAGGTCGCCTCCAGCGAATGTCCGCACGCCTCGTGGAAGATCACTCCGCCGAATCCGTTCTCAATGGCAACCGTCATCTGTCCCGCAGGGCAATAATCGGCGCGGAGATTGACCATGGCCTGACGGGATGCCTCAATGCCGATCTCACGGGGGGTGATAACGGTATCAAACATTTCAAGCCCCATACCGCGTCCGGGACTACAGGAACCCGACTGGGTCTCATTGCCCTCGGATGCCACGGACGAAATGGCCATACGGGTGCGGATGTGTCGATCGCTTGTGAAAAGACCTTCGGTATTGGCGATCCAGATGTGACGGTCCACCGATGCCAGTGAACCTTGCACCTGCGAGATCAAACTATCGTAGCCGCGCGCCGCGTCGCAGCCGGAACGGAGAAGATCGATCTTGTACTTGGTCTCTGCGCCCACCGGCTCAATGAGAACGGGATGAATATTGGGGAAAACGCGCTCACGAAGAATGATACTTCCGTGCGTTCTTGTAGCGGCAATGACCTCCGAAACACTCTTGGCACATTTTATGAGACCGTCATAGCTGACATCACAAGTCGAAGCGTAGACGGTCTGCGTTCCGAGAAACGCGCGGATACCTACGCCGCAAATGACATTATCCGATATTTTTTCAATCTTGCCGTCCACCAGCGAAATGTTGTTGGATCTTGATGTCTGGCAAAAGATCTCGGCAAAATCGGCACCGCCGGAAACCACCGTTTCCAGAACATCAAAAGCTGTTTTCTTATCGATCATGGCTGTTTTCCTTTCTTTTAATCATCGACGCGCTCGCCGAGGATCTTGATATATTTTTGATAGAAGCTTTCAAAGTAATCACCGTCCAATGCCTCGCGGATCTTCATGGTCAGCTCGTTATAAAAATACAGATTATGCTGAACGGCAAGACGCATTCCCAGCGACTCCTTGGCCTTGATCAAATGGCGAATATAGGATCGGCTGTAGTTACGGCAGGTGGGACAGTTGCATCCCTCGTCAAGGGGTCTGGGATCCTTGGCATACTTCTCGTTGAGTACTGTCATCTTTCCCTTCCAGGTGAATAAATTACCATGTCGCGCATTTCTGCTGGGCATAACGCAATCAAAGAAATCCACACCGAGATGTACCGCCTCCAAAATGTTGCAAGGGGTTCCGACGCCCATCAAATAACGGGGCTTATTGACCGGCATATAAGGCTCCACGGCATCTATGATGCGATACATTTCTTCGGTTTCTTCTCCTACGGCAAGTCCGCCTATGGCATAGCCGTTAAGGTCAAGCTCTGCGATCTGTTGCATATGCGCAATGCGAAGATCCTCATATGTTCCGCCTTGGTTGATACCGAAAAGCATTTGGTTTTTGTTGATGGTCTCGGGAAGCGAATTGAGGCGCTCCATCTCCTTTTTGCATCGAACCAACCAACGGAAGGTACGCTCGCAGGAGTTTTTCACATACTCATAAGGTGCCGGATTTTCCACGCACTCATCAAAAGCCATCGCAATCGTCGAGGCCAAATTGGATTGGATCTGCATACTCTCCTCGGGACCCATAAAAATGCGTTTTCCGTCGATATGAGACGCAAAATGCACACCCTCCTCGGTAATTTTGCGAAGCGAAGCCAAGGAGAATACCTGAAATCCGCCGCTATCGGTCAAAATGGGACGTTTCCAGTTCATAAACTTATGAAGACCTCCCATCTCATAAATCAATTTATCTCCGGGACGAACATGGAGATGGTAGGTGTTGGACAGCTCCACCTGACAATTAAGGTTCACCAACTCATCGGGCGAAACACCACCCTTGATGGCAGCGCAGGTTCCCACGTTCATAAATACGGGGGTCTGGATGTCACCGTGAACGGTATGAAGCACTCCGCGACGGGCACGTCCGTCTTTTTTCAGCAATTCAAACAATGTATTTTTCCAACCTTTCGGATATTATTTTCTCTCAAACTGGTGATCCAGTGAATTTTTGGTCATTTCCACTGCAATGGGACGACCGTGGGGGCAGAAGGTGATATCAGGCAAGCGCATCAGCTTATCCACCAACCACTTGACATGATCGGAGGGATATTCCCTGCCCGCCTTGATGGCGGCCTTGCAAGAAGCCTGGTACAGCGCCTTTTCAAAAATGAGATCACGGGAAACCTTGACCGTCCCCGTCTCATTGAGAATGTGGTCGGCAATGACAATAAACATATCGCAGACCGCGTCAGTGGAAATTCCGCACGGAATTGCATCGATGTCTGCGGAATGCCGCTTGGTCGAAAAGCGAAAACCGATCTTTTCTATCTCCTCACGATAATTTTCGATCGCCTGCAATTCGTCGGTGGTCAGCATGACCTCAATGGGAAGCATCAAAAGCTGCGATGCCGACTCCACCTCTTTCATGCGTGCACGAAGATCTTCAAACAGCACTCTTTCATGCGCTGCGTGCTTATCAATGACAAGCACCCGATCCTCGGATTCCACAAAAACATAGGAGTTGAATGCCTCTCCCAAAATGCGATATTCAGGAACGGTAACGTGATCGACAATCTCGCACAGTTCGGGCGATACCGACGAATCGACCGGCATTTTCCTCTCGGTCGGAATCGTTGCTTCCGCATGGGAGGACGGCTCTTCGGACGACATCCGTACTGCTTTGGGCACTTCCTCTTCGGGAATCGGTTGTTCGGAATCGGCAAAAAGATTCATTTCAGTCCGAATGCCCCGTTGCCGCAGCCGCTCCTCCCGTTCACGTTCTCCCCTCTCGATCTCTTCACGGCACAAGCGGTCGATCCGCTCCTCCAGCTCTTTGGTAATTTGAATATGTTCAACTTCAAGGGGCTCGGAAAAGTCAGGTTTCGGCTCTTCGGTGTCCTTGACCGAAGGTGTTGCCGTTTCGGAAAATCCGTTTGCCAAAGAGGCTTTGGGGGAATCCAAGCCCTGTCTTATATTCGGACTTGCATTTTGCGACAGATCGGAAGTCGGTCTTTGAAGCACCTCTCCCTTCGAAGAAGCAGGAGACGCAAAGGAAAACTGCAAATTCTGATAGGTCTTGCGCTGATCCTCCACGGGAATAAACGCATTGGTCGCCTTGGAAGAGGCGGTTCTGGGCTTGGTAAATTCCAAAGCAGGACGGGTCACATCCTGCTCCAGCGCCGAGCGGACGGTATAATACACAGCATCAAACACCGGCTTTTCATTGGAAAATTTAACCTCCAGCTTGGCGGGATGGACATTGACATCTACCGCGCGGGGATTGATTTTAATATTGATCACACAGCACGGAAATTTTTCCGACGGGATGTACGAGCTGTAAGCCTGCTCCAACGCCGCACTTGCGGTTTTGCTCTTAATATACCGACCGTTGATAAAGAAATTTTGAAAATTTCGATTGGACTTAAAGTTATCCGAACGCCCGATAAAGCCTTTGACCTCTACACCGTCGATTTCGGAGCAGACAGAGATCAGCTTGCCGGCAAATTCCCGTCCGAAAATCGAATAGATCGCACTTTTGAGGTCACCGTTTCCCTCGGTCTCGAATTTCACAGCCCCGTCCACGATCATGCGAAACGCAATGGAAGGCTCGGACAAAGCGATCTTCTCCACCCATGCACTGACAGCCGAAGCCTCGGTAACATCGCGCTTGAGGAATTTTCTCCGCGCGGGAACATTGGCAAACAAATTTTCAACAATGATCGTAGTACCCGTAGCACACGCACGCTCGGTCAGCGATATGATATTGCCCGCCTTGACCGAAAGCTCCGCACCGTACTCGGCATCGGCGGTCTTGGATATGATACGCATATCGGAAACCGATGCAATGGCGGCAAGAGCTTCACCGCGAAAGCCCAGCGTCTCGATCCCTTCCAGATCCTCGGCGGTCTTGATCTTACTGGTAGCATGACGGCGCACGGCCACGGGAAGGTCATCGGCATCCATGCCGCATCCGTTGTCCGAAACGCGCAAAAAAGCTACACCGCCGTTTTGAATCTCCACGGTGATCCTTGTGGCGCCTGCGTCTATGGCATTTTCCAACAGCTCCTTAACGGCTGAGGCGGGTCTGTCCACCACCTCGCCCGCAGCGATCAGATTGGCCACTGCGAAGGAAAGTACATTTATTTTTCCCATAGATATCCCATCAATCCATCAATCGTTTTTTCAGTTCATACAAAAGCGTCATGGCCTCAAAGGGCGAAATGGCATTGATATCCACCGCACGAAGCTCTCCTATGATCTGTTCTTCAATACAATCTTCTACCGTGATCAGGCTGTCATCCTTTTCGACGGCATCCTCATTGCCGGAAAGTGTCAGCGATCTTGCGCTGTTCTCTACGACAGCAAGGATCTCGCGTGCCCTCTTGATCACTTCATTCGGAATTCCCGCCAGCTTGGCCACCTCGATGCCGTAACTGTCATCGGTGGAGCCGCGGACGATCTTTCGAAGGAAGGTGATATTGTCACCGCGCTTTTTGGCGGCGATATTATAATTGACGATACCGTCAAACTCATCCTCAAGACCTGTCAACTCATGATAGTGCGTTGCAAACAGGGTCTTTGCCCCGATCTTTTTGCTTTGGGTATACTCCACAATGGCACGGGCGATGCTCATGCCGTCAAAGGTGGAAGTACCGCGTCCGACTTCATCGTAAATGATCAAACTTCTCTTGGTTGCGTTTTTAAGAATATATGCCACCTCGTTCATCTCCAGCATAAAGGTCGATTGACCCGATGCCAGATCATCGGAGGCACCCACACGGGTAAATACCTTATCCACAATACCGATACGTGCATCATCGGCAGGAACGAAAGAACCGATCTGCGCCATAATGGTGATCAGAGCCACCTGACGCATATAGGTAGATTTACCCGCCATATTGGGACCTGTGATCAGCATCAAACGGTTGCGCCCCGTATCCAGCAGAACGTCATTGGGGACGAAATAGGAGTCCTTCACAAACTGCTACACCACGGGGTGTCTTCCCTCTTTGATGGTGATGACCTCACCGGGATCGACCTCGGGACAGGTGTATTTATTTTTCGATGCTACCGTCGCCAAACTGAGATATACATCCACCAAGGACATAAGCTCGGCCGCCTTGCGGATACGTTCGCTGTTCTCGGCCACACGGGCGCGCACCTGTTGGAAGAGTTCATATTCCAACGAACACACCTTATCCTCCGCGCCGAGAATGGTGGCTTCCATATCCTTCAGCTCCTGCGTAATATAACGCTCGGCACCGGTCAAGGTTTGCTTGCGAATATAGGTATCGGGTACCATATCGGTAAAGGATCGGCTGACCTCAATATAGTAACCGAACACCTTATTATATCCGATCTTAAGGGTCTTGATGCCCGTTTTTTCCTTTTCCTCTGCGGCCACGCGTTCGATCCAGCCTTTTCCGTCGCTCATGATCTCGCGCAATCGGTCAACATCGGGGTTGTAACCCTCTCGGATCATCTTGCCCTCGCGAATGAGGAAGGGCGGATCCTCCACGATCGACTCGTCTATGAGCGCATGGATATCCTCCAGAAGATCCATATTATCCCGAATGCCGACAAGCTCGTCGCTCTTGCAATCCAAAAGCAGATTCTGAAGCTCGGGAAGCACCGAGATGGTAGCACAGATGGCGCGAAGATCCTTGGCATTGGCGGAGCCGTAGACCACCTTGGTCACCAATCGCTCCAAGTCCAAAACATGGGCAAGAAGTTCTCCGATCTCTTCGCGAAGCATAAAGTTTTCAAACAGCTCGGTCACCGCATTTTGACGGCGCACGATCTCGCGTACGTTAAGAAGCGGATGCTCTACCCATTTCCGAAGCAATCGCGCACCGGGTGCCGTTCGGGTCTTATCCAATACCCAAAGGAGCGAGCCTTTTTTGTCCTTAGAGCGCATGGACTCGGTCAACTCAAGGTTGCGTCGGGTATTGATATCCAACTCCATGTACTGACCATCGTTATAGAGGTTGAGCTTATTGATATAAGAGATATCGCATTTCTGCATCTCCTCAATATATCCCAAAAGCGAACCGACCGCCGACATGATAGCCGGTTCACCGACAAGATCGTCAAAATTCTCCTGTCCGAACTGTCCCTTGACACGGTCGGCCGCGACAGGAAGTTCAAAACGATACGGCTGATTGTCAAGCAAGACACAGCCGATGCGATCCTTGATATAGTCGGCAAGCCACGGCAACTTAGCCACTGCTATGTTGAGAACGATCTCGCGAGGCGCATATGTACCAAGCTCGTTTTTCAGTCTGGCTTCCAAATTGCTGTTATCAAAGCCCGTGGCATGGAACTCGGCGGTGGAAACGTCGGCAAAGCACACACCCGTAGCATTCTCGCCTACATAGATCGCGCAGACATAATTGTTCTTGCTCTCGGTAAGAAGATTGCTCTCAATAAGGGTGCCGGGTGTAATGACACGAATGACCTCGCGCTTTACCAAGCCTTTGGCAAGAGCAGGATCCTCCACCTGTTCACAGATGGCCACACGATACCCTTTTTCGATCAGCTTGCCGATATATCCCTCCGCGCTGTGAAAAGGAACGCCGCACATCGGTGCGCGCTCGGCCTCTCCGCAATCTCTTCCGGTCAAGGTCAATTCCAGCTCACGGGACACCAAAATGGCATCGTCAAAGAACATCTCATAGAAATCGCCCAGTCGATAAAAAAGCAGATAATCCTTATATTGGTTTTTGATCTCAAAATACTGCTCCATCATAGGAGTCATAAGCCTATCTCCTTTCTCTTCTCCGAAAAATTCCTATCAGTGTTGGCATCCTCCGCCGCAGGTCGAGCAATTGTGTGTGCAGTCGCTCGGAAGCTCACCCGTGATGTTGAACATGATGGTGGAATTTACAGCATTCATCAAATCGTTGACCACCTGCTGCGCCGCATTCAGTTCAATAAACGCGGGATGCTCGGTAATGTTGCGATAAAGCTCGTTGATGCGATTCTGAATGATATCGATAAAGTGGGAGTCCTTTTCGGGCTTGACCACCTCGTTCTCCAGCGCCTTCTGCTGAACCTCGTATTCAACCATCATCTTGCCAAGCTCGGGACTTTCCTCGTATGCCTTTTTGGCATTTTCCAGTCTGACAAGTCTTTCATCTTCCTTCAAGGTTTTGCCGAGCTGTGCGGCGATCTCAAAAATATCCATTTTATAATTTCCTTTCTTGAATTTGCTCAAATTTAATCAATTAATTTTTTCACCGTAAAGGGCGAAGGGCTCGGCACGGGTCACACGAATATCCAAAAAGCGTCCCGTGTCACTCTCGCAGCCGTCAAAGAAAACGATCTTCGACTGCTCTGTTCTTCCGCTGTAAACGCGATCGTTTGTCTTGCTGATTCCGTCGCAAAGCACACGAACCACGCGGTTTTCATAAGGCTTATTGCGCGCCAGAGAAATTTCATTCTGCACCGCAAGCAACCGCTCGAACCGTGCACTTTTTGTCTTATCGGGAATTTGATCCTCTCTCTCCGCGGCAGGAGTTCCCTTTCGCGGCGAGTAGATGAAGGAATATATCATATCGAACTTGACACGTCGAAGCATCCGAAGCGTGTCTTCGAAATCCTCCTCTGTCTCCCCCGGGAAGCCCACGATAATATCCGACGTCACGGCAAGGTCGGGGATCTTCTCTCGCATATAATCGAGGATCTCCAAATAATGCTGTGTATCGTAATGGCGGTTCATAAGCTTCAGGATCCTATCGCTTCCCGACTGCATGGGAAGGTGAAAATGCTTGGCAATGTGTCTTCCCTTTGCCATCACATCTACCAGCTTCCGTGTGGCATCCTTGGGATGGCTGGTCATAAAATGGAGCGTATAATCTCCCTCGATACCATCTAACATTGCCAAAAGGTCGGCAAAATCACAGCCGTCATCGTTATCCTTGCCATAGGAGTTAACATTCTGACCCAAAAGTGTGATATCGCGATATCCATCCTCGACAAGCCCGCGAACCTCCGCGAAGATGTCCTCCTTGCGGCGGCTGCGCTCGCGACCGCGCACATAAGGCACGATACAGTATGAGCAAAAATTATTGCAACCATACATAATAGAAACCCACGCACGGTAACGGCTCTCTCGATGCACGGGCAAACCCTCTGCCACGAGATATTCTTTTTCCTCGGGACAGTAGAGGCGCTTGCCCTTGTCCATCTTATCAAAGATCAACTGCGGCAATCGATGGAGCGACGAGGTGCCGAGAACAAAATCCACATATGGGTAGCGGAATTTGATATCGTCACGTCGGTGCTCTTGGGTCACCATACAGCCGCAGACACCGATCAGCAGATCGGGCTTTTTGACCTTGAGGTGCTTGTACTGTCCGATGATGGAAAGTGCCTTAAGCTCGGCATGCTCGCGGATGGCACAGGTGTTGACCATGATCAAGTCGGCTTCTTCGGGGGCATGAACGATCTCATAGCCCATGGCTGCGGCCATTCCCGCGATCTTTTCGCTGTCCGCTTCATTCTGCTGACAGCCGAAGGTCAGAACAAAGGCGCACTTGCTCTTTCCCGTATTTTGTTTATGTTGTTCATTGACCGCCCTCACTCGCTCGGCATAGAGCTTTTGCTCCGCCATCGCCTCAGGCGGCAATAGATTGATCTTGCTCATTTCAACCTCGGAATCATTAAATTCTTTATCATAATATTATACTATAAAAGCCGCCGATTGTCAAGTTTTGGACAGAGTTTTTGAAAAATTTCCGAGGAAATATCGCGATTGGATTGACAGACCTATTTTTGTGTGCTAAAATGGTTTTAATGACTTGGATCGACGATCCATATGAACGGAGGAAAATATCAATGCCAACTTTTCACATGAGATACCCCGGCGGTCTTTCCAAGGCTGTCACCTTCAGCTATGACGACGGTGTTGTTCAGGACATTCGTCTGTCGCAAATTTTTGACAAATACGGGCTTAAGGGAACCTTCAACATCAACACCAACTCTTTGGTTCCCGGCAAGGTAAACTGGGCATCCAGAAGAATGACGGCCGATCAGCTTATTGAGCTTTTCAAGAACTCTCCCCACGAGGTTGCGGTACATACCCTCAACCACCCTTACCTTGAACAGCTCCCCTCCAATATGGCTACCTATGAGGTATTGGGCGACCGCAAAAACATCGAGGATATGTTCGGTACCGTTTGCCGCGGTCTGGCTTATCCTTTCGGTTTTTCCTACAGTGCCGACTCCCAGGAAACGGTGGACATCCTCAAGGCCTGCGGCATTCTTTACGCGCGTGCCACGGCGCCTTCCTTCTCTCTGAATTTCCCCACCGACTGGCTTCGTCTTAAGCCCACCTGCCACCACAAGAGTGACAAGCTGAATGAGCTGGCTGACAAGATGCTCAACGAAAACTGTAGCCGTGCGCCTTGGCTCCTTTACGTCTGGGGGCACAGCTACGAATTTGATGATGACAACAACTGGGAGATCATCGAGAATTTTGCGGAAAAGATCTCCGGTCGTGATGACATTTGGTATGCGACCAACATTGAGATTTTTGAATATGCTGAAGCCTACAAGCAGTTGAAATTCTCTTGCGCAGGCGATCGCGTATACAACCCCACTTGCCGTGAGCTGTTCTTCCGCGATTCCCGTGCGGGAAAGAACTATTATGTCAAGCCCGGAGAGACCATTGAGTTGAACTGACGGGTGAGCGCCTGCGGGCGTGGGAGGTCGCTTTTTTGAAAAAAAGCTCCGCAAAAAACTTTTGTTCCGCGCTCTTTTTGGAGTTTGAGCGAACATACTGCCCACACCGTGGGGTACCGCTGTGTTCACTCTAACTTCAAAGGGGCGCGGAACAATTTTTTTTGCATTTTTGAATTTTCAGAAGGCGATTTTTCCTTCGACAGGCGCAGATCCGATCGAACGTTTGAGATCATCGATGATTTGAGAGTACATATAAAGGGAGCCGATGGCAAGGAGCGGTAGCTCTTTTTCTTTGGCTTTTCGGAAGGCTTTTTTCACCGCATCGCTGTCGCAATCGGCGGCCTCGACATCCATTCCGCGAGTGCGAAGAATCGTCGCCAGCTCCTCTCCGGGAAGCGCGCGGGGGCTATCGACCGTCAGGGTCACCACCGAATCCGCGATCTGTGAGAGGGCGGTTACCATATGCTCATAGTCCTTGTCGCGGAGAATGCCGCAAAGAACACACACGCGACGGTTGGGAATGACCGCTTTGACACTCTCTACGCAAGCCTCTACGCCTTGGGGATTGTGACCTCCGTCATAGATGACGAGCGGCTCTCGGGAAAGCACCTCAAAACGTCCGATCCACCGCGTGGCAGACAGTCCCATTCGAAGATGCTGATCCGATATCGCAAATCCGCCATCGCGCAATGCCGCCACGCACTCAAGGACCGTGGCGCAATTTCTCGGCTGATAGATACCGACGAGTGGCAGAGAAAGATCATGATATCCGCGATAGTCAAAACGAGTTCCGTCAAGAGAATATTCAAGTCGGGACAGCGCCAAAAGGTCTGCGCGATAGAGACGGGAGCGGGTCGCCTTGACTTTCTCAAGAATGGCACTCAAGGCCTCACCGTTACAGTCTCCTACCACCACAGGCGCGTTCGGCTTGATGATGCCTGCCTTCTCTGCCGCGATCTTGGCGTAGGTATCACCGAGAATGGCTGTATGGTCGAGGTCGATTCCCGTTATAACCGAAACCAGCGGCGCGGGGATGATATTGGTCGCATCCAGCCGTCCGCCAAGTCCGGTCTCTAAAATGACCACATCGCATTCCATCTGCTTAAAATAGACAAATGCAATGGCGGTAACCAACTCAAACTCGGTCGGACGGTCTGTCATGGAATCGGCAACGGGACGCACACGGCTTGTGATATCGGCCAACACCTCGTTATCGATCATCTCGCCGTTCACACGCATCCGTTCGTTGAATGTGACCATGTGGGGGGAGGTATAGAGTCCCGTCTTATATCCCGCGTGGGTCAGGATCGAAGAAAGCATGGCACAAAAGGATCCCTTTCCGTTGGTTCCTGCCACATGGATGAATTTCAAGTCCCGTTCGGGATGCCCCAGCTTTTCGCAAAGCTCACCGATGCGTTCGAGACCGGGCTTACAGAACGTCCAATTGATGGCATGGATATATTCCAAAGCTTCGGTATAGTTCATGATATCATTTCCTCCCCACAGTATTTTGTCCTGAAGAAAACTGTTTGGTCAGCAGTTTATTTTTCATTAAAAAGCACAAAAGAACACCTTCCACTCCGCCGACAAGCCCATAATTGAGCAGCCGCCAAAGCATCAGCAACCAAATGGGGATCTCATAATAGACAGCCAATCCAAAGGTTTTGATCAGCACCGAGCCCACAAGATGCGCCGCCATTACCGTCAATACCACTCGGAATGCATACGGCACTGCACCGCGTTTGAGAAGCCGCCACGAAACCCCGGAGATCAAGCCGATAGCCGCCGCCCCAATCGTTACCAAAGGATTGACGGTATACCCCACGAGAACACAGCCCACAAGATCCGCCGTCACCCCCACAAGCACACCCGCCGCAGGACCGAACAGCATACCCGACATAAGAATGGGCAAATTTTCGAAGCTGAATCGCAAGATCTCTCCCCCGGGAATGGCCAAATACTTTCCGCAGACAATGCTGACTGCCACCAAAAGTGACATAGTGACCATAACCTTCAAAGCACGTTTTTGTTTGTTTCTTTGCATACAAAAAATCCTCCTTTCCTCGCCTTCTTCAGCAAGAGGAAAAGAGGATATACCGTGATTTCCATGCAGATGAAGCGGGATGCAGACCCGACACCGCGGACACGCCTTCGTTCCATGGACAACTCCCCGTCCCACAGACACTTTACGCGTCGGATCTTACTCTTCAAAATTTTAAATTTTATATTATCTCATCTCAAGAACCGCGATAAGCGGCAAATGATCCGAGACATATACATCGTTAACGGGCACATCTTCGATCACGCGGCACTCCACGACCTTGTTGCGCAGATCGGAGAAGATATAGTCGATTTTGATCGGAACTTCCCTTCTACCGTAGTCGTGGAAGGTAGCTCCCGCATTTTCCGACACGTCCACGATCTTGCGTGCCTCGTTGGCAGTAAGCATCTTGATCTCATCCGAATCGGGCTCGGCATTGAAATCGCCTGTCATGATGAAGTTGCGGCTGTGAGAGGCAATGTCCCCCAAAAGCTGCTGAGAAGCAAGAATTCTCGCAAGACTTCCCTCATGATCGGTGTGCACATTGTAGAACCAGAAAGGCTCACGCAGATCTCTGTGCTTCAAAAGCGCACGGGTATAAATACGGGGGCACTTACTCTGCCCGGCACCCTCGTATCGGCTTCCCATGACATGAGGCGTGGAAGAAAGCATGACGGTATCGGCAGCAACCAAATCAAAGGCGCTTTTCTTGAAAGCAATGAGACAACTCTCACCCGAATAATCGGCGTTGCGACCCGCTCCTACCGCATAATACTGCGGAAAAGTATCCACGATCCACTCACGCATCACAGGCGTAATCTCTTGAAATCCCACCACATCGGGAGAATAACGATTTAACATTTCCTCAATACGCGGCACACGCTTCTCAAAAGCATTAATGCCATCCTTGGCGCTACTGCAACGCATATTGAACGACATCACCATCAAATTGACACTTGATTTAATCTCCATAAATTATCCTTTCTTCGGCTATACTCACTGGAAGCATCCGCCGTTACTTCGCTTATTATACACCCCCTTAACAATTTTGTCAACCCCTTTTTTTTGCAACCGCGCAAGGCGCCTGCGGGCGCGGGGGAGGTCGCTTTTTGAAAAAAGCTCCGCAAAAACTTTTGTTCCGCGCCCTTACCAAAGTTTGAGCGAACATACCGCATCCTATGGCGTTCCGCTATGTTCGCACAAACAACCAAAAGGGCGCGGGACA